>NZ_JANMET010000041.1:0-40350 GCF_031377265.1 Tabrizicola sp. | reverse complement strand
CGCGGTCGCCAACCCGTGCCCGCCACCACCGATGATGATCGCGTCATACTCGGCCTTTGGTGCTGGGTCTCGCCATGCGGGCTTCCATCCGGTGTTCCCGAACAGACCCTCCGCCATCACCCTCAGCCCTGAATAGCGCATCTCGCCGCTCCGGTTATTCTGCCGGCAGTGAACCGGGTTCCGCTGGAATGTGCAATGCCAAGGGCGCAGCGCGCCGTCATGCCCGGATGCGACAAAAGATGTCGCCGGGGGCCGGGGGCATCAGATCACCCGGTCAATCTCGACCGCCACCAACTGTTGCAGCCGCCATAATGCGCGGTCGTGAATGCCGCGCGCTTCCAGATGCTGCACGGTGTTGCGCAGATATTCGGCGCCACTTCCCCAATGTCCGCAGGCCCGCGCCAACACAGCTGCAACCTTTTCGGCGCTCAGCCGTCCCATGTACAAAGGCGACCCCCGGTTCATCACAAAGCTCAGCGCCGGGATCACCCCCGCCTCGGTTCTGATCTTGATCCATCGCGGCAGGCCGTTGCCGGGCTTGATGGTGAACTCGCGCCGGAACAGCCGCGCCAACTCCTCCGCAACAGCCGCGCGCGCCAGATCATAGACCACGCCCTGGCAAGACCCGCCCCGGTCCAGCGCCATCATCAGACCGGGCGCCTCCGCCGTCCCCCGGTGGCGCAATACACGATAGCAAAATGACCGGTGCCAGCCCAGCGCCACGCCCACCCGCTCAGCCGTCTGCGCGATTTCGGGTTTCCAGATCAACGAGCCATAGGCGAACAGCCGCACCCCCGCCTCCGGCGCGGGGTTGGCGGCCAGCATCCGCTGCACCCACACCTCGTATTCGGCCTCCGAGAACAGCTCGACGCCGGGCGACGGTCCCGCATCCTCAACCGAACGGTGCACTTTTGTCAGATGCGCCTCGGTCAGCGCCAACTGTCGCATTGCTGGTTAAAGCCCCTTTGACCGATATGTCGCTGCCACCCGGCTGATCGACACGATGTATGCGGCCACCCGCAGATCCTCCACATCCTCCCGCCCATGCCAGACCTCGCGCATCGCCTGGTAGGCTGTGCGCATCGTGTCATCCAGACCCGACCGCACCAGTTCCAGCTCGCCCGCGCCGCGCAGATACTTGTCCTTGAATCCCGGTGACATCGTCCAGCTGACACCCTTTTCCTTCGACAGTCGTTCCAATTCTTCCACCAGCAGGATATGCCGCGCCTCTTCCGCCCGCCGCTGCATCCGGCCAAAGCGGATGTGCGACAGGTTCTTGACCCATTCGAAATAGCTGACCGTGACGCCGCCCGCGTTTGCATACATGTCCGGGATGATGACGACGCCCTTTGCGCGCAAGATCTCGTCCGCGCCAAAGGTTACCGGTCCGTTTGCGGCCTCAACAATCAGCGGCGCCTTGATCCGGGCGGCGTTGCTCATGTTGATGACGCCTTCCAGCGCCGCCGGGATCAGGATGTCACACGCCTCCTCCAGCAGCGCCGCACCGTCCGCCACATGCTTTGCATCGGGATAGCCCGCCATCAGCCCGTCATGTCGGTTCATCCACTGCCGCACGTCCTCAATGTCCAGCCCGGCATCGTTGACCAACGCCCCATCCCGCTCGATGATCGCGATGACCTTGCAGCCATCCTCTTCGCTCAGAAACTTCGCCGCATGGTAGCCCACGTTGCCCAGGCCCTGAACGATGATCCTCTTGCCATCAAGGCTTCCCGAAAGCTTGGCCTTCGCCACATCCTCGGGATAGCGAAAGAACTCGCGCAGCCCATACTGCACGCCCCGCCCCGTCGCCTCAACCCGGCCCTGAATACCACCTGCATGCGGTGGCTTGCCGGTGACGCAGGCCTTGGCGTTGATATCCGTCGTGTTCATCCGGGCATACTGGTCCGCAATCCAGGCCATCTCGCGCTCGCCCGTGCCCATGTCTGGCGCGGGGACGTTTTGCGCCGGATGGATCAGGTCGCGCTTGATCAGCTCATAGGCGAACCGCCGGGTGATCTGCTCCAGCTCATGCTCATCCCAGGCGCGCGGGTCGATGCACAAACCGCCCTTCGACCCACCAAACGGCGTCTCCACCAGCGCGCATTTGTAGGTCATCAGCGCCGCCAGCGCCTCCACCTCGTTCTGGTTGACGCTGAGGGCGTAGCGGATGCCGCCCTTCACCGGCTCCATATGCTCGGAATGCACCGACCGATAGCCGGTGAACGTCTCGATCTTGCCGCGCAGCCGCACCCCGAACCGCACCGTGTAGGTCGAATTGCAGACCCGGATCTTCTGCTCCAGTCCCGGGCTCATATCCATCAGCTTGACCGCCCGATTGAACATCAGGTCGACCGACTCGCGAAAACTTGGCTCTCCGGAAACGTGCATGCCATCCCTCCCTGTCAGGCGTGGTGCAAACCTGCACCATGGCGGCACCCTACCGGCGAAAGGCACCCGATGCACCCGGCAATGCTGCCCGAACCATCGCCGCCCGCAAATCTGCAGCCACGAGGAATCGATTGCGGCAAAACTGCGGCAGAGCGGCAAGGCCGAATCAGCTGTGATCTAAGCGTGCAATTCTTGCCATAATCCACAATCACAGGGTGAATCTTGTTGTCACGCGCCGCATACAATGGCGATTGCGGCAATAGATCGTTTCCAAAACCCATGATTTTTAAGGTTTCGACAATCCTTTGCCACACTTCTGCCCAAAGTTGTGGAGATATAAGAGTTGGGAAAACCTGTCTCTGCCCGACAGGTTTGTTGTGTTTTGAGCGGGTACAGTGATGAACAGAATTGCTGCGAGTCTGGTCGCTATCCGAATCCGTTTGGAATTTGCACGCTTTCACCGCGAAGAACGCGGCGCGATGGCGTTCTTCATGCTGTTCGTCTTTCTCATGATGCTGATGTTCGGCGGCATCGCGGTTGACGTGATGCGCTTTGAGACAAGCCGCGTCGCGATGCAACAGACGATGGACCGCGCGTCCCTGGCGGCCGCCAGCCTGAAACAGGGTCTGGATCCGACTTCGGTGGTGAACGATTACTTCGCCAAGGCCAACATCCCCAATGATACCACCATGGTTTCGATGACGGCGCCGACTGTCACAGTCACCGGCAACTCGAACTTCCGGACGGTGACGACAACCGCGAAAGTCAAATCGAACAACTACTTCATGCACCTTTTGAACGTTGATTACCTCGAAGGGCCGACCGCTTCCAAGGCCGAACAGGGCGTGTCCAAGGTAGAAATCATCCTGGTGCTCGATATTTCCGGGTCGATGAATGACAACGGCAAGATTGCCGGGTTGAGAACTGCAGCAACCAATTTCGTGAACACAGTGAAGGCCAATGACAGCTTGAACCAGGTGTCGATCGGCATCGTGCCCTACAATGCCCAGGTCAACCTCGGGCCTTCGTTGCGCGCCCAGTACAACGAAACCCATGTGCCGGTAAACGCAGCCGGCGTTGTGGGGGCGGTGGCAGATGTGAACTGCCTGCAATTGCCGAATACGATCTTCAACCAGACGGCAATCTCCACCACACTGGCGCTGCCGATGGCGTCGCACGCCGATACAGTGTCTTCCACCACAGGGTCAGGCACTGGCTACACACCGTGGAGCGGATCGAACGGCACTTTTGTGTTCAACTATTCCAACCCTTGCAATGCCACCACAGTGGGCACCGTCATGATGCCGACAAAAAACAAGGCGCCGATCCTTACCAAAATCAGCAATCTTGTTGCGGGCGGCAACACGTCGATCTTCCTCGGCATGCGTTGGGGCGTGGCACTTATCGACGAAACCGCCAAGCCGATCTATCAGAACATTGCTGACGCCGGCGTTTCGGATCGTCCCGCGTCGAACACCGATCCGTTGACCCGCAAGGTCATCGTGCTGATGACCGACGGTGACCACGTGTCTACCAACCTTGTGCCTGACGCCTACAAGACCGGACTTTCCAACATCTGGCGCAGCACCGCCGACAACAACTATTCCGCCCGGTTCACCACCGGCCGTCCGACCTGCGCCGGAACCAACGAATACTGGGTTCCGCACAAGTGGGCCGCAACGCCGTCTGGCAACAAGATCACGGCGCTCAACCAACCTTGCGGCGGTGCCTGGCGGGCGGCGCCTTGGGTCAGCGAAACCGGCACGGGTGGTACCGCCGTGCAACGGGACTGGAGCCAGATCTGGGCCGTCGCGCGGATCACCTGGGTTGCACGTCAGCTGTTCGGCAATTCCGGCGTCAGCGGCATGGGCTACAGCACCATGCTTGCCGCATTCCGCACCCAGAACATGCCCGATACCACGATGGACAGCCTGTTGTCGACGAACTGCAGTGTCGCTCGTCTGGCCGGGATCGAGGTTTACGGCATCGCATTCCAGGCGCCAGCCCAAGGTGTTACAGCTATTACTGACTGCGCATCTGAACCCAAGGGAAGCTATTTTTTCGCTTCGACCAGCAATGTCGCGCTGAATGATGCGTTTCAAAAGATTGCCGCAAACATCTCGGAACTGAGGTTGACCCAATGAAATCGCTTCTCTCCAGCTGGATGCGCTTTTTGCACAGCGACGAGGGCGCTGTGACAATCGAGTTCGTGATTGCTTTCCCACTGGTGATGACGATCTTCATGTCATCTTTCGAAAGCAGTTTTTACATGGCGCGCCATGTGATGCTGGAACGTGCGGTGGATCTGGTGATCCGCGATCTGCGGCTCGGCATGCTTGTCGGTGTGACCCATACCGACCTGAAAAAGGAAATCTGCGCCCGATCCATCCTTTTGGCCGGATCACCCGCTGAATGCCAAAAGGGCCTGAAGATCTGGCTGCAGCCGGTCAACACTGCGACCTTCGCCATGCCGATCACGCCCACAAGCTGTGTTGATCGCAGCGCGCCGATTGATCCGATGCAGGCTGTTCCTGCGACGGAATTCGCGCTTGGCGCAGGCAACCAGATCATGCTTGTCCGCGTCTGCATGAAGCAGGATCCGATGTTTCTGACCACCCCAATCGGTGCCGGGCTGGTCATGGATGATGACGGAGGCTATTCGCTTGTTACCGCATCCGTCTTTGTGAACGAACCGGGCTAAGGGTGGAACGTATCGTGTCGCTCAGGAATAGCATCAGAGGCTTTGCGAAAGACGAAAGCGGCCTCATCATGGCCGAAACGCTGATTCTGCTGCCCATGCTGATCTGGGGGTTTCTGGCCCTGTTCGTGTATTGGGATGCTTTCCGCGCGATCAATATCTCGCAAAAGGCCGCCTATTCGATTTCTGACCTGCTGTCGCGTCAGGGCCAGATCGATCAGAACTTCATCAACGGCATGCAGACGGTGGCGAACTTTCTGGTGTTGAATTCGCCAAAGGCGTCGATCCGCATAACCTCGATTCAATATGATGGACCGAACAACAAGTATCTTCTGCTGTTCTCGAAATCACCCGGCAACAAAATGGCTGCGCACACCGCTGCGTCGATCCAGCTTGCCGCCTTCAAGAACAAGATCCCGACAATGCTGAACCTCGATTCCGTCGTGGTCGTGGAAACCGAGGTTGAGTACCATCCGGGCTTTGACATCGGCGTGGTCGGCCTCGGCACCGGGATCACCGACCAGACGTTCCGGCAGTTCATCGTGACGCGCCCACGGTTTTACACCCGCGTCTGCATGAATCCCACTTGCACCCAACCATAAGTCTGGCGCGAACTGCCCTTTCACCCCGGCTCCTCCGCAGGTATCCTGTTGCAACAGTCTTGCCGGAGGCCCTGCCGATGACCGTCCACATTGCCCTGCTGACGGTCTTGTGCCTGACCGCAGCATGCGCCCAGTTTCCCCAGATCGACGCGCAGGCTCCCGCTTCTGATGCACCGCCGCCCGCTCTGGTGCCGATCGACACGCTTCTGGCTCAGGCCGATGGCAGTGTCGCTGCCGACACCACACTTCTTGCCCGCGCAGAACGGCTCCGGACCCGCGCCAGCCTGATGCGCGGCCCGATCCTCGACCCTGCGACCCGCGCCCGCCTGTCTGCTGCGATCCGCGTCGGTCGCGCCTGACCCCGGCGTTGCGCCGCCCGCTGCAACCCGCTAACAGACACCGCAACAGCCGCCGATCCAGAGGTTTCCCATGCCCGCCGCCCCCTTGCGTATTGGTCTTGCCGGTCTTGGCACCGTTGGCATTGGCATCGTGCAGATCGTGCAGCGCCATGCTGACCTGATCGCCACCCGTGCCGGACGCCCGGTCATCATCACCGCCGTCTCCGCGCGCGACCGCAAGAAGAACCGCGACGCCGACCTGTCCGCCTATGCCTGGGAAGCCGATCCCGTCACCCTGGCCCAGCGCCCGGATGTCGACGTGTTCGTCGAGGTGATGGGCGGCCACGACGGCCCCGCCAAAGCCGCGACCGAAGCCGCCCTTGTCGCTGGCAAGGACGTCGTCACCGCCAATAAGGCGCTTCTCGCCCACCACGGCCAGGCCCTTGCCGAAGCCGCCGAAACCCTTGGCCGGGTCATCCGCTTCGAGGCCGCCGTCGCTGGTGGCATCCCGGTCATCAAGGCGTTGACCGAGGGCCTTGCCGCCAACCGGATCAAGCGCGTGATGGGGGTGATGAACGGCACCTGCAACTACATCCTCACCCGCATGCAATCCGCTGGCCTCCCCTACGACACGGTGTTCGAAGAGGCCCGCCAGCTTGGCTATCTGGAGGCTGATCCCACCCTCGACGTGGGCGGCATCGACGCGGGCCACAAGCTTTCGCTGCTCGCGGCCATCGCGTTCGGCACCAAGGTATCCTTTGATGCGGTGGAGCTGGAAGGCATCGGCAACGTCTCGATCGACGACATCCGCCTGGCCCAAGACATGGGCTACCGCATCAAACTGCTGGGCGTGGCGCAGATGACCGGGCGTGGCCTTGAACAACGCATGACCCCCTGCCTTGTCCCTGCCGACAGCCCGCTTGGCCAGCTGCAAGGTGGCACCAACATGGTGGTGCTGGAAGGCGATGCCGTCGGCCAGATCGTGCTGCGCGGCCCCGGTGCCGGCATGGGCCCCACCGCCAGCGCCGTGATGGGCGATGTCATCGACCTTGCCCGTGGCCTGCGTCTGCCCACCTTCGGCATCCCCGCCAATCAGCTTGCCACGCCGATTGCCGCAAGATCGGCCACCCCGGCCCCGTATTATCTGCGCATGACGCTGCTCGACAAACCCGGCGCCTTGGCCAAAATCGCCACCTGCCTTGGCGAGGCTGGCATTTCGATCGACCAGATGCGCCAGTACGGCCACGTTGGCATCCATGCCACCGTGCTGATTGTCACCCACAAGGCCGCGCCCGACGACATCGCTCATGCCACCGCCGGCTTTGCCGCAACCGGCGTATTGGTCGATGCCCCTGTCGCCATCCGCATCGAAGAAGTCTGAATCCAAGAAATCTGGCCGCCTCAGCCCGCAGACACCCCACCTGATACGCCCGACATCATCATCGCGCACAGCAGGGAACACAGGATTTCGTCGATCCCAATCCCCTCAGGGTCCAGGTTCTGGATCGTCACCGCCTGAATTTCCGGCCCGCCGCCGCTTGACTGAGTATGGGCCAACTCGACCAACCCCTGATCGACAAAGCGTTTGAACGCGCCGATCTCGACACCATCCCGGCGCCAGAAGATAAGGTTGAGGTTCCCCTCCGGCCACGTTCGCATCACGATGTTGTCCTGCTCACCGTCCAGCCAGGTTCGCAGACCGAACATGCACTGCGGCTCGTCGAACAGTTGCCCCCCGCCTCATGGCAACTCTGCCGCCCGATAGAATCTGTCGGCCATGCTCGCTCTCCATTTCCCGTCGAAGCACCGACCACCGCGTCAAACAGCAAAGCGAACGCCCGCCAGTGCAGACAGGTTCGATTTTACCCCGGCAGTCCGCCACTTACCTTGCTCTGATCCCTTCGCCCGGCTAGACCAGAAGTCAAATCACGCGGGAGCATCGTTCAATGTCCGACAAAACGCAATTTCAAGACCGCATGCTGTCGCTTGGTCTGGCCCGGGTTTCAGAAGCCGCCGCCCTCGCGTCTGCCGGGCAGATCGGGCGTGGTGATGAAGAGGCCGCCGATCAGGCCGCCGTCAACGCGATGCGCGACCAGCTCAACCTTCTCGACATCGCCGGTGTGGTGGTGATCGGCGAGGGCGAGCGCGATGAGGCTCCGATGTTGTTTATCGGCGAAAAGGTCGGCACCGGCAACGGCCCGGCCGTGGACATCGCCCTTGACCCGCTGGAAGGCACCTCGCTGACCGCCAAGGACATGCCGAATGCCCTTACCGTGATCGCGATGGCTCCGCGCGGCACGCTGCTGCACGCGCCCGACGTCTACATGGAAAAGCTTGCCATCGGACCGGGCCACAAACCCGGCCTCGTCACCCTGACGATGAGCCCCTCGGAACGCGTGTCCACCCTGGCCGCCGCCAAAGGTTGCTCCACCAACGACATCACCGTCTGCATCCTTGACCGTCCCCGGCACGAAGAACTGATCCGCGAGGTTCGCTCCACCGGTGCGGCGATCCGCCTGATCACCGATGGTGACGTGGCCGGTGTCATGCATTGCGCCGAACCGGAATTGACCGGCATCGACATCTACATGGGCTCCGGTGGCGCGCCCGAAGGCGTGCTGGCCGCTGCGGCACTGAAATGCATGGGCGGGCAGTTCTTCGGCAAACTGTTGTTCCGCAACGACGACGAACGCGCCCGCGCGCGCAAGGCCGGTATCACCAACTTTGATCGCGTCTACACCCGCGATGACCTCGTGCGCAGCGACGTGATCTTCGCCGCAACCGGCGTGACCACCGGCTCGCTGCTGGCGGGGATCAAGCGTGAACCGGGCTGGGTGACGCTGGAGACGATCCTGATGCGCTCCAAAACCGGGACTGTGCGGCGGATTTCCTACCGCAGTCCGGTGAAGTGAAAAGGTTGGGCGAAATCCTTTCCAAAGGGTTAAGGAAATTGCCCCGGTCTCATGATTTCAATAGCTTGCAAGTTTGTCCACGCGTGGACAAATCCAAAACGCACGGCCAGCCATGACCCAACCCCGCGCTTTTCTTGATGTGGAGACCTCGCTGACTGGCCGCCGCTGGACCGGCCCCACCCCCGAGGCGGACCGCCTCGCCGAGGCCATGGTCCAGCAGACCCGCCTCCCCCTCGCGCTCTGCCGCCTCCTCGTTTCCCGCGGCGTCGCCCCTCCCGAGGCCGAGGCCTTCCTCGCCCCCTCCCTGCGTGACCTCCTTCCCGATCCCCTCTCCCTGCGCGACATGGCTCCTGCCGCCGCCCGTTTCGTAAAGGCCGCCCTCAGCCGTGACCGCATCGCCATCTTCGCCGATTACGATGTCGACGGCGGCGCCTCAGCCGCCCTCCTCCTTGTCTGGCTGCGCGCCATGGGCCGCGACGCCACCCTCTACATTCCCGACCGGATCGACGAAGGCTACGGTCCGAACGTCCCCGCGATGGCCAGCCTTGCCGCCAGCCACGACCTGATCATCTGCGTCGACTGCGGTACCCTTTCCCACGACCCCGTCGCCGCGGCGAAAGCGGCCGATGTGATCATCCTTGATCACCACCTCGCGGTTGAAATCCTGCCCGCAGCCCTCGCCGTCGTGAACCCGAACCGCCAGGATGAAGACGGCACCCTCGCCCATCTTTGCGCCGCCGGGGTGGTCTTCCTGTTGTTGGTCGAAGCCAACCGCCAGTTGCGGACCCAAGGCCGGCAGGGCCCCGACATGATGGCCATGCTCGACCTCGTGGCCCTCGCCACCGTCGCCGACGTGGCCCCACTGGTTGGGGTCAACCGGGCTTTCGTGCGGCAGGGGCTGAAGGTCATGGCCCGCAGGGATCGCCCGGGTTTGCGCGCCCTTGCCGATATATCGCGGATGGATCAGGCCCCCACCACCTACGCGCTTGGGTTTCTGCTGGGTCCGCGGGTCAATGCGGGTGGCCGGATTGGCCAAGCCGACCTCGGCGCGCGACTGCTGGCAACCGACAACCCGACCGAGGCCACCGCACTTGCGGCCCGGCTCGACCAGCTCAACACCGACCGGCGCGAGATCGAGAGCCTGGTGCGCGAAGAAGCCCTCGCCCAGGCCGAACGGCGCGGTGTCAACGGCCCGCTTGTCTGGGCAGCCGGTGATGGCTGGCACCCCGGTGTCGTGGGCATTGTCGCGGCCCGCCTGAAAGAGGCCACCCATCGCCCGGCCATCGTGATCGGCTTTGCCGGGGATGAAGGAAAGGGGTCGGGCCGGTCCATCGCAGGCGTCGATCTGGGAGCCGCAATCCAGCGCCTTGCTGCCGAAGGGTTGTTGATCAAGGGTGGGGGGCACAAGATGGCGGCGGGCCTCGCGCTGCGCCGGGATCAACTAGAACCCGCTATGGCCCGCCTAGCCGAACTTTTGGCACGGCAGGGCGCGGCCAACGTGGGGGCGGGCGATTTGCGCATCGACAGTCTCTTGCTGACCTCGGCGGCAACGCTTGCCTTGATCGAACAGATCGAGGCCGCCGGGCCATTCGGTGCCGCCGCCCCGGCCCCGCGGTTTGCCTTTGCCAATGCCGCAGTCACCGCCCGCCGCCTGGGTGACAGCCACCTCAAGTTGTCGATCACCGACGGTTCCGGCCCTACCCTTGATGCCATCGCTTTCGGTGCTTTTGATACGCCGCTTGGTCCGGCTCTTGAGAGCGCTGGCCACCGGCGGTTTCACCTTGCCGGACGGCTGGAGCTGAACCATTGGAACGGACGATCACGGGTACAACTGCGCCTTGAGGACGCTGCGGTCGCATGAGGCAAAAGCCTCGGCATTTTCCGCTTGCAGAACCCCCGGCGCGGCTTTATGCACCGCTCTGTCAAAAAAGCGTGGCCCGTTCGTCTATCGGTTAGGACACCTGGTTTTCAACCAGGTAAGAGGGGTTCGACTCCCCTACGGGCTGCCATTTTTCCCAAAGATTGACCGTGTTTTGCGGTTCTGCTGGACTTTACAGGGCCTAGCAATGGTACCGGGGTAACACGCACTCTAGCGCGGGCTTTCGTCCTGTACATCGCCACCATCCTCCGAACATAGCGGTCACCTGCAGTGCAAACAGGGCGACTGCCCCTGCCACGAAACTTTGGCTGCAAGATTTCACCGGACCTGCGCCGCTACACTGGTAACAGTTGCACGGCTTGCGCATCCTCACGCTTGATTGTTGCCATTCTCTTAATAGAGTGTGGCCAGTCAATCAAAGGGTGATCCTGTGCCACATTACTTCAATCTGTTCAGTTATGTTGTTTCTTTCGGCGTGTCGATTTTCGGCTCTTCCGCATTTTCCGCCCCTTGCAGCGACACAGGTGGCCAGTACGAAAGCTGGAAGCCTGCGATGGCCGCTGAAGCCGCGGCCGCCGGGGTCAGCGATCGCGGGATCGCGGCCTTGATGGCGACCTCGTATTCCAAGGCGACGATCTCTGCTGATCGCAATCAGAAAAGCTTCAAGTATACCCTCGACAAGTTCCTGCAGGTGCGCGGGGGCGAAACGATCATTGCGCAGGGCCGGTCGCGAAAGGCCAAGAACGCCGACTTCTACGCCGGCTTGGAGGCACAATATGGCGTTCCAGCGGGAATTCTGATCGCTATTCACGGCATGGAAACCGCATTTGGCGGCTTTATGGGTGACACCAACGTCGTCTCGGCCATTGCGACGCTGGCGTACGATTGCCGACGTACGGATTTCTTCACCCCGCACCTGATTGCGGCTCTCATCCTTGTGGATCGCGGGTCGATCACCCAGACATCCGTTGGTGCCAAGCACGGCGAGCTGGGCCACACCCAGTTCCTTCCCGGCAATGCGCTTGCTTACGGCGTTGACGGCAACGGCGACGGCCAGGTTGATCTGAACAACATGACGGATGCCATGGCGTCGACGGCAAATTACCTGCGCCAGAAAGGCTGGAAGCCGGGCAAGGGCTATCAGGAAGGCGAGCCGAACTTTTTGGTCATCAAGGAATGGAATGCCGCAAAGGTCTATCAGCAGGCGATTGCCCTCATGGCGGCCCGGATCGACAGCTGACGCACACTTTCACTCTTGCGCGGGGGCGATCCGTCGCCTAGGAACCGCGACAGTGGCCCGTTCGTCTATCGGTTAGGACACCTGGTTTTCAACCAGGTAAGAGGGGTTCGACTCCCCTACGGGCTGCCACTTTTCAAGATTGTCGTTGTAATGCATGCGCTTGGTGCGCACAATTGTCCCACCGGTTGGTCTGGCTGTTAAAAGTGGGACACTTTTTTGCGAGGGCACCGACTTGGTGAGCTTCTGTAGCGCGCTAGCAGCGTGGAGCTTCTGCGAGGCCCCCTTTGTATAGCGCGTGACTTCCTTGGACGTCTGATGGCCGGTGATCGACATGATCTCGAACTCGCTGCACCCAAGTTCAGCCAGACGCGCCGCGGCAGCTTTGCGCAGACCATGGACGGAACAATTGTGCAGGTCCGCGGCATCACACCACTTACGAAAGCGGTTGCCAAAGCCCGCGACTGTGAAAGGCCTGCCATAATCGTTAACCAAAAAAGTGGTGTCCCCAACCCCGTCCTCTGCGAGGAATCGTTGCAAGTCAGGAATGATGGGAATTTCGAGGTTGATGGGATGATGATTGCGCCCTTTTTGCTGCGTGAAGATCAACCAAAGGACACCATCGCGATCCTCGTGGACGTCATTCCAGCCAAAGCGGACGAGATCTGACCAGCGTTGTCCGGTGTAAAGCGCAAGCGCCAGTCTGACCATGGTGCCCGACGGATGGGTGCTCTCGTAGGCGTTGATCTCGTCAAGCGTCTAGGAGTGATAGCCTTCGGGGTTCACCGGCAGATATTCGACTTGTGCCGCCGGATTGTAGTGATGCAGGTCGTACCTTACAGCGAAGCGGAACAGCTGGCGCAGGACCTTGATCATCGTGTTGGCCGCAGCTGGTGTGTTCATGACCGCATCACGGCGTACTCTTAGATGGCGCGGAAGTAGCTGCGCGAAGGGTTTGTCACCATCGCCGTTGCTGTCGCAGAACCGCTCAAGAACAGAACGGCGTGTCCGACGCGTGGTCGGATCGAGTTGGAGGCACATTGGTGAGCTAAAATACTGCATGCAGAGCCACCTCAGCGTTCGGCCTGACCCTCTTGCTCCTTCGCAACCGCCTTCTTTGGGGTAGCTGACGACTTCGAAGAGGCAGCGATTTGATAGTCGGCTAGAAATTCAGGCGACCCCACTGGTCCGCGCAATCTGACTTTGGGCTGCCTGCTCCGACGGTAGCAGATCCGGACATTGCCGTGCCGGTCAGTGTCGTCGACCAAGTATTTCATGCGCCGCATCTTCATCGATCTTGTGCCGTCAGGCGTCCCAAGGGTTTGCCTCCAAATTTGCGCCACTTGCCAATTGGTCGAATGCGCGATCAAGCTGGCGGCGATCCCAGACACGCCGACCGTCGATGCGTTTTGGCGCTGGCATGCGCCTATCCGCAACCAGGGCATCGAATTTTGAGGCGCCTACCCCAATGTACTCTGCTGGCTCACCTCGCGAGAGCCCGCGTCGTTCTGGAGGCGGGCAGTAGCAGCTACTTGCCAATTTTCGCTCAATCACCGGCGAACTGCCTCCTGCATTCCCTTCAACATGCAAGGATGGACTTGGTATGCCGACCCGTCGAGGTCGCATCAACTCGCGTCGCGCAAAGACAGGCCATATCGCATTGGCTTCGGTTTCAAGATGAGAGGCGCGACTCAATCTGGAGTGAGACAGCGGGCCAAGAGCAGCAAGGTGCCCGGCCGCCTTTCTAGCTGCGCGGTCGGCGATATTAATGCGAGGAAGGACGGCTGCCGGACAGGTCGAAGCAGCCGTCGCGGTCACGCCGCGTCCCTGCGAGAGGGCCGGATCAGCACCTCCGCGGAAATCCCCAGCCGGTCATGCAGGCGGCGGATCATGTCGATTGACAGGCCCCGCCTGCGGTTGAACACCTCGGTGATCCGCGTGCGCATGCCGCCAGGTCCTTGCTGGTCAGGCCCTGCTGCTCCATGCGAAACTTGATCGCCTCGATCGGATCGGGCGCGTCCATCGCATGGTGCTTCGTCTCATAAGCGTCGATCAGCGTGGCCAGCACGTCGAGCCGGTCGCCCTCCGGCGTGCCGCTGGCCGCACCCCAGAGTGCCGCGACCGCCTCCATCGCGGCATCATAGTCCGCTTCGCTGCGGATCGGCTTTATGTCAGTCGCCATGGTCAATCTCCTTAACGCAGGTCCGGTCATAGAGTCCTTGTGGGTGCCGAGCCATTTGATCCACACAATGGCCTTCTCGAAATCCACCGCAGCAGCCCGCTGCGGGTTGAGCTTCACGATCCGCGCGGTCACCGCCACCCGTCGCGCGCGGGTCCGGACACCGCTCGCATCCCGACCCCACCCGCTCTTACCCTTCAACCCCGCCGCGATCTGCGCGTCCCAGCCCCGCGCGTTGCACCGCCCACTTCCCATCCCGGCCCTTTCCGGGCGGCAAGGGCCATGCCCGGCCCGGCGCATGGCCCCTGCTGCACTTCGCCGACAAAGGTCCCGGGCCGCGCCAGGACAGAGCGAGGCGTAAGGACCGCCTGTCGGCCCCTGTCGCGGATCCTGCCGGGCCGGATGCGGAACTCGTTTTCACCGGTCATTGCGCGAACGCCGCACATCGTTCCAAGCAATTCAGATCACTGGAAAGGGGACGAGTTTGCAGGCTGCGCCCCTGTGGCGCGATGTGCCAACTCTGCCTGTAACCATTTAAAAAACCACAACCGCCCATGGCCGCACCTCGCGGCCCTTTATCTTGCCATCGTCTTCCCGTGCGTAAGCGTCCGGACCTTGCACGGCCTTTAGGGGGTGCAATATCGCAGCATGTCGGGTTCCTTCGTGGTGGGGAGGATTGCCGGTGACTTCGAGACCTTTCGAGAACAAGGCGCGGAGGTCGTTCTGGCGGGTCCATATCGAAGCATGGCAGCGCAGCGGTGTGACGAGGACGGTTTACTGCCGCAAGCCTCAACTGACAGTGCGCACATTTGATCACAAGCTGAGGTATTTCGCGGGCGAGGATTCTGCACGCTAACAGCTGGAATATCAGCAGGAACTGCGCCGTGAGAAGCTGTTGGAAGCACTGGAAAGCACGCCCGACGACGCTGTGGCGTGAGCACGAACATGCACAGCAGGGCATTGCTTGCGTGTTTCGCGACGCATGTCTAGGCGATGAAATGGCGCGGCATGGGCGTAGGCGACTATATGATCGCGCTATTTCTCTCGCCGACGGACTGCGCAAGTGGCGTGCCCGGCTGGATGACGGCGAGGTGGAAGTCGACGAGCGCGCGCATCGTAATCCCGCTGCCCGCCCCTCCACTGGCACTAGTACTGGGACTTCAACTCGCGTGGTTTGAGGCGCGTGCCCAGAACCGCCAACAACGATCCGCATACTGTCCTGCGGCATTTAGGCCGAGGGGAAACCGCACCACGATGATCATCACGCCTAGTGTGAAGGTGCTTCTCGCCTTGCGCTACACCGACTTGCTCGAGGGACACGTAGGGCTTCCCATGACTGTGCAGGGTGGGCTTCGCATCACCCGCCCGACAGTCGCACGTCGTGTCTGCGAAACCATGGCGCTGGCCGAGGCACCGGACCGATTGGTCGCCAATGGGCTGATGACGCCCATATTGATCACGCGGATGCTCATCGCCAGGTATCGGCACCACAAACCGCTGTACCGGCAGTTGTAAATCTGCGCCCGGCGCGGTGTCGATCCTGTCCTCTCGACACTGGCAGGTTGGGCCGGCAGTGTCCGCTGGTGGCCAGTCGACCTTCACAATCGGCCATGCAGAACCGTCTTCGTCTCGGAACGCCGGTTCGCGAACGACACGCCAATCCGGGGCTTGATCCGAAGCACGGCCGCACCAAGACTGGGCGAGTTCGGGTCTATTCGCCCGATGAGCGGCCCTGTGGCAGGACCCGATGTACTGGCGTGCGGTGCAGCTGTTTGTGCCGGACCGCAAGGCGGCATGGGCTGAATATGCCGGTAGGAGCCTTCGATGCCCATCGCCCAAAGCGCGGTTGTTGGGTCGAGAAAAACAGAGTATGGTCAAAAGAAGATTCGCTAAATTTGCCGTCTCATAAGTCGGTCTTGGCCAGTTAAAGCTCCGTACTTCTTTTGCTTGTGTGCGTTGGCACAGCGTCCGGCGGGCGACCAAATTGCCATTGGTTTCGCGATGGTGGCGACGGCAGGTCGGCAGGTTTTGACGCACTGCACAACTCTGTCCAACGTCACCGGAATCTTGGGGCAAAAGCACCGGATACCGTGGTTTCGATGCGATATGTCTTTCAGACAAACGGGTCTGCCGCACCCAGGCCGGACCAGTTTGTGCAGCAAAAATTTCGGAACCAAACGCCTTTTTGACGCGTTGAACTCACGTGGGAGAATTGCTGCCCCACGGCAATGCCATGAGCTGAAAGGATAATCCAAATGGACTGGGATCAAATCGAAAGCAAGTGGGCCGCTATGGCACGTCGCGTACGTGGCGATGTGTCGATCATCAAAGTGGATGCCACAGGGAAAACGCCGCGCCGTTTGGCTAAGGCTGACGCAGCGGCAAACATCGGGGCAGATCGCCCATCCGGCGAAAATGCCGATCCAAAAATCACGATGCTGGCACAGTGAAGTTTCTGCAAGTTCTGCAGGGCGCGCAGAAGTTGCTGAGGTGGGAGGATGCGTCGGGTTCAACGAATGTTTGGCACGACAAAGCGCCGATCCGCGCCGATCTTTTTGGCGCCGAACGGCTGGAGCACCATGCGCGGACGCTCGCCGAAGCGCAGCAGGTTACCCTCGGTAGGCCGTTGCGGGTGCGCAGGCTAAGCGCCCGTGTGAAGGATAATGCCGACGTCTTGCTGGGTGCCTACCAGACCTGCGCTCGGGCCGTGCAGGCAAAACACACAATCATGCCTGCAGCGGAATGGCTGCTTGATAACTTTCACCTGGTTGAACAACAGCTGCGCCAGATCAAGGACGATCTGCCGCCCGGCTATTACCGGCAGCTTCCCAAGTTGAAGGACGGACCATTTGCAGGATATCCGCGAGTCTTCGGCCTTGCCTGGGCCTATGTCGCGCATACCGACAGTCTGCTGTCCGGGCCGATCCTTGCCCGCTTTGTGCGCGCCTATCAGCAGGTAGAGCCGCTGATGATCGGCGAGGTCTGGGCGGTCGCCATCACGCTTCGGATCGTGCTGATCGAAAACATGCGGCGTCTGGCAGAGCAGATTGTCGAAGGGCATGCGCTGCGTTTGCAGGCCGATACAGTGGTGGATGCGGTTCTGGCGACCCCGCAAGCGTCGGGCCAGTCACGTCTGTTTGCGATGCAAAAGGCCGTCGCCCCCTATGATGGGGCGCCCCTGTCCGAGATCGTCGCAGCCCAGATGGCCAAACGCCTGCGGGGGTCAGATCCGGCGCAAACGCCGCTTTTTGGCTGGCTTGAAGACCAGCTCCACAGGCAAGGCTCGTCGATCGATGAGGTGATCGCAAGCGCGCAGCTGCGCCTTGGGGCGTCGAATGTCACCATGCGCAATATAGTGACCTCCATGCGACTGGTCTCCGAGATGGACTGGGCGGATTTCTTTGAAGAGGTCAGCCTGATCGACGCGCGGCTCCGCGACGGTCCAACCTATGGCGAGATGGATTTCGCGACGCGGAACCGTTACCGGACCGAGATCGAAATTCTGGCCCGCAGATCGGATCACACCGAAAATGCCGTTGTGGATAAGTGCTTGGCGTTTGCCCTTAAGGGCGAGACTGCGCAAAGCCGCGACCCCGGGCATTGGCTGATTGGCGACGGGCGCGCGGCACTTGAGCAGGATCTAGAGTTCAGTGCGCCCGCACGGATGCAATTGTGGCGCGCTGTCGGGCGGTTTGGGCTGGCCGGGTATCTGGCGGCAATTGGCCTTGTGTCAATGGCAACGCTTGCCCTTGGGCTGGCGCTGGCAGGCGCGGCAGGGGCGGATGCTCTGGCCTTGATCGTTCTGGCGATTACCGGAATTGGCGTTGCCGTCGAAGTCGGGATGGCGGTCGTCAATACGGTTGTCACGCGGTCCGTGCCGCCAACGCCGCTGCCAGGACTTGATCTGGCCAAAGGGATACCGGGGCAGTTCAGGTCATTGGTGGCGGTGCCGGTCTTGTTGCATGATACCGCAGAACTGGCGACCCAGATCGAGCGGCTAGAAGTGCATCACTTGTCAAGCACCGGTGGCGCGCTGCATTACGCTTTGCTGTCGGACGCGACAGATGCAGATGCCAGGACGGCCGGGCACGATGTGGCATTGGTGGCCGCCGCACTGGACGCAGTGGCGCGGCTGAACACGCGGTATCCGTCAGACGACGGGGACCGGTTCTTCTTTCTGCATCGCCGCCGCATGTGGAACCCTTCCGAAGGCGTCTGGATGGGGTGGGAACGCAAGCGCGGCAAACTGGCGGAACTGAACCGGCTGCTGCGCGGGGCAAACGATACCAGTTTTGACGTGATCAGCGGGGCCGTGCCGCAGGACATCCGCTATGTCATCACGCTGGACGCCGATACAAGGCTGTTGCGCGGGACGGTCCGGCAGATGATCGGCAAGATGGCGCATCCGCTGAACGAACCGCGGTTTGACGGTGCGGCCCAGCGGGTAACCGGGGGTTATGGCATCCTGCAGCCGCGCGTCACGGCGTCTCTGCCTGTGGGCCAAGACGGCTCGATCTATCAGCGGATATTTTCAAGCGCGGGCGGGATCGAGCCCTACGCGGCGGCAGTCTCGGATGTCTATCAGGATCTGTTCGACGAGGGCTCGTTCACCGGCAAGGGCATCTATGACGTCGATGTGTTTCAGGCGGCGATGGCAAGCCGCGTTCCCGAAAACACGATGTTGAGCCATGATCTTTTTGAAGGCGTGTTTGCCCGCGCGGCGCTGGCATCAGATATCGAGGTGGTCGAGGATTTTCCCAGACGCCGTGACGTGGACATCCGCCGCCATCACCGCTGGGCGCGGGGCGACTGGCAGTTGCTGCCCTGGATCTTTGGCGCAAGTCGGCACGACAGGGGCGGTATCCCTGCTGTCGGGCGATGGAAGATGATCGACAATTTGCGCCGCTCGCTGTTGGCCCCGATTGCGATCGTCACGCTTTTTTCCGGGTGGTTGATGACACCGGCGGTGGCGACGGTTTGGACAATTGTGGTGGTGGTGATGCTGGCGCTGCCACGGCTGCTGCCGCTGCCATTCGGGATCGTGCCAGAGCGGTTCGGTGTGACGCTGCGCAGCCATTTCGCGGCCCTGGGCCATGACGCGCTGATCGCGGTCAGCCAGATCGCGCTGTCGCTGATCTTTCTGGCGGATACCGCGGCCAACATGCTGGACGCGGTCATCCGCACCATTTGGCGGCTGGCGGTATCCCGCAGGCACTTGTTGCAATGGGTGACTGCGGCGCGGTCAAGCGAGGACGCGCAGCTTTCGGTGCTTGGCCAGTACAAGAGCATGGCGCCGGGCGTTGCATTGGGCTTGGCCGCGTTCGGCGTGGCGTGGCTGGCCAATCCTGCGGCGCTGCCGTTGCTGGTGCCGTTCGCGCTTGGCTGGTTTGCCGCACCGTGGGTCGCGCGGGTCATCAGTCAGCCGCAGGGCACCAGCCCAGCGGCACCACTGACAACCGGTCAGGCCAGCGCGCTTCGGCTGATCGCGCGGCAAACCTGGCGTTACTTTGAAACCTTCGTGACGGCAGAGGAGAACCATCTGCCGCCCGACAACTTTCAGGAAACCCCCAATCCCGCGATTGCCACCCGAACCTCGCCCACCAATATCGGGCTTTATCTTTTGTCCACCGTTGTTGCCCGCGACATGGGTTGGATCGGGCACAGCACGGCGTTGGTCCGCCTGAAGGACACGCTGCAAACGATGCAACGCATGCCGCGTTATCGCGGGCATCTCTACAACTGGCACGACACCCGCGATTTGCGGGTGCTGGAGCCGGCCTATGTCTCGTCGGTCGACAGCGGCAATCTGGCGGGGCATCTGATTGCCGTGGCACAGGCCTGCCGCGAATGGGGCCAGCTTGCGGTACCAGAGGCGGTGCAGCGCCAGGCGCTTTGGGACACCATTCGCCTTGCCCAAAAGTCGTTGGAGAATGCCCCGGCACGGTCCGAACTGGCGCAATCGCTGGATCAGCTTGCACGGTCGGCGCAAGATCCGGGCACGGCATTGCGCGCACTTTTGCCCGACGCGGCCAAGGCCATGGAAAATGCGCAGGCTTTGGGCGAACCGGGAGCGGACAGCGCTTTCTGGACCGCAGCGATTCATCGCTGCCTGACGGATCACCTTGCCGATCTGACCCACCCCGCCGACCCCGGCCTTCTGGACGAGGTTGCGACGATGGCGCGGACCTTTGCCATCGAGATGGAGTTCGGCTTTTTGCTGGAACCGGACAAAAAACTGCTTTCCATCGGGTTTTCGCTGGTGACCAACCGGCTGGACGCCAATTGCTATGATCTCTTGGCGTCCGAGGCCCGGCTTGCCAGTCTGTTTGCGATTGCCAAGGGCGATGTCGATACGCGCCATTGGTTCCGGCTCGGCCGGGCGGCAACGCCAATCGGGGCCGGGTCGGCGCTGATTTCCTGGTCGGGCAGCATGTTCGAATACCTGATGCCATCCCTGGTGATGCGCGCCCCGGCGGGATCGGTGCTGGAGCAGACGACCCGGTTGGTGGTGCAGCGCCAGCGAAGCTATGGCGCGGCCCTTGGGATACCGTGGGGGATATCGGAATCCTCCTACAATGCCCGCGATCTGGAAATGACCTACCAATACTCCAATTTCGGGGTGCCCGGCCTTGGCCTGAAACGCGGGCTGAGCGAGAACCGCGTCATCGCGCCCTATGCCACGGGATTGGCCGCGATGGTTGATCCGGTGGCCGCCGCACAGAACTTTGCGCGGCTGGCGGGAATGGGGGCCGAGGGGCGCTATGGGTTTTATGAGGCCGTCGATTTCACCCCCGCACGCCTGCAGGAAAACGAGGATCATGCCATCGTGCGCAGCTTTATGGCGCATCATCAGGGCATGACGATCACGGCGATCGCCAACTGCTTGCAGGATGGGCGGCTGCGCGACCGGTTTCATGCCGAACCGATGATCCAGGGCGCCGAGCTGCTGCTGCAGGAACGGGTGCCGCGCGATGCAGCCACCGCCCCCCCGCGCGCCAAGGAAGTGTTGGTGGGGCATGCCGAAACCAGCGATGTGCCGATCGTTCGGCTATTCGATGCGCCTGCAGACGCCGTGCCGACGGGCCATCTTTTGTCCAATGGCAATTACGGCGTCATGCTGACCCCCACGGGCGAAGGGTTCAGCCGCTGGCGTGACATGGCGATTACCCGCTGGCGGGCAGAGCCGACCGAGGCGGCGCTGGGGTCTTTCATCTTTGTCCGCGATACCACGACCAGGCTGTTATGGTCTGCCGGACTGCAGCCCACGCGTGCGGACCCGGACCGTCACCGCGCGGTCTTCAGCGAGCATCATGCGGCCTTCACCCATGTGGCACCACGCTTTACGACGCTGACCGAAGTGGTGGTCTCGGCCGAAGATGATGCCGAGGCGCGGCGCGTGACACTGACCAATACCGGGCGTCGCGCGCGTGAGGTGGACGTGACCTCTTACGCCGAACTGGTGCTGGCACCACAAGCCGCGGATCAGGCCCATCCGGCGTTTTCAAAGATGTTCGTCGTGACGGATTATCTGCCCGAACTTGGCGTGATCATTGCCACAAGGCGCAAACGCTCGCCACACGAGCCCGAGGTTTGGGCCGCCCATATCGCCGTTGTCGAGGGAAGCGAGACCGCACCGATGCAGATCGAGACGGACCGTGCGAGGTTTATCGGCCGGGGTCGCAGCATCAGGCACGCGATGATGGCCAACGGCGCGCTGTCGGGCACCACCGGCACGGTCCTGGACCCGATCTTTTCGATCCGCCGCCGGGTCAGCATTCCGCCAGGCGGCGTGACGCGCGTGACATTCTGGACGATGGTTGCGGCCTCGCCCGACGCGTTGCTGGATCTGGTGGATCGCCACCGGGACGCCTCGGCCTTTGCGCGGGCAGCGACATTGTCCTGGACCCTAGCCCAGGTGCAGTTGCGCCATCTGGGGATCGGCCACGCGGATGCAGCCGATTTTCAGGCGTTGGGGGGGATGGTGATGCGTGGCGATGCCCGCCTGCGCGCCTCGGCTGGTCAGATTGCCGAAGGGGCCGCACCGCAATCTGCGCTTTGGGCGATGGGGATATCTGGCGATCTGCCGATTGTGCTTTTGCAGATCGAGGATGCCGAAGATATTGCCGTTTTGCATCAGGTGCTGAGCGCGCATGAATACTGGGCGATGCGGCAACTGCCGGTCGATCTGGTGATCTTGAATGATCGCTCCTCATCATATGTGCAGGATCTGCAGATCGGCATCGACAGCGCCGTTCGCGCGGCAAGGTCGCGGCCACGCGTGGCGGGCATTCCATCAGCGGCGCAAGGCAGCGTTCACACGCTGCGCGCCGACCTGCTGATCCCCGGCGCCCGGCTGCAGCTCATGTCGGTCGCGCGGGTTGTGCTGGTGGCCAGTCGGGGTGACATCGGCCAGCAACTGGGCACGCTTGAGCCGAACCGTGCCGCGCCACCCGTGTCCCTGTCGTTGCCGATGCCTTTGCCGCCGACACCAAAGCTGCCCGAACTCGAATTCTTCAACGGGACCGGCGGATTTGCCGATCAGGGGCGCGAATACGTGACCGTCCTGCGCGAGGGCCAGACGACCCCTGCCCCGTGGATCAATGTCATCGCCAATCCCGGTTTCGGGTTTCAGGTCTCTGCCGAAGGCAGCGGACATGTGTGGTCGGAAAACAGCCGCGAAAACCAGATTACCCCATGGTCCAACGATCCGGTGACCGACCCTTCGGGCGAGGCGATCTATCTGCATGATCTGGAAACCGATCACCTCTGGACGCCAACAGCGCTGCCGATCCGGGGTGCGGGCACCTACATCGCGCGGCATGGCTTTGGCTATTCGACATTTCAGCATGAAAGCAACGGCATCGCCACCGAGATGACCCAGTTCGTGCCGATGGATACAGGGGTGAAGATTAGTCGGCTGACACTGCGCAACAACGGGGCAACGGTGCGGCACCTGTCGGTGACGGCCTATGCGGAATGGGTCTTGGGATCAGCGCGCAGCGCCGCGGCCCCCTACGTTACAACCAAACTGGACCCGGCCACCGGGGCCATCCTTGCGCAGAACCCCTACAGCACATCGTTTCCGGGCCGGGTGGCGTTTGCCGACTTTGGCGCTGGCATCACCAGTTGGACCGCAGACCGGGCCGAGTTTATCGGACCCGGCGGCACGCTTGCAGCACCGGCCGGTCTTGGCACGGCATCCTTGTCGGGGCGCATGGGACCCGCGCTGGACCCCTGTGCTGCCCTGCAACGGCGCATCACGATTGCGCCCGGCGAAACAGTTGAGCTGGTGTTTCTGCTCGGTCAGGCCAACAGCGAGGCCGCGGCGAGCGGCTTGATCCAGCGGATGCGGGCCACGGAAGCGACCGCGATCCTGGCCGATGTGAAACGGCACTGGGCCGAGATACTGACATCCGTTCAGGTGACCTCGCCTGACCGGGCGATGGACATCATGTTGAATGGCTGGCTGATGTACCAGACACTCGCCTGCCGCATCTGGGCGCGGGCCGGCTTTTATCAGGCCAGCGGGGCATATGGCTTTCGCGATCAGCTGCAGGATGGCATGGCGCTGACCTTCGCGCGCCCGGACATGACGCGCGCGCATCTTTTGCGCGCGGCCAGCCGACAATTCCCCGAAGGCGATGTGCAGCACTGGTGGCTGCCACATTCGGGGCAAGGGGTGCGCACACATATATCGGATGACCGGGTCTGGCTGGCTTACGGGGTGGCGCGCTACATCGCGGTGTCCGGCGACCTGGGCATCCTGGATGAAGAGGTGCCGTTCCTGCAGGGGCCACCCGTTCCGCCCGGGGCGCATGACGACTTCTTTCAGCCATCCGTCTCTGACACCACCGCGAGCTTGTTCGAACATTGCGCCCGTGGCCTGGATCAGGCCATCGCCTTGACCGGCGAAAATGGCATGCCGCTTATCGGCACCGGTGACTGGAATGACGGGATGAACCGCGTTGGAGAAGCGGGCCGCGGCACCAGCGTCTGGCTCGGGTGGTTGTTGATAGCGGCCATCGGACAGATGGCCCCGCTTGCAGCCGCCCGCGATGCAAAGCGCGCGCGGCTTTGGCGTGCCCATGCCAAAGGCTTGCGCGAGGCGATTGAAGCACATGGTTGGGACGGCGCCTGGTATCGGCGCGGCACCTTTGATGACGGCACGCTGTTAGGCTCGGCCTCTTCCCAGGAATGCCGGATCGACAGTATCGCGCAGTCCTGGGCAGTGTTGTCGGGTGCGGCCGACCCGGCGCGTGCCAGAACCGCGATGGCGTCGATGACCGCGCATCTGATCAGGCCCGACCCCGGCCTGGCCCTGTTGTTTGCGCCGCCCTTCAACCATACCCCGCTCGACCCCGGCTATATCAAAGGCTATCCGCCAGGGCTGCGCGAGAATGGCGGACAGTACAGCCATGCCGCGATGTGGGCGATCCTGGCGCATGCGCAACTGGGCGACGGCGATGCGGCGGGGCATCTTTTTGCGCTGCTGAACCCGATCAATCACGCCCTGACGGCCAGCGATGCTGATCGCTACAAGGTGGAGCCCTATGTGGTGGCGGCCGATGTTTACTCCACCACACCGCATGAAGGGCGTGGCGGATGGACATGGTATACAGGGTCTGCTGGTTGGATGTACCGCGCCGGGATCGAGGGGCTGCTGGGCCTTTCCCGGGCGGGAACTTCGTTACGGTTGAACCCGTGTTTTCCGAAAGACTGGCCGGAAATGACCGCGACGGTGACCTTGGCCGAGGCGCGGTTCACGATCAAGGTGCTGAACCCCGAAAAGTCAGGCCATGGCATTGCCTCCGCACAGTTGGACGGCGTGGAAATGCAGGTTGGCCAGGACGGGTTGACGGTTCCGCTGACAGATGGTGCCCACGATGTGACCGTTCTGTTGGGCGGGCGACTGAGCACGGGACCGGGCCTGGCGGGCATCCAGGCCAACACCTGAAGCACCGCCGCGCCCAGCCCGGAACCATACCCCTGCGCCGCGCGTTTTTGTCTGAAAGCGGGGGTCTGTTGCCATGCCGAAGATCGCGGAGATTGAGGGTAGTCGCCAAGATGGGGGGGCAGCGCTGCGCCATACCTTGGCACAGGCGCCCGCTGGCACCGTTGTGCTGACGACGCTTGCCATTGTGGCGGCATTGAACCTCGGCCGCGACGTTTTCCTGCCCCTGGCCATTGCAATGCTGATCACCTTTGCCTTGTCGCCGCTTGTGACCCGTTTGCGCGGTTTCGGATTGCCGATGATCGCCTCGGTCCTGGCGGCGGTGACGCTGGCCTTTGCGGTGATCGGCATGTTGTTTCTGGTTGTTGCCGGGCAAGTGGGCCAACTGGCGCAGGAACTGCCAAGGTTTCAGGACAACATCGTCACCAAGTTGGGGGCGCTGCAAGAGACCGGATCCGAGAACGGCCTGGTCGTCCGTCTATCGCGGATGGCAGCCGAGATCAACGCGCAGATCGCGACGACCGTGCCCACGGATGGCACGGCGAACGGGACTGAGGGACCACTTGCGGTGGAGGTAGTTGAAAATCGCGGGCCGTTTGAAACCTTGCAAGACATTGCTCTGCAACTGATCAAGCCGATTGCAACAGCAGGAATCGTGATTGTGGTCGTGGTCTTCATGCTGCTGGAACGCGACGAGTTGCGCGACCGGTTCATCCGGCTGGTGGGTGCGAATGACATCAATCGCACCACGCAAGTCATCGAGGATGCCGGCAAAAGGGTGGGCACCTATCTGCTGATTCAGCTTTTGGTGAACATCATCTATGCTGTGCCGATCGGCATTGGCCTGATGTTGATCGGGGTGCCGAATGCTGTGCTTTGGGGACTGGTTACGCTGGTGGTGCGGTTCGTGCCCTATATTGGCCCGGTGATCGCGGCGATCTTTCCGTTGTTTCTGGCCTTTGCGGTGTCGCCCGACTGGTCGATGGTGATCTGGACGGCAGCGCTGTTCCTGACGGTTGAAATCGTCAGCTCAAACGTGATCGAGCCATGGCTTTATGGGTCGCGGACCGGGATAAGCCCGCTGGCAGTGATCGTCGCGGCGATCTTCTGGACCTGGATCTGGGGACCGCTGGGCCTGGTTTTGTCCACACCGCTGACGGTGTGTCTGGTGGTTGTGGGCCGCTACATTCCGCAGTTCGCGGTGTTTGATGTGCTGTTCGGCGACCAGCCGGTTCTGGCTGCCCATTCGCGGCTTTATCAGCGGCTGCTGGTCGGAGATGCGGTCGAGAGCACCCTGCGCGCCGAAGAGTTGCTCGAGGACGACTTTATTACGAATTACCACCGCGATGTCGGGCTCCCGGCCCTCTTGCTGGCGCAACGGGATTATGAACGCGGCGGACTTTCGCAAGAGCAACTGACCCGTTTTGCCGATACTGCGGAACATTTTCTGGACGAGCTGGACCAGGTTGTGACCGACGAGCTGTCCGACGCGAAAGGCGCGACAGAGGCGCATAAGCAGGGCGATGGCGAGACACCGGACGGCGGCGCAAAGATGGATCTGGCCGGTGCGCATCGCAGGCTTGTGCTCTTGGGTGGCAGGACAAGGCTGGATGATCTTGCCGCGCGCATGTTGGCGCAGGCGGCGGCCTCGGAAGGGGCGGAGGTGACGGTTCTTTTGCGTGCCGACTTGACGCCCAGCTGGTTTGCCAGGGTGACGCATATGGGTCCTGGTTGCATATTGTTGAACTTTCTGGATACCGCACCGTCGCGGGCATCGTTGCTGCATATCCGCAGGTTGAAGCGGACTGCACCGCAGATGCGGGTCGGGATCGTGTTGTGGCAGGCCCCTGAGGATCCGCGCGAGGGCACGCCCCTGCGGCGCATATCGCAGGCCAAACTGGCCGAGATCATGGAGATCGGCGCAGATTTCCATGCAACATCCATGGAAGACGCCTTGGCATTGGCCTTTGAGGATGCAGCGCCGCGCCCCGCGACGAAGCCCAACAAAAGGCCAAAAAGCCGCACGACGCGTCTGGTGCCCGCGCGCGCTGTCGCCGTGTCAGAAACGGGGTAAGTCGCGATGTGCTGGCGGATTGGCCATCGCAAGGCCGGATGAAAAAAGGCCGCAGGGTGCACCTGCGGCCAAGGTAGGGCTCCAGGGAAAAGGAGCGCTGAACCGTCATGTGGGGGACAGGGGCAAACCGAGGGAACTGCGGTGTGCCGGACACGGCTCATTGATGCAACGCAGGAATTCCCGTCTGGTTCCGTCCTGCATTTCAAAAACCTTGCTTTTTTTCGGAACCGATGGGGGACGGTGCGTGTTGATCCCATGACCAGCTGCTTGGTTGCTGAGGCTGACCGATGAGAGTGATCGGTTAAGGCGGCACCCAAAGCGGCGCGCATGAACCGGCTAAGCCAATTCAAGGAGAAGATGATGACGACCAACACCAAAACGCTGAAAGAAAACCTCCAGGACGGCGCGGATGCGACCCTGAAGGCCGCGGCACATGTCGCCGACGTGGCAAATGGCACAATGCGCCACCTGGCATCGGACGCGGCCGCGCAAGCGGCGGATACCGCGGCGGCACTGCGCGACAGCGCGGTCGAGCGGCTGGACGACGCGCGCGATGCGCTGAGCGAAAGCGGTGACCGGCTGGCAGAAACGCTGCGCCGGGCAGCCGAGGAACCGGTTACCGGTTCCATGCAGGCGCGGGTCTTGTCGGCGGTGGCAGGCGGCGTGTCCTCGGCGGCACATACATTGCATGACCGCAGCGTCTCCGAGATGGCCGCCGATCTGCGGGCACTCGCACGGCGTCATCCAGGGGCGTTTGCGGCCGGTGCTGCGGTGGCAGGCTTTGCACTTGCGCGCTTTTTGCGGGCTTCCGCCGGGTCTCACAAGAACGGCCACGGGTCATGACAGAGCAATCCGATAGGCCTGACCGGGACGCGACAACCAACCTTTTGGGCGACGTCGTATCGGGCGTTGCCCGGTTGATCAGGGGCGAGTTGGCCCTTGCCCGTGCCGAAGCCAAACGCAGTCTGAACGATGCCGCGTCTGCCTTGGGCAAGCTGGTTGTCGCGGCGATCCTCGGCGCAACCGCGCTGAATGTGCTGGCCGGTACGGCGGTTGCCGGGCTGGTGGCACTTGGCCTGTCGCCGCTTTGGGCCGGTGTGGCGGTGGGTGCGGGCCTGTTGCTGGTGGTCTTTAGCCTTGTTCACCTTGGACTGGCCCAGTTGAGCCCGTCAAATCTGGCCCCGAAGCGCATGATGAAAAACCTGCGCCAGGATGCCGAAACCCTCACATCCATGGTCGGGTCAGATGCAGCATCACGCCACCATTCCTGACAATCCGCGCCAGATCGAGGCGCAGCTCGATCAAGACCGCGATGCGCTGTCGGCGGCTTTGGAGGCCCTGCGCCAGCGATTTTCGCCAGACAGCCTTTGGTCGGACGGCGCGGCGCTGGTCAAGGCCAATGCGGGGCCCTACACGCAGGCGCTGGATGCAGCCGTCCGCGCCAATCCGGTGGCATTGGCGCTAACTGCAATCGGTCTGGCCTGGCTGATCCTTGGACGGCGCAGCTCGAGCGCCAGTAACGCGTCGCCCCTTGCCGGAACCCGGTTCGAAGCAGAGGCGCGATGGGAAGATGACGGTGGTCCGGTTGCGCCTTTGCCGGAAACCGACGCGCTGTGGATGGAGGAGGCGGATCGTTTGCGGCAGCGTGCGGATGCGATCTTTGCACGGATCACGACAGCGTCGCGGGATAACCTTGCACCGTCAGCCGTGCTTGCCGGACATCGTGCGGATGTCGCGGCAGCCTTGGCCCGGGATATCCGCCGCGTGATGGCGCGGGGGCTTGAAAACTTGACCGGAAGTGCGCGAGACGCGGCGTTGGCTGCGCGCGAGCGTGCCTACTTGATGCGGATAGCTGCCGCAAAAGCTGGCGCAGAAGCGGTGCGCGACAATCCTGTCGTTGCGGGCATGGCATTGGCCGCCGCCGGGGCGACAGTGGCCGCACTCCTGCCGCAGTCAGCCTTCGAGAACCAGGTTCTGGGCGCACCGCGCGATCGGCTGGTGGGGGACGTGAAACGCGTTTTGCAAGACGAACGGCAGCTCTTGGCGAAATCGGTGGAGCGGGTCGCGAAGGCGCTAACGACGTAACCTGCGGGCAACCGCAAAAGCTGACGCGCGCGATACCAAAGACCACGCGCGGACATCTGAAGTATCGGACGAATTTCGGCGCGTTCAACGAAGATGCTGTCCCCGCGGGCAAGACCCTTCATGTCAGGGATGCTGACGGGCATCGAAGAATTTTCGTGAAAACCATGTCACAGATCAGTGCGGCGCGTTGATTCATCTGCGATGCATTCTGGTCAATGCGTTGGGGTGCATGATGGACAGGATCATTTATATGGTTGTGGAACCAATCGAGATCATCGCCTCTGACCTGGCGATGAACGTGCAGGACTACGATCCGCTGGCCACCGTTCTAACGGCTCTGACGCACGAAGCAGCCTGCGTATTGCTGGAAGCCTATGAATCCGTGCGGCTGGCCTTTGTTCATGCTGATCCAAAGGGTTTTGCCAAAACACGTCTTGCGCAGGCGCTTGATTGCCGTGGTGCTCAGGTGGTTTTCACCGGCGATGCTGCGGAACGCAAAGATCAAGGGATTCTGGTCCTGCAACGGCCGTTCTCCGCACAGACGACAGCAGCATTGTTGCACCGCACGCAAACGGAGGAAAGCGCCTGACGCCGGCACATGATCGCCGGGCGTGCTGCCCGGCGACGAGGCGCGTCGGCAATCAATCCAGACGCTTGACGACGCTGTCAGCGAAGGAATTGACCAGCGCCTGATAGGCCTCAGGGACATCAAGTGTGTCATAGTACAAGGTCGTGCCGTCGGCTGAGACGACCGCTGCCGTGCCAAGCGAAACACTCAGCTCGTAGGCGTTGAAGTTGCTGTTGTCGTTCACGTCGGAAACGTTGACCTGCCCGACCAGAACAGCGTCAGAAGCACCAACCGCGCGCTCGAACGAGCTTGCCAGTTCAACCTCGCGCAGATCGACGGTGATCGTGGCGCCGTCATCTGCGATACGATCGACGAGGCGCGCAACAATGGCGTCCTCGATGTCAGCAGCCACATTCGACCAGTAGGCCGCTGCCTTTTCGTTTTGTATGGCAGTTATGTCAGCGGTAACGGTGACAGCAGAGATCTTTTCGACTGCGGCCAGCGCCGTGGTGCCCGCCAAAACAGCGAACGAAAGTGCGATCAGGGAATTGCGAAACATGTCGATTTCCTTTCAGGAGGACAGGCCCGTTGAACGGGCCTCTAGTGCAAAACGAACGCACAGCAGCGCGTTTGGTTCCGCAGCCGGGGCCGCTGGATCGCGCACAAAAGAGCCGGGATGACCCCCGGTTCTTCTTGGATGCCTGCTTTGTGTGAGGGTCAGGCGGACAGCGTCTCGGTCGAGGCAAAGAACATCGCCTGACCCACGGCGGATCGCACCTGATCTTCGGTGAAGGGTTTGGTGATCAGGAACGCAGGCTCTGGGCGTTCCCCGGTCAGCAGACGTTCGGGGAAGGCAGTGATGAAGATCACCGGGATATCGGGGAACTGCACCAAAATCTCGTTCACCGCCTCGATGCCCGACGATTTATCGGCAAGCTGAATGTCGGCAAGGATCAGATCGGGACGGTCGTGAAGCGCAAGGTCCACGGCTTCAACATGGGTGCGCGCCGTGCCGGTCACCCGATGGCCGATGCCGCGCACGATATCGACGATGTCCAAGGCGATGATCGCTTCGTCTTCGATCACCAGGACCGATCCGGCGACCGAGGCCTCCATCTCCTTGGCGGCGATGTTGATGAAGTTTGCCACCTGTTCCGTGTCGATCTGCATGATCGCGGCGATTTGTTCGACCGTGAAGCCTTCGATCACATTCAACAACAGCGCCTCGCGCGAATTTGGCGTCAGCGTCATCATGTGGCCTTGCGCGCTTGCGGACAGGGTGCTGTCCGGCTCACCCAGCGGCGATCCGGCGCTGGTCCAGACCCGGTGGAAGGCGTGGAACAGCGCGACCTTTGGCTCTGGCGCGACATTCATCGCAGTAAGGTCTTGCAAAAGCGCCTCAAGCGTGATGGCGGCAAAGCGGTCGCCGCTGGATTGGCTGCCAGTCAGCGCGCGGCCATAGCGGCGCAGGTAAGGCAGGTTCCGACCGATTTCGGCGCTCAGGCTGGCTTTTTCAGACGAGGTCATGGCCGCTCCAGATAATTATGCGTGTTCTCGGGAACCCAACGTCTAAGATATGCGTTAGGTTCCATAGGAAAGTGACGGCGGGAAAAAATGTGTCGCGTGACATGCCAAGGGAAGACGGAATGAACGAAAAGTCAAAGGGCGGAAGGCCGTCGCGGCCGCAAACCACCAGCTTGGACGTGACGCGCGAGATCGATGAAAACCTCAGGCGGGTCTATCAGGCGGCGCTGACCGAAGAGGTGCCCGACCGCTTTACCCAACTCCTGGCGCAGTTGCGCGAGAAAGAAGGGAAATCGTGACAATCTCTCCGGCGGACCCGCGGGACGACATTGCAGGCCACATTCCTGACCTGCGCGCATTCGCCATGGCATTGTCACGCAACCATGCCGCCGCCGACGATCTGGTGCAGGACACGATCGTAAAGGCCTGGACGAATTTCGACAAGTTCACCCCCGGCACAAACCTGCGGGCTTGGCTGTTCACGATCCTGCGCAACACCTTTTATTCCAATCGCCGCAAAGTCAGCCGCGAGGTTGCCGATCCGGACGGCGTTCATGCGGGCAGCCTGTCCGTGCTGCCACAACACGACGGCAAACTGGCGTTTCGCGAGTTTCTGGTCGCCTTCAACAAGCTGTCGGCCGAGCATCGCGAAGCGCTTATCCTTGTCGGCGCCAACGGCTATTCCTATGAGGAGGCGGCACACATGATGGGTGTGGCGACCGGCACCGCCAAAAGCCGCGCAAGCCGTGCGCGCCTGCGGTTATGTGAGTTGATGGGCATGACGTCGCCGACGGGTAACCCGACGCTTGCGGATGCACCTGCCCTGGCGGTCGTCTTGCAAAGCGGACTTGCGGTCGCATGATCCCAAACGCGGCCCAAGGTCCGGTCGTGGGCAGGCTGGGCTTTCGTCTGATGGCGGCCTTTGGCATCGCCCTGATGCCGCTGGCGCTGCTGTCCTACAATCAGGCGCAGAAGTTCGAGACAGAGTCGGTCGCCCGCTGGGAATCGGCGCTGTTTGGCGAGACCCTGCTGGCAGCGGCCTCGCAGATCGAGGCGATGAGCCGGGCACGTGGGCTGGCGGCGGCCCTTGCGATCGCGATTGTGCCTGAGCTAAATGACCTGAGCGGTTGTATTGCGCTGATGAAATCGGTGACAAAAACCGAAGACAACATCACATTTGCCGGGTTTATCCCCACGGATGGAAAGATGACCTGCGGGTCCACCGGCAAGCCGTATGATTTTTCCGGCAGCCCGGGCCTTGCCCCGCTTCTGCTTGATCCAAGGCCAGTGATGACCGTCAACACCAAAGGCCCGATCACCGGCGAGTCCGTGTTGATCTTTTCCCACCCGGTCAGGACGCCGGACGGGCAACTTGTCGGGTTCATTTCGCTTTCCGTGACGCACCGGGCCCTGAAGCCGCGCCCTGCCGAACTGCATGGCCCGTTGGAAAACCGAGTGGAGCCGCTTGCCCTGATCACTTTTGACGGCGAGGGAACCGTTCTGACGTCTGCCTTCGGGATTGAAGCGGTGCAAGAACGCCTGCCCGCGAACCGCAAGTTGACCGAGTTCATTGGGATAAAGGCGGCGACGTTCCGCGATACGATCCCGACGGGAGAGCCGCGGACCTTTGCCGTTGTCGCCATCGTGCCAGGATCGTTTTATGTGCTTGGGTCCTGGCCTGCCGCACTGACAGCCAATTCGGGCTTTGGCGGTTTTTTGCCGCTGTGGGTGTTCCCGCTTGCGATGTGGTTGGCCAGTATGCTGGTTGCCTATCTTGCCTCGGAAAACCAGGTTCTGCGACACATCCGGGTATTGCGGCAGTCAATCATCGCGTTTGCAGGTGGCAATCGGCGGATGACCCCGCCCGATCTTTCGGCCGCACCAAACGAATTGCGCGAAGTCGGCCAGGCTTACGAGCGCATGATGGGGGCGGTGCTGCGCGACGAGGCGGCCATGGAGGACTCCATCCACCAAAAGGAAATCCTGCTGCGCGAGGTGCATCACCGGGTAAAGAACAACTTGCAGCTGATCGCGTCGATCATGAACCTGCAAATCCGCAAATCCGTAAACCCCGAGGCGCAGTCATTGCTGCGCGGCCTGCATGAGCGGGTGATGAGTTTGGCAACGGTGCACCGCGAGTTGTATCAGACCAGCGGGCTTGTCGATGTACGGGCGGATGAACTCTTGGAAAGCATCGTGGCGCAGGTGTTGCGCATGGGGGCGCGGTCAGACCAGCGGGTCGAGGCAAAGACCGCCTTCGACGACATCCGGTTGACGCCCGACCAGGCAGTTCCCCTGTCGCTGATGCTGACGGAGGCGCTGACCAATGCGCTGAAACATGCGCGCCCGTCGGCATCGGGCCAGACCCGGATATCGGTGACCTTGCGTCGGTCCGAACCGGGCCATGCCATGCTGGAGGTCGCGAATTCCGACGAGGGTGGCGCGCCTGCGGCATTGCCCTCCAGTCTGGAAAGCACCGGACTTGGCCAGCAGTTGCTGACCGCATTTGCGTCGCAACTGATGGGAAAACTGACCGTCGGGCCGGAAAACGGCGCCTATGTCGTTCGGCTTGAGTTCCCGTTGATGTCGCTGAACGCGGAAGCCCAAAGCGACGACGCGTCCTGACGCCAACCGATATTTCGCGGGACAACTTTGCCGGGTCTTTTGACGCGGTGGGCCCGGAACCCGGGGGGTGGCTTTTGCGTTGGTCCCGACACTCACCTCTTGGAAAGGATACCACCATGAACTGGGACACCATCGAAGGCAGCTGGAAAGAAATGGCCGGTCGCGCCAAATCGAAATGGGGCGACATCTCCGGCGATGAATGGAGCAGCATCAGCGGGCGTCGCGACGAGGTCGTGGGCCTGGTGCAAAAGCGCTACGGCCACGCGCGGGATGTTGCGGAACGCGAGGTCGATGACTGGCTGCGCGGCCTCTGATTGCACGCTACCGGCAAGAAAGAGCCCCCGGCGTCAAATCCGGGGGTTTTTGTATTTTGAGCGGTGCAAACCCTTGTCAGCAGGAAATGCCGACCTTTGACCACTGTCGGTGCGCAAGCTGACGCAACTGGTCGACGGCACGGAACGTTCTGGACGCTGTGGCGTTCTATACTCAGTGGCATCTGACGCCGCTTTCCAATAGGAGAATCCCATGCTTGGCTGGGCACTTACCTTCCTCGTCGTCGCCCTGATTGCCGCGGCCCTTGGCTTTGGCGGCATCGCTGGCACGTCGGCGGGCATCGCGCAGATTCTGTTCTTTGTATTCATCGTTCTCTTCGTCGTGGCGATGATTGCGCGCGCACTACGCGGCCGCCCGCCGCTGTAAATCAGTTTCGGGTTGGCGGAATCAAAAAAGGCCGCAGGGTCAATACTGCGGCCTTTTCCTATCTTGTCTCTTCCCCGGCGAAGGACTGGCAAGCCGCGCATCGCGAGGCGACTGACTGCCTCGGACTGGCCCGGGCTTGCAACGCCTGCCCCGTCCGGATGGGCGCGGGGCGCGCTTTACATCATGCCCGGATAGTACATCGGCTCATAGTAATAAGGGTACATGTACTCGTTGTAATAGTGCGGGCCGAACGCGGCGTTGGTGCGCGCGTTGTTTTCGCGGCGGTAGATGGTGCCACCCAGCGGCTTCATCGCCGCGTCGAGGACCGACATCCAGTCTTCGGAAACCTCTGCCACCACTGCCGATTGCCCGTATTTGAGGGTGAAAAAGGATTCCCCAGCCGCGTTCTCGCGCCGGTCTTCGGTGACCGCATCGGCGGTGACACCAACTATGCCGCCCGCCATCGCGCCCGCCCCGACTGCCGCACCCGTGGCCAACGTCGCCGCACCGGCAATTCCGGCGGCAACGCCAACCGGGCCGGCGATCAGCCCCAGCAGGGCACCGACCCCAACGCCGATGGCCGTGCGCATGCCCAGATCGGTGTTGCGGTCCGCCACATGGATATGGCCCATGTCGTCGCGCCGGATCACGGCGGCACCATGGACTGTCAATTCACCTTCATCGTCCAGATGCCAAAGGGCGCGCAGCCCCTCGTGGGCTTTGTCACCGGACGAAAACACGACGGCGATGTAATTTTTCATGCAGACACCTTTTTGGGTTCGATGGCCTTTGCGGCCTTGGTCCGCATGTCGGCGACGGCATGGCTCAGACTTTGCGCGGCATTGCGTGCGCTCGCCAGCAAGGACGCGTTGGTGCGTTTGATGGCATCCTTTCCCTCGATCGCCTTGTCCTGAACCAGCTTGCCGGCTGCATCCAGTTTCGCGATTGCCGCCTTTATGTCGGTTTTCATCGCATCCGCCTCGCCATCGGCGATGTTTTTCATCTTGGCGGCGAGGGCGACGGCCTCATCCTGCACGGCCTTGACGTCGGCCCAGGTCGCCGCCTCGGCTTTGGCGATATTGGCACTGATCTTTTTGTGCAGTTCTTGGGCGTCGCGGCGAGCGACGTCGAGATGGGTCATTTCCTTGGTCATGATGCACCTTTCTGGTTGCGGATGGGGGTAAGATAAGCCGCGCCGTCAGCCGACAGCCGCTGCCTGAAGGGCGTGGCGGCCCAGCTCGATCAACTGCGGGTCGGTGGTGTGCGACAGGTCGGCAGTGAGCGCGGGCAGCATGCGGGCCGCCACATCGGGATGATGGGCCGCAAGGTAAGCGCTGAAGTGATGCGCCTCGTTGCTCTGGCCCTTGCCGCGTCCGATCAGCGCGATCCGGTCGCCCGTTTTGCATACGACGGCGATCTGCTCGAAAAACGCGGTGTCTTGCGGATATTTCTCTTCGCGGTCTGCATCATGCTCTTCGCGGTCTACGTGATGGCGAAACCGCTGCGGTGCATCGGGGGCAAACTCATGCGCCGACGCCCCGGCCCGAGCGGGCACCGTGCGAAACACTGATGCGCCGGCATGGTCGATCACCACGATGATGTTTGGCACGGGTTGGTGCGGCATAGGGATACCCTTCGGTAAGATCTGATCACGCCGCACCGCCAGGCGATGCTGCGTTTTCTCAGGCTATGGGCATCGGCCAACGGGCAGTAGCCTCGGAAACTACTCATGTGCGGGCGGGTGCCATCTAGGTAGTTACCGAACCTGCCGTCGCGCAGCTGCGCGGTGCTACGCTTGTTTAGGTTGGCAGCGATCCCAAATTCCGGACGCAAGCGACCGCCCTGCCCCATTCATTCCAAAGGAGACTGTCATGACTGACGACAAGAACCTCAAGCAATCCGTGCTGGAAGAACTGAAGTGGGACCCGAGCGTGAACGAGGCCCATATCGGCGTGACGACCAAAGACGGCGTGGTCACGCTGATGGGCCATGTTGAAAGCTATGCCGAAAAGCAGGCGGCCGAAAAGGCAACCCTGCGCGTCAAGGATGTCAAGGCCGTGGCCGAAGAGATCGAGGTCAAGCTGACCTTCAACGTAAAGCATGGCGACGAAGAGATCGCCTCTGCGGCGGTCAACCGGCTGGCCTGGAACGTGTCCGTGCCCAAGGACAAAGGCCGCGGTTACCGAGGGCTGGGTCACGCTGACAGGTCAGGTCGATTGGCACTATTAGCATGATGCCGCAGCCGATGCCGTGCGCACCCTGTGGGGCGTTACGGGGGTGTCCAACCAGATTACCATCAAGCCGCGCGTCGATGCCACGGATATCAAGGAAGACATCATGGTGGCGCTGAACCGGTCGTGGTTCAGCCCGGAAAAGATCGACGTATCCGCCATGGGCGGCAAAGTGACGTTGACCGGAACGGTGGACTATTGGGATGAACGCGCGCTTGCGGGATCAACCGCCTGGGCGGCACCGGGGGTCACATCGGTCACGAACGATATCCGGGTTTACTGAACCCGAGAAGCGGTGGCCGACCCAGAAATCCCGGGTCGGCGGCCATCGTGCCCGCAACGCAGAAAGCGCCACGTTGTCACGACACGACGTATCGCTATGCAGGCACACCATGCGATTCAACGAACCACAATTGCTGGTCGATCCCGCGCGAGATTTCGGTGAACAGATCCGCCGTTGTCGCGTCACCCTGTGTCGTCGATAGCCCCGCCGCTTCGCGCACCTGTTGGCCAAAGGCCGCCCGTGCGGCGGACACGGCAAAGATATGCTTGGCCTCATCCGCGACGCCCAGTTCATAAGGCACAAGGTATGATTTCGCGCTGGCCACCTGCACGGTTCCTTCGGCAGTGCCTCCCAAGCCCGCCGTACGTTCGGCAATCAGGTCGGATGCGTCGAGCGCTGTGGCGGCCACCTTGTCGAACAATTCATGAATGGCGATGAAGTTGGGGCCGCGCACGTTCCAATGCGCCTGCTTGATCTGGCCATGCAGGTCAATCGCCGCCGCCAGATGCTTGTTCAGGGCCACGACGGATTGGGTGCGGATATTCTCGGACAGGGTGTTGTGGGTCTGGTGCATGTGCTTTGATCCTTTGATCGGTGGGTTCACGGATGGCGGATGCCGGTTGCGACCTGGCGGGAAGCAGAGGTCGCCGCGACGCTGTGGGGCGTGCAACAGGGGGAACTGCCCGGCATCCGGTGCGTTGACCTTAGCAAGCGGACGGATGCTGCCGAAAGGCTCGGAAACTACTCAGGCTGCTGTCGGCTGACCGAAGTTAATGCCGCGCAGGTTGCATGAGGCACACTGGGCAAAGAATCGTCGTGCCCATCGCGACACGCCTTTTTGAAAGGAACCGCCCATGCCAATCGATATCGCCCGTTTCAAGGAATTCGCCCCACGCCTCAATGCCTTTCGCGGCGACGCGGCGGTGCCATTGCCTGCAAACAGCAACCAGTCGGTGAGGGAACTGCTGTCGCGCAATGTCGCATTTGCTTCACGATTTCACAGCATGGTTTTCACATGATTTCCGCAAGATAGCGGAAAGGGTGGAGCTACTTTCTGCTTCGCGAGTTCAATTTGAACATAGATTTCAATAGATCTTGGAGGGCACAGCGAAATGACGGCCCCCGGCAACGATCAAGCTGTGAAGCATCCCGATCGCCAAGTGTCCGATGTGGTCTGGAGCAAGGCCATCCGGGTCGCTCGCGAATTGGACCGTGTCCTCGAAGGAGACTTGCCTATGCAGGAGGCTGTCAGCCGGGCGGCGGCGGAACTGCGCCTGTCGACCCGGCAGGTCTACAATCAACTTGCCCGGTATCGAGAGGAGCGTCGTGTGTCGTCGCTTCTGCCGCGAACAAACGACGCGCGGCGCGCGCGGATATCGACCGGCGTCGAGGCGATCATTGCCGAGACCTTGCGGGAGATGTGACTGCGGGCGGAACAACCTGATCTCGCGCCAATCGTCGACGAGATCCGCGCGCGCTGTGCCGGCCAAGGGTTCAAGCCCCCGGCCTATGTCACCGTTGCCAGGCGAATTGCCAAAGTGTTCTCCCCCGAGGAGATCGCGCGGCTGCGGCTTTCCGGCGGCAAACACTTGCACCGCCTGAAACCACGGCCGGGGTATATCCGAGCCACGCACGCCCTTGACGTCGTGCAGATCGATCATACGCCAGCCGACATTCAGTTCGTCGAGGTGATTGACGACCACGGTATCTTCGTGGGCAGGCCCTATCTGACCATCGCCGCCGATGTGGCGACCAGTGCGATCATCGGCTTTTGCCTCTCACCCTCGAGCGCCCTTCCCGCCTCTCGGTGGCATTGTGCCTGGCGCACGCGATGTGCAGCAAGGATGACTGGCTAGCCGAACGCGGGATTGCGCACCCATGGGAAATGTACGGCCGCCCGAAGCAGATCGTTGTCGACTCCGCCAAGGAGTTTCAAAGCAGCACCTTCACGACGGGATGCGCAGACTTCGGCATCAACGTCCGCACCCGGAACAAAGGAACGGTTCACCGGGGTGGCGTTGTCGCGCGGCTGCTGGGCAAGGTGAACACGGTGCTTCGCTCTCTTCCCGGCAAGACCGGGCGTTCCATTGCGGACCGCGGAGATTATTCGTCCGACAAGCGGGCAAGCCTGACCTTCGCGGCCCTCGAGCGCTGTATCGCCCTGGCAATCATCGATCACAACAAGACACAGAACGCACGCAAGCTGACCGTCCCTGTCCTCGAATGGGGCCGGCGGCTTCCACCGACGGACTGGCCGATCGACGAGCCTGACCATGTCCTGCTCAACTTCCTCCCTCGCAAGACGCGCCGCATCTCACCCCAAGGCGTCAGCCTGTTCGCAAACGACTATTTTGAACACTGGCTTGGGCCGCTCGTCGCCCGGCGTGACCGTCTTGCGCCTTTGGATCTGTGCTATGATCCCCGGGACATCAGCCGGATCTTTATCGCCGATCCCGACACGCGTGTCTGGCGTCCGGTCGGGCGACGGGACGGGATGACGATGTCGATCACCCTCTGGCAACATGAAGCCGACCGGGCGCGCCAGCGCCAGAACCAGCAACTCCCCGTGCAGGACAAGACCATCCTGCGCCGGGAAATCGCGGCAACGGTCGCGGCGGCCAAATCCAAGAAGGCTCATCTGCGGGAAATGACCCGCGCCCGGCATGCCGCAGGCGCGACAAAACCGTACCAGGATGCGAAGTCCGTTTCAGAAGCGGCCAATCCGGGACCGGAGCCTGACCGACCCCGCCGCTTCTTTCCCGTCGAGACCTGGTGACATGGCCGACCACCTTCTGCCGACAAGCTCAGCACTTCTGAAGGCGGATACGGCCGCACGCATCGCGCATATCAGGGCACCGCGATGGATCGGTCATCCCGGCGCCTCTGCCGCGCATGATGTGATGCAACAATTGCTCGAACGACCTTCGTCCCTGCGCCCTCGCGGATTGCTGCTCGCCGGTCCCTATCACAACGGCAAGACGATGATCGCCGAACGCTTTGCCGTCGAACATCTGCGCTGCGCCGACCGGCAAAGGGTCTGGGTGATCCAAACCCGAGAGGGGGCTGGCCTGTCACAT
>NZ_JANMET010000394.1:0-2692 GCF_031377265.1 Tabrizicola sp. | reverse complement strand
ATGGCTTCTTGAACCATTCAAGTAGGTCTTCGGGGAAACCAAGATGCGACGTGTCTGCCCCGTCAGATGGTGCAAAGGTGTGCCCGCCTATCAGATCATCCAAAGCGGCCTCGGGCGAATGGTATGAACCGAGGTTCTCTTTCCCATACATGATCTTGTATCGGCCATTGACCTCGGGAAAGATCCCGACAAGAACCCCATTCGATCCCAAGGCATGGAAATAGAAAGTCTGGCGCGCCATCTTTACCCCCCCACGGCCCAGCGCGCCCAGAAGCCGCCGAACACTTCGAATTTCGCAAGGAACGCCACCAGCACCACCCAACCCAACGACATCGGCAGGAACACTTTCCAGCCGATCCGCATCAGCTGGTCATAGCGGTAGCGGGGGACGATGGCCTTCACCATGGCGAACATGAAGAAGAAGAGCCACATCTTAGCGACCATCCTCCACCAGCCATCCGGCAGGCCGGGGATCGGCGAGAGCCAGCCGCCGAAGAACAGCAGGCTCATCAGCGCGCACATCAGGAAAATGGCGATGTATTCGCCGGCCATGAACAGCAGGTAGGGGGTGGAGGAGTATTCCACCATGAACCCGGCGACGAGTTCGGACTCTGCCTCGGGCAGGTCGAACGGGGGGCGGTTGGTCTCGGCCAGGGCGCTGATGAAGAACAGGAACACCATCGGGAAATGCGGCAGCCAGTACCAGTTGAACAGGCCGTAATCGCCGTCCTGCGCCGCGACGATGGCCGAGAAGTTCATCCCCCCGGTGGAAATGATCACGCCGATGATGATCAGCCCCAAAGACACCTCATAGGAGATCATCTGCGCCGCCGACCGCAAAGACCCAAGGAACGGGTATTTGGAGTTTGAGGCCCAGCCGCCCATGATCACGCCGTAAACCTCTAGGCTGGACACCGCGAACACGAACAGGATCGCCACGTTGATGTCGGCCAGCACCCAGCCGTCATCAAACGGGATCACCGCCCAGGCGAGGATCGCCAGCACGAACGACAGCATGGGTGCCAGAAAGAACACCGGCCGGTCGGCCCCGGCAGGCACTACGATTTCCTTGACTACGTATTTCAGCGCATCGGCCACCGATTGCAGCAACCCGAACGGCCCGACCACGTTCGGGCCGCGCCGCATCTGCACCGCCGCCCAGATCTTGCGGTCGCCATACACAAGGAACAACAGGCTGATCATCACGAAGGCCACGATCAGAAGGCTTTGCGCCGCGATCAGCACCGCCGTCCCGAACCCCGTGGAAAGAAAATCCGCCATCTCAGTCCCTCACTTCAAACCGTCGGTATTCCAAGTTCTTCGCATTCCGCCGCCGTAACTTCGGCGTCAATGGTGCGAAGGCCCGGGGGAAGCGCTGCGGAAATCAGATAGACCGCGTCCCCGAACCAGTTCCGTCCGTCCTGCTTCACGATGGTGCGGACCTGCCGCACGAAACCATATCCCTTGTCCAGCGCGTATTGCGCCGCCGCACAGCGGCCGTAAGCCTCAACATCTGCTTTACCCTCTGCGTCGCGCAGTGCCACGCCGAAACTCACCAGACCGTCGTCAAGCAGGATCGTTTGAATCCCGAGGTAGCCGATCTTGTCGCGATCCTCTGTCACCTCCGCCGTTTGCGTGCAAGCCCCCAGCGCCGCTGTCGCGGTGGTCAGGGTTGCAGCAAGGCTGAGAGCGCGCATCAAGGGCCTATTCCGCTGCCATCGGGGCAGCTGCGCGGGTGGCTGCCAGCGCCGACAGTTCCGCCATCACGGTCGAGGCGCGGGCGATCGGGTTGGTAAGGTAGAAATCCTTGATCGCATTGCGGAAATCGGCCTTGCCCAGCGGCTTGATCGGCAGCGCGGCCCATGCGTTCTGCGGCACCAGATCAACATGCCCCAGATGCGGATGCGCCTTGACCAGCGCCTGGCGCAGGCCTGCAAGGCTATCCCATGGCAGGGTCGCCCCAAGTTCCGCCGAAAGCGCGCGCAGGATCGCCCAGTTTTCCTTCGCCTCGCCCGGCGCAAAGCCAGCCCGCAGCGCCAGCTGTGGCCGCCCTTCGGTGTTGACGAACAGCCCGTTTTCTTCCGTGTAGGCCGCGCCGGGCAGGATGATGTCGGCGCGCGCCGCACCCCGGTCGCCATGCGAACCCTGATAGATCACGAACGGGCCTTTTGCGATCTCCACCTCATCGGCGCCAAGGTTGTAGATCACCTCCGCGCCGTCAGTCGCCGCTGCCAGCCCGCCCTCGGTGCAGGCGCCCACATCCATCGCCCCGACACGGCTTGCCGCCGTATGCAGGATCAACAGCTTGGAGTTGGAGTTTTCTGCCAGCCGCATCGCATGCGCCAGCACCGCCTCGCCATCCGCCTCGTTGATCGCGCCTTGACCGACGATCACCAGAGAGGGCTTGGCCTTGGTCTCATCGCTGATCACCTGCGACGACAGCTTTTCCAGCGCTGCGCGGTCAGTTCCCACATGCGCGTAGTCATAGGTCAGATCGACCGCCTGCCCAACGAGCCCGATCTTTGCGCCATTGGTCCAGGCCTTGCGCAGCCGGGCGTTCAGCACCGGCGCCTCGACGCGCGGGTTGGTGCCGATCAACTGGATCATCTTTGCGCCGTCGATATCTTCGATCGTCGCGGTGCCGACATAGCCGGACCGGTTGCCCACGGGCAGCTTCGCGCCATCAGTACGG
>NZ_JANMET010000393.1:0-2508 GCF_031377265.1 Tabrizicola sp. | reverse complement strand
GCGTCGCGCAGCTGGTCGTCCCGGACGAAGGCATATCGACGGCAGAAAACCTGTTCGACGGCACACCAGCCTTCCATTCCTTCATCCGCCAACGGATCAGCCGCGTGCCCGCCAGCGGGTCGCATCGCCGCGTCTATGTTTCCCGCGCCGGCCTTGGCCTGCACCGCAACGGCCTGATGTTCGAAGACCGGATCGAGACGCATCTCAAAGCGGCCGGCTACCAGATCTTCCACCCACAGCGCGTGCCGCTGCACGATCAGATCGCGATGTACGCCGGTGCCAGCCACCTCATCGGCGTCGACGGCTCGGCCCTGCATCTGGTGGCCTTTGCTGCCGCACCCGGTGCCAAGGTAGCCGTTCTCGGCCGCCGCCCGTATTACCCGCAGGCAATTGCCTCGCAGATCGAACGATGCTCGGGCGCGTCGGCCACGGCACTCCCGCCCGGCGACCAGATCTTTGTGCGCAGCCAGTCCGCCCAGTCCGGCTATCCGTGGTTCTGGACCCACTGCCTGCCCGATCTGCCCCGCCTCGGGCACGCGCTGCACGCCGCCGGTTTCCTCGACACATCCCCGACCGACTGGCTGCCCCCGGATGCGCAAGCCCTGCAGGGCCGGCTGGCCCTGATCTCGCGCCGAAATGGCTATGCGCTGGTGCCGCTGCCGCATCAGGGCGGCAGCGGCCCTTGCGCCCCGCCGCCACTTTCTGTCTGAATGGGCGCAACGCCACTCCGCCCAACGCGTACAATCCCGCTTCGCCGGAACCGCGCGGCACCGCCCGAAGAAAGGCCAAACATGCTCCTCTACATCACCCTCGGCACCAATGATCTTGCCCGCGCCACCCGGTTCTACGACGCAGCCCTCGCCCCGCTCGGTCTGGTCCGCCGCGCAACCGAAGACGACGAAGTTGGCTACGCCCACCCCTCCGACACCCGCTGCCGCCTCTGGGTCACCCGACCCTATGATGGCAAACCCGCCAGCACCGGCAACGGCTCGATGCCAGCACTCATTGCCCCCTCGCAACAGGCCGTCCGCGATTTTCACACAGCCGGCCTCGCCCATGGTGGCCACGACGAAGGCGCCCCCGGCCTGCGCCCTTACGGTGCGGCCTTCTACGCCGCCTACCTGCGTGACCCGGACGGCAACAAACTCAGCGCCGTCCACGAAGGCCTCGCCTGACAGCCTCAGATTTGCTCGTTGCTCAAATACTTCCGCCGGAGGCTTCCCACGGCACCGCACGTCCCGCCCGCCCAAGGCCCTTGCGGCCAAAGCCGCTTACCCCTAGATAGGCGCGCAAAGCTGCCAAAGCGCCGTCCAGAAAGTGCCCATGGAAAACGTCGTCCTCACCATCCATCTGATCCTCGCCCTGCTCTTGATCGGGGTGGTGCTGTTGCAGCGCTCCGAAGGCGGCGGTCTTGGCATGGGTGGCGGCGGCGGTGCTGTTTCCACCCGGGGCTCTGCCACAGCGCTGACCAAACTGACCTGGGTCTTTGCCGCAGCGTTCATCGTGACCTCGATCACCCTCACCATCCTGGCCACCCGCGGCGCTGGCAATGGCTCCGTGGTTGACGAACTTGCCCCCGCACCTGCCGAGGCCCCGGCGACCGGCGGTCTCAGCGGTTCTGATCTGCTGCCGCCGCCTGCCGCTGATGCCCCGGCCACTCCGCCCCGGGCCGATGACGGCACCACGCCGGTAACGCCACCGCCTGCCAATCCCTGACGCCACAACCGCTTGGCCAATCGCGCGGATGATCCTCATCATCTAGCGGTCACGGTTGCCTAATGCCCACTCCTTCGCTATACCCCAAATCCCGTGGTGATGCGATTCCACCTGTTCCGAATCGCTCTGCAAACACGGGGGCCTCATGGCGCGCTACATCTTTATCACTGGCGGCGTGGTGTCCTCGCTTGGCAAAGGCCTCGCCTCTGCCGCCCTTGGCGCGCTCTTGCAGGCCCGTGGCTACACCGTCCGCCTGCGCAAGCTTGACCCCTACCTGAACGTCGATCCCGGCACGATGTCGCCGTTCGAACATGGCGAGGTGTTCGTCACCGACGATGGCGCCGAAACCGACCTCGACCTTGGCCATTACGAACGCTTCACCGGCGTCTCTGCCCGCCAGACCGATAGCATCTCCTCGGGCCGGATCTATTCCAACGTGCTGGAAAAGGAACGCCGCGGCGATTACCTCGGCAAGACCATCCAGGTGATCCCGCACGTCACCAACGAGATCAAGGATTTCCTGCGCATCGGCGACTCCGAGGTCGATTTCATGCTCTGCGAAATCGGCGGCACCGTCGGCGATATCGAAGGCCTGCCGTTCTTCGAAGCGATCCGCCAGTTCATCCATGAACGCCCGCGCGGCCAGTCGATCCTGATGCACCTGACCCTGCTGCCCTACCTTGCGGCCAGCGGAGAACTCAAAACCAAACCCACCCAGCACTCCGTCAAGGAACTGCAATCCATCGGCCTTGCCCCCGATGTGCTCCTCTTGCGCTCCGAACACCCGATCCC
>NZ_JANMET010000364.1:0-2346 GCF_031377265.1 Tabrizicola sp. | reverse complement strand
GGCTGCCCTTCCCCTATACCCATGTCCGTATCCTGACCAGCGAGGGCGCGATCGGGTTTCGGGAATGCGGGGTCGATGAGGTGGGTGAGATCTGCATCTCGAACCCCGGGGTGTTCGAAGGGTCCACCTATACCGAGGTTGACAAGAATCGTGAACTGTTCGCCGAGGGCCGGTTCCTGCGCACCGGCGATCTGGGCCGGATTGATGCGGATGGCTATCTGTTCATCACCGGCAGGGCGAAGGATCTGATCATCCGGGGCGGTCACAACATCGACCCCGCGATCATCGAAGAGGCGTTGATGGGGCACCCGGCGGTTGGCTTTGTCGGCGCGATCGGCCAACCCGATGCCCATGCTGGTGAGCTGCCGATTGCCTATGTGGAACTGGTCAAGGGGGCCACGGCCTCGGTCGATGATCTGATGGCCTATGCCACCAAGCACATCCACGAACGTGCCGCCCTGCCGAAGTATATCGAGGTCTTGCCCGAACTGCCGAAAACCGCTGTCGGCAAGGTGTTCAAGCCCGATCTGCGGCGCATGGCGATCATCCGCACCTATGACGCGGCCCTGGCCGAGGCCGGGGTACCGGCGCGCGTGCTGTCAGTGGTCGAGGACAAGAAGCGCGGTCTTGTCGCCCAGTTGGAGAAATCCGCCCCTGTCGCCGACGAAGCCGTGGCGGGCATCCTGGGCCAGTTCAACAATCCCTGGGAGTGGGCTGCGTAAACTCGCAACGGTTGCGGGTCTTTCACTGCGTGACAGCAAGTTTCATTTGCCTGAATCGCCTTGAGGGGTGAAAACCCTGCATGACACGAAAGTTTGGGATGTTTTGAAATGAAACTACGGATGGGAATCGCGGCCGCCTTGGTGGCGGGGACGGTCGGGGGCGCGTCGGCGCAACAGTCGGAAGTGCTGTTTTCACACAAGCACTGGCAGGTTGAGGTTGTGGGCTGGGATGACGGGTCGGTCGGCTGCGTGGCGCAGGTCTCGGCCCCGGGCGAAAGCTTCTCGGTCTGGACCTTCCCGGATGGGGCGGTGCAGTTGCAGTTCTACTCGACCGCCTGGCAATTCGGCGAAGGCGACACGGCCGATCTGGAGGTGCAGATCGACCGCCGCGCGCCTTGGAACCTGACCAATGCGGAGCTGTACCAGAACTCGGTGCTGTTCTACCTGCCGGACGACAAGGCTGGTGTGAACTTCATCATCGAAGTGGCGCGCGGCAACCGGCTTTACCTGCGGTCGGCGGATGGGTCGGATGTGCAGAACTATTCGCTGGCCGGATCGCGCGCCTCGATCGATGCGCTGATCGAATGCGGCGACGTCATCGGGCGGGCTCCGAACCCGTTCAACTAGGGTTCAAAGCTGGTCGGTGTCCATCCAGATGGTCACCGGCCCGTCATTTGTCAGGCTGACTGCCATGTCCGCCCCGAACCGGCCATTCGCCACCGGCACGCCTTCGGCCTGCAGACAGGTGCTGAAATGCCGGTACAGCCGTTCCCCCAGATCGGGCGGCGCTGCGGTGGAGAACCCCGGCCGGTTGCCGCGCAGATCGGCGGCAAGGGTGAACTGGCTGACCACCAGCGCGGCCCCGCCGATATCTTTCACCGACAGGTTCATCTTGCCCTGATCGTCCTTGAAGACCCGCAGTTTGGCGACCTTTGCCGCCAGCTTTGCCGCGACAGCCTCGGTATCCCCGGACATCGCGCAGACGAGGATCAGGTAGCCCTGCCCCACCTCGCCGATCAGCTCGCCCGCCACCCGCACCTCAGCCCGGCTGACGCGTTGCAGGACCGCCCTCACAGCTCATGCGCCCAAGGCGGGTTCGCGCCCGCACGCGACACGGTGACGGCAGCGGCGCGGCTGCCAAGGCTGAGCGCCGCGTCAAGGGCAGCATCGGACAGGCTGGCCACACCGGCTTTGGTCAGCACCCCTGCAGCCTCCAGCGCGGCCAGAACCCCGGCGTTGAAGGTATCGCCCGCGCCGACGGTATCGACGACCGTAACCCGTTGCGATGCCACCGATCTTTCCTGCGTTGCCGTCACTGCCCGCGCGCCCTTGGCCCCTTCGGTGATGAAGACAACCTTCGGCCCCTTGGCCAGAACCCCCCGCGCCAGTGCGGTCAGATCGCCCGGGCCTTCCAGCCAGTGCAGGTCTTCATCCGACAGTTTGACAATGTCCGCCCGCCCGATCATCCGGTCAATCCGGGAACGGTACTCTGTTTCTTTCCCTGCAATGAAGCCCGGTCGAATGTTGGGGTCGATCATCGTCACACGTGCCGCACATTCCCGGGCCTGCAGCGCCTCATAGCTGCTGGCCGCGGGGTCGTTCACCAGGCTTATCCCGCCGAAGA
>NZ_JANMET010000285.1:0-11363 GCF_031377265.1 Tabrizicola sp. | reverse complement strand
GTTGGCGAACCGCGCCGCCCGTGCTTTCCTGCCGAAAATGGAGGACACCATGCGAGCTGTGATTGTGTTGCTGGCCCTGGCCGGATGCGTCGACCCAACAGACCCTGCCTCGGGTTGCCCGACGATGATCTCGGAGGCCGGTCGCCAATGGCAGGCCGAGTGCGGACGCGCCCGCATGGAAGCCGAGGCCCGCGCCGAAGGAAAGGCCGTCACGACCTGCGTCCAAAGCCCGTCCGGCATGACCTGTGTGACGGAGTAGCCGTTGCGCTTCAGCCTTCTCATCTGCGTATTGCTCGTCAGCGACACAAGCTTTGCCGACACCTCCTCGACCCTTCGCCTCGAACTTCTGGAGACCGAAACTGCCTTCGACATTATGGAAGAGCTTTGCCGACCCAACGACGAATTATGCGCCTACCAGAATCACCAGTTCGCCATTCTGTTAGCCTGCGCCCGCCTGTATGAAATGGCACCAGTAGAACGCCTGGCACGCTTCGACCGTCGATCCGCCCAGTTCATGCCAGCCGAATGATTTGCGTCAGTTTCCTTCAAGGCTCACCTGTCGCCCGCGAGAAAGTCGACCACTCCGCCCACTTTCCAGCCCCTCTCACCAACTGCGCGCCTTGTTTCATTCGGCCGCATGTTCTGGACTACGGTTTCCCTCCTGACGCCTGGTAGCTCCGACTTTGGGATGCCTCTCCCGCTTCCTGTAGTGCCCGAGAAAGGGCCTCTGCCGTTTTCCAGCGAGTTCGGCGGGGTGCTTCCGGCCTTCGAAGCTCTGGCACACTTTCCCAGGGTCGCCGCTAAAGTTGCTGCATCCTGAAGGCGTTTCGGTTTGCAAACCGTCCTTCGTTTCGGTTGATGCGTTTTTGTGGGTGCCTTGCTTTACGCGCCATTAGGATGAATGGATTGTCCGGTACAACCAGAAAAATTGCTGAGAAGATCGCTTAATGTTCCGTGTCGATCGGACAGCCAACCGCATTTCTCGCTTGGCTCAGAAGCGTTTTGGCGAGTTGGCCCTGCGCGAACGAGACCACCTGCAGGAATGGCTTGTTCACCAACCGGACGCATTGGGAGAGGATCTTCTGATCCTTCAGAAAGAATTCGACGGCTTTGACGAGACTCGCGAGCGATTGGATCTTCTGGCTCTCGACAAGGCAGGTAACTTGGTGGTCACTGAGAACAAGCTAGATGACTCTGGCCGGGACGTAACTTGGCAGGCGCTGAAATACACAGCCCATGTCTCAACTCTGAAGGCGGTGCAGATCGTCGAAATCTACCAGAAATACCTCGATCGCTACTGTGGCGGCGGTTCAGCCAGCGAGCGGATATGTGAGTTCCTTGAGGTGGAGAAGTTGCAGGAAGCTAAGCTGAACCCGTCCAACGGCCAACGAATGATCTTCATTGCAGCTAACTTTAGGAGAGAGGTGACTGCAACGGTTATGTGGCTTATCGGTCGAGGCGTAGCGATGCAGTGCTTCCGCGTGACGCCTTTTGCTTTCGGCGATGAGCTGTTCCTTGACCTACAACAGATCATCCCGCCCCCGGAAGCAGCCGACTACATGATTGGCATTTCGTCAAAAGAAGTCGAGGAAACGGCTGTTCAGGGGACTCAGAAGCGGAGGCATGAACTTCGGCTGCAATTCTGGGCCAAGGTCCTGGAACGCCTGCGCACCGACGGAGTACAGCTTTTCGACAATATTAGCCCTTCCAATTCCCATTGGCTAAGCGCTGGATCTGGGGCCAGATCCTGTCCATTCACGATGATATTCAGCCAGAGCGAGGCGCGAGTGGAACTCAGCCTCAACCGTGCTGACGGCGCCGAAAACAAACGGCTGTTCGACCAACTGTTCTCACGCCGCACTGAGATCGAGGCAGCCTTCGGCCATGCACTGGAGGCGGATGGACGACAAGAAGCAGTGCCGAATTGTCTACGCCAAGGAATTTGAAGGATATGACAAGGAGTCGTGGCCCGAGATGATCACTTGGTTGTCGGAGCATATCCGGGTGCTGGAGGCCGCCTTCGCGGAGCCGTTGACCCGGGTCGGCCGTTCGGTCCGTCTGCAAGACGAAAGCGAAGAGTGACGGCAGGTCTGAGCATGGCGGTGATTGGCTTCCCCGTCAGGGGGAAACTCGCACCTGTGGTGTTGCTCCTTGCTGGGTGGTGGCCACTATTTCCTAGGCGCAGTGCTGCCAGGCGCGCACGCCAAAAATGCAGAAAGGGTCAAAGCCCAACCTTTGCTGTTTGCAGACGGTCCGCTAAACCTTACTTTTCAGTTCGAACGCAATTGCAGTAACGTACAAGCGAGACAGCCTTAATTGCAGGTAACTAGACGCGTGAAACCTTGCGCAACCTCAGCCAAATCCTCCGGCGGCACGGCGGGGGCTTCCTCGACCTCGACCGGCTCCACTCCGTTTTGATAGAGAAACAGCTTCGCGATTTCGCCCCTGATTGCGAAGTTGATATTCTGGGGAATATCGCCGGTCGCGTCAGCTACCATTTGGGCATCGAGCTTCGACACAACCACGCCCACCACTTGACCAGCAGCGTTCACAACTGGCCCACCGGAGTTGCCCGGCTGGACCGGAGCGGAAATCTGCATTCGCACCCCGTCCCCAGCGATTCCCTTGAGGCTTGTCACTGACCCTCGCGTCACGTTCAGGCCGCCCAGCAGGTCTGGGAGGGGATATCCGATCACTGTCACGTCAGAATTGAGGCGCGCTGGCTTCTCAGCGAACTGAGCAGGCTCTGCCATGGGCGCTGGAGACACCCGCAATAGAGCGAGGTCGAACGCCTCATCTGTAGCAATTATGGTTGCTGCAAGCCCATCAATCGATACGCTGGCGCATCCCTTCACGACGTGGTTGTTCGTGAGGAAGTCGCCTTCCTTTGAAACTAGAAACCCGGTCCCGAAACCCTACGCCTGATTTCTAGCGCTACCTCCTTCAGAGCCCGCCGGGGGCAAGTCAGCCGCAGCTGGTGCTGTCTCCTCTTGCTCCGTCGACCTGTCGTCCAGCATCGTGGCCATAGTTTCGATGCCAGTCGCGAGGACGCCCGGCGAAATGCCGATTTGCGGCGCATATCCTGGCTCAATGCTGCCCGTCACTGCAGCCATTGCGCCCGCATCGACGTCGCCCGCCGAAAGCATGATCGTTGACCAGGAGTCACGACGATAGTCCGAGCGGGTGTAGAGGCTCAGGCCGTTCGCCGTTCTCGCCGAGGTGATCCACAGTGTCGGCCGCCGGACCTGATAAACATCGCCCAAGGCCTGATCGGCCGTGAACTGGTGGAGCCTTTCTGTCTGAGCCCCCGACCCAATGGTCAGCGAATAACCGAGCGAGGTTCCGGCCAGCTCCATGTTGACGAAGTTTTCCGAGAGCGCTCCGGCCACGAAGCCAACAGTCGGCACCAGAAAGGAAGTGTCGAGCGCGGAATTGTACTGCCGCACCCAACCGTCCTTTTCGAGGACATCATAGGTCTCAAGCGCAAGGAAGAGCACATCGGCATTGGTGACGAACTCCGAGCGACTGTTCCGGACTTCGTAGCGCTCTAGGGCGCGCTGACTGCCAGGGCCCCATGCGCCGTCTAGAAGGCCATTGTAGGCGTTCGCAAAGGCAAGGCCTGCTTGGATGAAGCGCTTCTCGTCTGCCGTCAGCACGCGGGCATCGAATTCGAGCTCAAGCTGATCAAGATTGAACGCTTCGGCAGTTGTCGCCGCGAATGTGAGAACGACGGCAAATGCAACTGAAAAGCGAAGCACGACGACCCCCGGCCCTACGCCATTCATAGGAAAGGGACGGGCCGGGTTCGTCAAGCGAGATTGTGGAGAGCCGGGATCAGGAGTTCGCCGCCTCGTCGCCGCGTTCGCCCTAGAGCAGACCCGTCGGCTTCCGGTAGCGATAGCCGGTCGCCGGAGCCATCTCCAGGCGCGCGTCGATGTGGACTGCGACCGGCACCGTCTTTCCATCGCCTGCCAGAAACTCCACCATGCGCGCCTTGATCTTCTCATCTTTGCTGTTGATTAGAAGGTCGATCGCGACCTCAAGCGCGGCCACCCGGCCGAATTCGCGAAGTCGCGCTGCTTCCGTGGTCAGGCTGGCACGGATCTGCTCCACAAGCGCCAAAACCTCGAGACGCTTCAGGGCCTTGCAGAGACCCTGCCGTGACAGCCCGGCCACTTCAGCGGCTGCAGTTTGGGTCAACCCATTGCGTGCCATCAGGTGAACAGCCTGCCGAAGCTTGGCGCTGATGCGGGGCTTAGGTGAGGGAAGAGGAATGATGTTGGTCATATGAAAACCATGGCATCCCCCAACAGACAGCAAAATGCACAGCGGGTGCACACAGGATAACCGAAGACTCCCTCGGCGCCCCTTCCGGCTTCACTTAGTGCGCGATGCAAGTAGTCTGACGCCGACAATTCGACACTACTCCGAGTAATGTTCGGATGACTGCAATGCGGACCTTGCTGCCGGTGGCTTCGGTTGTTCAACTTGAGCGCGCAGTCACAGCATGATCGACATTATGGGCGGAGAGCAGTCTGACGGCAGTGCGGCATTGCTCCTCCATGAAAGTGCAATAGCGACCGTTCGCAGCATAAACTTCGACTGGCAGAAGCATACAGATCGGAGTGTGCATGGTCCGAACCTGAAGGTGTGATTGGTCACGGCACTCTGCCTTCTTTTGGCCCATCGAGATTGGCAGCCCTTCTTGTGCAGATTCGGGCCATTGAGATGCTTCCCCTTTAAGCAGCACCGGAATAGGCTGTCACCCGAGACCTGGAAGAGGGGCATCCGTGCGCGCAGCTGCAAATTCCGTTGTCCACATCGACGATGACCGGTTTCGCGTCACCGAGTGGCAGTTTGCCCCGGGGGCGGAGACCGGCTGGCATCGGCATGGCCATGACTATGTGATCGTGCCCTTGTGTGACGGCCAACTTGTGCTTGACCTGCCGGGTGGCCAGAAAGCTACGGCCAGCCTGACGCAAGGCGTGCCTTATTCGCGGCGCGAGGGTGTTGAGCATAACGTCACCAATGGCTCTGACGGCGCCCCGCTGGCGTTTCTGGAGGTCGAGGTGGTGGATGGCGCGCTGGCCCATCGCCGTCAGGCAACCATGACCGCGATGATGGCTGCGTTCAATGCGCGCGACGTCGAGGGCGTCATGGCCTGCATGGCCGCGGACTGCGCTTTTCACGCTTCGGCTGGACCCGAGGCGGAAGGTCAACGCCACATCGGGCGCGATGCCGTGCGGCAGGCAACCGCAGCGGTTTTCGAGGCTTTCCCCGAGGCAGCCTGGACCGATGGCATGCATGTGGTTGCGGGCGACACCGGCCTGTCGAGCTGGCTCTTTGTCGGGCGTCGCCCGGATGGCAGTCCGGTGGACGTGCGCGGTTGCGATGTTTTCGGCTTTGACGGCGATCTGATTGCGGTCAAGGACAGCTACCGCAAGGCGCGGGGCTGATCAGCGGTTATAGCGGATGAAGGGCGTCTGTTTGCCGATACGGTCGTAAAGGCGTCGGCCTGCGGCGTTGAAGTCCTGCGTCAGCCAGTAGACCGCAGGTGTGCCATTGGCGTCGGCAGCAGCATAGACCGCCTCGATCAGCTTGCGGCCAAGGCCGGTGCAGCGTGCGTCAGGGACGACGTAGAGGTCTTGCAGGTAGCAGACGTTCTCGATCTTCCAGCAATGGCGGTGGAAAAGGAAGTGGGTCAGGCCCATGGCCTTGCCATCGACAAGGGCAATCAAGCCGTTGAAATCCTCAGGATCATCGCCCAGAAGCCGGACGAAGGTGCTGGCATAGACCGCGTCGGGCACCGTGGTTTCGTAATAGTCCAGATAGCCGGTCCAGAGGCGGCGCCAGTCGGCTTCATCGCGGGCAGCCGGGGGGCGGATGGAAACTTCGGGCATGGATTCTCCGGTAAACGGAGCCGGCCCCGCATGCACGGGGCCGGCCAGGCTGGGGAAGGCTTACTTCATCAGGTCGGCCACTGGAATGGCTTCGGAGATCGTCCATTCATCGACCACGCCGGGCTTGCCCGCGTTGGTTTCCACGATCAGATAGCGGGCCCGGTTCTGGTGGTGGATTTCGTTGGTGAAGGTGCGCGGGCCAAACAGCGTCGGCTCGGCGTTCATCTTTTCCAGTTCCGCCACCACGGCTGCGGTTTCGGTGGTACCTGCACGCTCAACCGCCTTGGCCCAGACGTCGATCATCACATAGCCCGGATAGACGTATTGGGTCGAAGGATCGCCACCGGTGACTTCCTTGTACTTGGCGTTGAAGGCGGTGACATCGGGATTCGGGTCATCGCCGTAGATCGAGCCCTGAACCGGCACGAAGAAGTTCGACAGGTCCGGCACGGCAGAAAGCCAGTACGAACCATCCACACCCGAACCGTTCAGGATCATCGAGTTGATCCCGGCGGCGCGGATCTGCTTGATGGCCGAAACCGCGCCCGGCATCATCGTGCACAGCATGATTGCATCGGGCTCTTCGGGCAGGGCCTTGATGCGGGTGATCTGGGCGGCAATCGAGGCGTCTTCGTTCAGGAAGGTATCCTCGCCCACCAGTTTGGCATCGGCCAGCTTCGGCAGCATATAGTCAAAGCCGTCGCAGATGCCCTTGTTGTATTCGGTCCAGGTATCGAGCAGGCGATAGAAGGTGCGGGCTTCTTTCTTGGAATAGGACCAGTCGGCCATCGTGGCGCCCTGAACGGCGGCCAGAACCGAGGCCGAGAAGGAATTCGGGCCGACGCCCTGAATACCGGCCTTGATCGATTCCGCGCAAAGGAAGAACGACGGCAGGCCGGCGCCTTCGGCGGCCAGAGCGGCGGGCGAGCCGAAGTCATAGTCGCAGGATACGACCACCATGTCGGCCCCGGCGTCGATGACGGTCAGACCCGCCTTTGCCCCTTCGGCGCGGTCGGTCTTGGTGTCGGCCGTGACCACCTCGATCTGCTTGCCCAAAAGGCCGCCCGCCGCGTTGATCTCGGAAATCCGGATCATGGCGGCATCCTGGGCGGGCTTGTCATAGGCCTGCATGAAACCGGTTTCGGCGGTGGCAAAACCGACGATGATCTTGTCGTCATCGGCCAGTGCCGGCGCTGTCAGGCAGGTGGTGGCTGCCAGAGCGGTCAGAATTCTTTTCATTGGGGTCTCTCCTAGTTGGTTGAGTCTTCAGGTCTTCAAGTCTTCAAGTTTTTGGGGCCTTGCGAGCCCTTGGTTTCCAAAGCTGCCCATTGCGGCAGGCTCAGGTCTTTGTTGCCCATGATTCCAGCGGGCCGGAACATGAGGATCAGGATCATCACAACGCCGAGGGCGATTTCCTGCACACCCCCCGGCAAGGCAAAGGTCGTTTCGCCGACCTGCACCCCGGCCTCCAGCCAACGCAGGGTCTGGATCAGGGTGGACAGGATCAGCACCCCCAGTACCGCGCCTGACAGACTGCCCATGCCACCGACGACCAGCATCGAAAGGGTGATGAAGGTCAGGCCAAGGTAGTAGGTATCCGGGGTGACAATGCCGATGGAATGCGAGTACAGCGCGCCCCCCATCCCCATGATCGCGCCCGAAATCACGAATGCGATCAGCCGGGCGCGGGGAATATCGATGCCGCTGGCGGCTGCTGCCGTCGGCTCGTCGCGGGCAGCTCGCAGGGCAAGGCCGTGGCGCGAGATGCCATAGGCCCAGGCGGCGAACACCGATATCAGGGCTGCAATCAGATAGGGCCAGATCGACCGGATGATCGGTATGCCGACAACGGAGGAGGTGGCGGCAGTGACGCTTTCCCAGTTCGAATAGATTGAGTTCACCATGGCCAGCATGGCAAACGTGGCGATCGAGGCGGCGATCCCCGATAGCCGCATCAGCACCGATCCGAAGATCAGCGCCCAAAGGGCTGCCCACCCAGCGGCGACTATGGCCGAGCCCCAATAGGGGATTTCCGTCTGCATCAGCCAGTCCGGCAAACCGGGCATCGACATGCCCTTCATCATCGGCTTGATCGTGGTCCAAGCCGCGACATAGCCGCCAAGGCAGGCGAAAGCGATGTGACCAAACGAGATCACACCCGAATTGCCGACAAAGACCCAAAGGCCAACGACGAAGATCACCTTGAGAAAGATGTCGATAATGGTCTGGTTGAAGGGTTTCGACCCTACAGCCACCGCAACAAGCGCGAAGGCTATCAGGAGCAGCCCAAGCAGGACCGGCGTGGCGAAGGTGCGGCGGGCAACGGAGGGCGACATCATACGCGCTCCTTGGTGCCACGGGCGGACAGCAACCCCTGCGGGCGGAAGATCAGCACCAGGATGACCGCGCCATAGACGAAGGCATCGCGGAAGGCGCGGGCGTCGGGGGGCAGGATCACCTGCATCACTGTAGCGATGGTCCCCAGAAGGAACCCGGCCAGCACCGCTCCTGCCAAGCTGCCCATGCCGCCGATCACCGTGGCGATGAAGGCCATCAGCATCACAGACGCCCCCATCATGATATTGGCCGTGCCGGTCTGCGACCCCAGGATCAGGGCAATTGCGGCGGCCAGCGCGCCTGACAGCGCAAAGGCCCCCATGATGACCCGGTTGGCCCGTACCCCCAGCATCCGCGCCATGGTAAAGTTCTCAGCCGCCGCCCGCATCTCCAGCCCAAAGCGTGTGCGGCGCAAGAAAGCGGTCAACCCGAACAGCACCGCCATGGTCACGGCAATGGTGATCAACTGCAAAAGCGGGATCCGCGCGCCAAGGATTTCAACGGGTTGGCTGAGTGACGGAAGCAGCGAAATGCTTTTCGGCCGGCTGGAGAACAGCATCAGCAGGAAATAGCGGATGACGAAGCCCAAGGCGAAAGAGGCGATCATCATGGTCGCAGGATTGGCCCGGCGAAAGCGGCGGAACACCACGACTTCGGAGGCCACTGAAAGAGCCGCCCCGATGGCCAGCACGAAGGGGATCAGAAGGTACCATGGCAGGTTGCCCGCAAAGATGATGGCGACGGCATCGACCGAAGGCCAGAGCAGCGCGAAGACGCAGGCTGCGATGACGTCGCCATGGGCAAAGTTCACCAGCCGCATGACGCCAAAGATCAGCGCGATGCCCAAGGCACCAAGGGCATAAAGCGAACCGAGCGAGAGCGCGTCAAAGACAACCTGCAGCAGAGATCCCATCAATGCTCTCCATATCCGAAATAGGCCGCTTGCAGGGCCTCTGACTGCCCCAGAGCACGCGCGTCACCGTCCAGCACGATCTCGCCACCGCGCATCAGCATCATCCGCCCGCCCACCAGCATGGCGCGGGTCGAGGATTGCTCGACGATCAGTAGCGTTAGCTTGCGCATCGCTCGGAGCGCGATCAGCCGTTCATAGACCTGATCTGTGATGTTCGGGGCAAGCCCGAGGCTAGGCTCGTCAATCGCCACAAGGCGCGGGTTGGTCATTAGGGCGCGCCCTATCACCAGCATCTGCTGCTGACCGCCTGACAGAAGACCGGCTTGCGAATGACGGCGGTCTTTCAGGATGGGGAAGGTGGCATAGACCGCTTCCAACTCGGTCGCGGCGCGGGTCTTCCAGCCGCGTTCCTTGGCGTGCATGCCGGTGCCTACCATCAGGTTTTCCTCGATGGTAAGCGAACCGAACACATCCCGCCCCTCAGGCACCATCGATAGGCCAAGGCGCGCGATGTCTTCGGGCGCACGCCCGGTGATGTCATGATCGGCAAAGTCGATCCGCCCACCCGAAGGCGGCGTCACCCCGGCGATGGCCCGCAAGAGCGAGGATTTCCCGGCCCCGTTCGGCCCAGTGATGAAGAGGATCTCACCCTCGGCCAGGCTGAAGGTTACCTCGCGCACCGCCGTAAGCCGCCCATAGCGCACCGAGACGTTGGACAGCGTAAGAAGGCTCATGCCATCACCTCAAGCACTGGCAGGTTGGTGTCGGCGGCGGTGCCCATGTAGGCATGGCGCACCCGTTCAGAGGCGCGGATTGTTGCGGGATTGCCGGTTTCGATGACAACGCCGCTATCCAGCACCAAGACATCGTGGCACAGGTCCAGCACCAGGCCGACATTGTGTTCGATCAGCAAGACCCCGCAGCCCATCTCGCCTGCCACGCGGCGGATCAGGGTAGACAAATCTTGGGCTTCGGTCGCGCTCATCCCAGCGGCGGGTTCGTCCAGCAGCACGAAAGCCGGCTTGCCCATCAGCGCCCGGCCAATCGCCACTCTGCGTTCGTCAGTATAGGGCAGCGCCCCGGCGATGCGGTTCGCCAGGGGCGCAATGCCGACCCAGTCCAGCATGGCCTCCGCCTCGGCGATGGCGGCGGCGCGGGAAAGGCCAAGGCCGACTCCTGTCACTTCTAGATTGTCGATTACCGCCAGATCACGGAACAACCGCCCGCCCTGAAAGGTCCGGGCGACGCCCCGGCGGCGCAGCTCGTGCGGTTTCAGACCGGACAGGTTTTGCCCGTCCAGACTGACAGAGCCAGAGGTTGCGGGTTGAAATCCGGTCATCACGTTGACAAGCGTGGTTTTCCCCGCCCCGTTCGGGCCGATCAGCCCGACGATCTGGCCGGAAGTAACCTTCAGGTCCACCTCCGACAGGGCGCGCAGCCCCGCGAAGGCAACCGATATCTTGTCAGCGCCTAGATCGCTCATATTGCCCCTTTCTTGCGGTCGCGGGTGATGAGGTAAGAGCCGCTTGCATCGAGCCGCGCCGTCCACCCCGGTTCAAGCACGATGGTCGTGGTTACTTCTTCGATCACGGCAGGTCCCTTGATGGAGGCTCCGACACCCAGCGGGGTGCCGTCATAAATCGGGGTCCGCACCCGTTTGCCATCGGCGCTGAACACTGCATCGCGGTAGCCTTTCACCGCCTTATGCGCAGTGGCGCCCTTGCCGATGGTCATGCGCTCGGGTTTGTCCACGACGCCGTAGACCGTGCTTTCGATGTTCACCACTTCGACCACCGACTGAGGTTCGGCATAGGTGTAAAGTTCCTTATGCCGCTTGTGGAAGGCGTCCTTGATCCTGGCTATCGACTTGGCATCCACCTTGAAGTTTCCGATTTCTACTATGCACTCATGGACTTGCCCGACATAGCGCATGTCAAGGCTGCGCTTGGTTACGATGTCCCTGGCCTTGAAGCCGTCAGTCTTCAGATGCGTTACGCCTTGCGCTTCGATCTGGCTGAACAACTGGTCAATCCGCCCAAAAGCCGTGTCATTGTCCAGCCGCAGGGGGGCGGTGGCCATGTAGTTGTATTTCACGTCACTGATGATCTGGCCAAAGGCGCAGAGGCCCGAAGCCAGCTTCGGCAACACGATAGTATCGATGCCGATGGCGTCGGCCAGCGCCGTGATATGGGCCGCCGTCGCCCCACCTGCGC
>NZ_JANMET010000142.1:0-3919 GCF_031377265.1 Tabrizicola sp. | reverse complement strand
GGTGACGACGCTTCTCTACGCGCTGGGCATGGATCAGGAAGGCATCATGGATGCTTACTATGAAACAGTCATGTACAAGCATGTGAAGAACAAGGGCTGGGTCACCAAGTTCTTCCCCGAGCGTGTTCGTGGCACCCGTCCGCAATTTGACATCGTCGATGCAGCCACCGGTGAAGTGATCTGCAAAGCCGGCGACAAGATGACGCCTCGCATGGCGAACGACCTGATCAAATCGGGCGCGGTGACGGAACTGTTGCTGCCGTTTGACCAGATTGTCGGTCGCTACGTGGCCAAAGACATCATCAACGAAGAAACCGGCGAGATCTGGGTTGAAGCCGGTGACGAACTGACGATGGAATACGACCGCGACGGCGGCGTAAAGGGTGGCTCGCTGAAGCTGTTGCTTGATCAGGGCATCACCGACATTCCGGTTCTGGACATCGACAACGTCAACGTCGGCCCTTACCTGCGCAACACCATGGCGGTGGACAAGAACATGGGCCGCGACACCGCGCTCATGGACATCTACCGGGTGATGCGTCCGGGCGAGCCGCCGACCGTCGAGGCTGCGTCGCAGCTGTTCGACACGCTGTTCTTCGACAGCGAGCGCTATGATCTCTCGGCCGTTGGCCGGGTCAAGATGAACATGCGTCTGGACCTCAAGGCTCCGGACACGTTCCGCACGCTCAGCCGCGAAGACATCGTCGCCTGCATCAAGGCGCTGACCGAACTTCGCGACGGCAAGGGCGAGATCGACGACATCGACCACCTCGGCAACCGCCGGGTCCGGTCTGTCGGCGAACTGATGGAGAACCAGTACCGCGTCGGTCTGCTGCGGATGGAGCGTGCCATCAAGGAACGCATGTCGTCGGTCGAGATCGACACGATCATGCCGCAAGACCTGATCAACGCCAAACCGGCGGCAGCGGCGGTGCGCGAATTCTTCGGCTCCTCGCAGCTGTCGCAGTTCATGGACCAAACCAACCCGCTGTCGGAAGTGACGCACAAGCGCCGCTTGTCGGCTCTCGGGCCGGGCGGTCTGACCCGCGAGCGTGCCGGCTTTGAAGTGCGCGACGTGCACACCACCCACTATGGCCGGATGTGCCCGATCGAGACGCCGGAAGGCCAGAACATCGGTCTGATCAACTCGCTGGCCACCTTTGCCCGCGTGAACAAATACGGCTTCATCGAAACCCCTTACCGCAAGGTGATCGACGGCAAGGTGACCGACGAGGTCGTCTACATGTCAGCCACCGAAGAAATGCGCCATACGGTGGCGCAGGCCAACGCGGCGCAAGACGCCGAGGGCCGCTTTACCGACGAGCTGATCTCCAGCCGCAAGGCCGGCGAATTCATGCTCAACCCGCGCGATGCCGTCGATCTTATCGACGTTTCGCCCAAGCAGTTGGTGTCGGTGGCAGCCTCGCTGATTCCGTTCCTTGAAAACGACGACGCTAACCGCGCCCTGATGGGTTCGAACATGCAGCGTCAGGCGGTGCCATTGCTGCAATCCGATGCCCCGTTCGTGGGCACTGGTATCGAAGCGGTGGTCGCCCGCGACTCTGGCGCTGCCATCATGGCACGTCGGGCGGGGATCATCGACCAGGTCGACGCTACCCGCATCGTGGTGCGCGCCACCGAGATGCTGGACCCCGGAGAGCCGGGCGTCGACATCTACCGTTTGCGCAAGTTCAAGCGCTCCAACCAGTCGTCCTGCATCAACCAGCGCCCGCTGGTGAAGGTGGGCGACACGGTGCTGCGTGGCGAAGTGGTGGCTGATGGCCCCTGCACCGACATGGGTGAACTGGCCCTCGGCCGGAACATCATCGTCGCGTTCATGCCGTGGAATGGTTACAACTACGAAGACTCGATCCTGATTTCGGAACGCATTTTGCGTGACGACGTGTTCACCTCGATCCACATCGAAGAATACGAAGTTGCGGCGCGCGACACCAAGCTTGGGCCTGAGGAAATCACCCGCGATATCCCGAACGTCGGCGAGGAAGCCCTGCGCAACCTTGACGAAGCCGGGATCGTCTACATCGGTGCCGAAGTGCAGCCGGGCGACATTCTTGTTGGCAAGATCACCCCCAAGGGTGAATCGCCGATGACGCCAGAAGAAAAACTCCTCCGCGCGATCTTTGGTGAAAAAGCATCTGACGTACGCGACACGTCACTTCGCCTGCCGCCAGGGGCATTCGGCACGATCGTCGAAGTGCGAGTCTTCAACCGGCATGGCGTGGACAAGGACGAACGCGCCCTGCAGATTGAGCGCGAAGAAGTTGAACGTCTGGCGCGGGACCGTGACGACGAACTGGCCATTCTGGAGCGCAACATCTATGCGCGCCTGAAGGCGTTGGTCATGGGCAAACCAGCTGTCAAAGGGCCGAAAGGCATCAAGGCGGGGTCGACCATCGACGAAGAACTGCTAGGCACGCTCAGCCGTGGTCAGTGGTGGCAACTGGCGCTTGGCGACGATTCCGATGCCAAGGATGTCGAGGCGCTGCATGACCAGTTCGAGGCGCAGAAACGCGCGCTCGACAACCGGTTCGACGACAAGGTCGAAAAGGTGCGTCGCGGTGACGATCTGCCTCCGGGCGTGATGAAGATGGTCAAAGTGTTCGTCGCGGTGAAGCGCAAGCTGCAGCCGGGTGACAAGATGGCCGGACGTCACGGCAACAAGGGCGTCATTTCCAAGGTCGTGCCGATCGAGGATATGCCGTTCCTGGCCGACGGCACGCCGGTTGACCTGGTGCTGAACCCGCTTGGCGTTCCCAGCCGGATGAACGTGGGCCAGATCCTGGAAACCCACATGGGCTGGGCCGCGCGCGGCCTTGGCATGAACATCGACGAAGCGCTGAAGGAATATCGCCGGTCCGGCGACATGACCCCGGTGCGTGATGCGGTGCGTCTGGCTTACGGCGACGAGACCTATGAAGAGGCATTTGCCGACCGGAACGAGGAAGACTTCCTCGAGCTTGCCGGCAACGTGACCAAAGGTGTGCCGATTGCGACCCCGGTGTTTGACGGGGCGAAAGAGGCGGACGTGAACGATGCGCTGACCCGCGCAGGGTTCGACACCTCGGGTCAGTCGGTGGTCTTTGACGGCCGTTCGGGCGAACAGTTCACCCGCAAGGTGACGGTTGGCGTGAAATACATGCTGAAGCTTCACCACCTAGTGGATGACAAGCTACACGCACGGTCGACTGGTCCGTACTCGCTGGTTACCCAGCAACCGCTGGGCGGCAAAGCGCAGTTCGGTGGCCAGCGTCTCGGCGAGATGGAGGTCTGGGCACTGGAAGCCTACGGCGCTGCCTACACCCTGCAGGAAATGCTGACCATTAAATCGGATGACGTTGTCGGCCGGACTAAGACCTACGAAGCCATTGTGCGCGGCGAAAGCAACTTTGATGCTGGCGTGCCCGAAAGCTTTAACGTGTTGGTGAAGGAAATTCAGGCCTTGGGCTTGAATGTGGAGCTGCAGGAAACGGGTGGCGGGCCTAACCTTGGCACCAGCACCTACCAGCAACCAAGCAGCCCTGCCTTAGGGATGGGCCCTGGCGCTATGGGTGGCGCTGCGGGTGGCACGACGCGCAAGCGGCCGGGCCTCAGCCGTGGGTTGAATGGTTAAGTTGAACAGATAAAAAGGACGACACACACATGCGTGCCAACACCTCCCTCATGAACCTGTTCAACCAACCTGCGGTGAAGCAGTTCGACGCCATTAAAATTAGCTTGGCGAACCCCGACAGTATTCGGGCGCAGAGCTTTGGTGAAGTGAAGAAGCCTGAAACCATCAACTACCGCACCTTTAAGCCCGAGCACGGCGGCCTGTTCTGCGCCCGTATTTTTGGGCCGATTAAGGATTACGAGTGCTTGTGCGGCAAGTATAAGCGCATGAAACACCGCGGGATTGTCT
>NZ_JANMET010000268.1:0-9252 GCF_031377265.1 Tabrizicola sp. | reverse complement strand
CCGAACACGGCAAGACCGTCCCCGACGCCAAGGGCGACATTCAGCGCGGGCTGGAAGTGATCGAGTTCTGCATCGGCGCACCGCAAATGCTGAAAGGCGAATTCACCGACAGCGCCGGCCCCGGCATTGATATGTATTCGATGCGCCAGCCGATTGGCGTGGCGGCAGGCATCACGCCATTCAACTTTCCGGCCATGATCCCCTTGTGGAAAATGGGCCCGGCGCTGGCTTGCGGCAATGCGTTTATCCTCAAACCATCGGAGCGGGCGCCAACTGTGCCCTTGATGCTGGCCGCGCTGTTCAAGGAAGCGGGCCTGCCCGACGGCGTGCTGCAAGTGGTGAACGGCGACAAGGAGGCGGTTGACGCCATCCTCGACAACCCGCTGATCGCCGGGATCGGCTTTGTCGGATCGACCCCCATCGCCGAATACATCTACGGGCGCGGCTGTTCCAACGGCAAGCGGGTGCAATGCTTTGGTGGTGCCAAGAACCATATGATCATCATGCCGGACGCCGATCTGGATCAGGCGGCAGATGCTTTGGTGGGTGCAGGCTATGGTGCGGCCGGCGAACGCTGCATGGCGATTTCCGTGGCCGTTCCGGTGGGTGATGCCACGGCAGATGCGCTGATCGAACGGCTGATCCCGCGGATTGAGAAGTTGAAGGTCGGCCCGTATACCGCTGGGAATGATGTAGATTATGGTCCGGTGGTCACTGCGGCGGCCAAGGCCAACATCCTGCGGTTGGTCGAATCTGGGGTCGCTGCGGGGGCCAAACTGGTCGTCGACGGGCGCGGGTTCAAGCTGCAGGGCTATGAGGACGGCTTCTTCGTCGGTCCGCATCTGTTTGACCATGTGACCACCGACATGGAAATCTACCGCAAGGAGATTTTCGGGCCGGTGCTGTCCACCGTGCGTGCCAAGACCTATGAAGAGGCGCTTGGCTACGCGATGGACCACGAATACGGCAACGGCACCGCGATCTTCACCCGCGACGGCGATACGGCGCGCGATTTCGCGAATCGGATCAACGTCGGCATGATCGGGATCAACGTGCCGATCCCGGTGCCACTGGCCTATCACACCTTTGGCGGCTGGAAGAAATCCGCCTTTGGTGACCTGAACCAACACGGGCCGGACAGTTTCCGCTTCTACACGCGGACCAAGACGATCACTTCGCGTTGGCCATCGGGCATCAAGGAAGGCGCGAGCCTGAACTTCAAGCCGATGGAATAGCCCGACAAACTGGCAGGGTCGCGCAAGATTGCCGCGACCCTGCCAACTCAGGCCGCCTTGCGAAACGCCGCCGGGGTCATCCCGGCATCACGCTTGAACACCCGCGCAAACGCCGCCTCGGAGGCGTAACCGACACCTTCAGCCACCTCACCCACGCTTTGACGCGTATGGCGCAGTGTATGGCGCGCAATCTGCATCCGCCAACTTGCCAGATACGTCATGGGTGTCATCGCCATCAGATCGGAAAACCGGACGGCAAAGGCTGTGCGCGACATGCCCGCCGCCTGCGCCAGTTCCGCTACCGTCCAGGGTGCGGCTGGTTTTCGGTGCAGGGCTGCCAATGCGCGCTGCATCTGGTCGTCAGCATAACCACGCAGGCCGTCACGGGCATTCCCCTCACGTTCGACAAACGCCCGCAGCGCCTGGGCAAAGATGATCTCGGACATCTTCAGCGCGATCATGTCGCCGCCCATCTTGCCGCTGGCAGCCTCGGTGCCGATCATCGCCAGGGTCTGTTCCAGCCACCTGCCGGAGCCTTCGCCATAGCCTGACAGCAGGATATAGGGCGGCAGCCGGTCCAGCAGCGGATGCCGCGCCATCGGGTCAAAAGCGAAATGGCCGCAGATCAATTGCGCCTCGCTGGCAGCCGCGCCGCCGCCATAGACCAGCGCACCCTCGCCCGCGAACCCCGAAAGCTCGATCACACGGTCCAGCGGCAATGCGTCCAGTTCGGTCGCAGGATCGCAGTAAAGCCGGTGCCCAGCCCCCCGCGGAATGATCAGAAGATCGCCCTGCTGCAACGTCACGGCATGGTCCAGCCCATCCACCCGCGCGAGGCATGTCCCGACATGCGCATAGTGAAACCGTGCCACGTTCTGAAAGGGCGGCACCTGCACACCCCAGGGCGACGTGAAGGAGGTCCGGAAATACAGTGACCCTTTCAGATTCAGACGCATCAAGATGTCGCTGAGAATGTCCATGGTCGCTCTCCGATCACCTGCGGCTCTATCCCTGCAATCTTGAACGATCAAGCATAAAAACTGAACGTTCACGCATTACAAGTTCAGAATATTGGGCGCATATCGGTGTCAGAGCAGATGAGCTCGCTACAAACCGGAGCTAACACCATGAAAATTCAACTCTTCGCCCTGCTCGGCCTCGCACTTGCCTCCCCGGTGATGGCGCAAAGTCCGGCCGACCTGAACGACCTGCAGATCGCGCATGCCGCCTATACCGCCGACCTGATCGACATCCGCTATGCACATCTGGCCTTGGCGATTTCGAAAGATCCGACCGTGCGGGCCTTTGCTGAAACCATGATCAGCGACCACACTGCGGTGAACGTCAAAGCGCTGGCCCTGCTGACCAAGCTGAACCTCACGCCCGAAGACAACTTCGTCAGCCAGTCGCTGAATGAGGGTGCCGACAAGATCGTCGCCAATCTCGTGACCCTTTCAGGCGCGGAGTTTGATCGGGCCTATGCGGCCAACGAACTGGCCTACCACGAGGCTGTGAATGCCATCGTTGACAAGGATTTCATCCCCAACATCGAAAACGCCGATGTCAAAGCCTTGTTCGGTCAGGCTTCGGGCATTTTCCACGTCCACCAGGGCGACGCCACCGCGATGGTTGAGGCGGTCAAGTGACCAGCAACCCTAACCGGCGCAGTTTTGCGGCAACCCTGATCGGGGTTGCCACCCTTGCCTCCCTGCCGGCGCGGCGCATAGTGGCCGGGACGATCGCGACCGGTGTCGTGCATGAGGTGAAAATTCGCGACTTTGCCTTCGAGCCTGCAAGGCTTGAGGTCGCGGTTGGCGACGAGGTGCGCTGGACCAACATGGACCTCGCCCCCCATACCGCGACCGCCGAGGACGAAAGCTGGGATACCGGCGACATCGCGCAGGGTGAAAGCGCGAGTATCATTGCCAACCAATCAACGGCTGGCAAGTATGGCTGCCTCTACCATCCGCATATGAAGGCCGAGCTGTCGGTCCTGTCGATCTGAAACGCCCGACCTGCCGTCAGCCTTTGGCGATCTGAACAAGCATGGGCCGCCGCGTTCTGGTTCTACCATCACCTCGCGCTGGCCCTCGTACGCCATGGAAGGCCCAAGCCTGAACTTCACGCCGACGGACTGAGGACCGCCCATGATGTCGTTGATCTTGCAATGATTGATGCAGATCAACGACATCGTGTTCTGCATTCGCCATTCTTCCTCATGAACTTGGCGCTTTGCCAAGTGCTACGGGAGAGAGCATCATGTTCACTACGAATGAAGGCACGGTTGACCGCGTCCTGCGGGTTGCCGTGGGTCTGGCGTTGCTGGCTTGGTTCTATGTCGATCAGGGACAGGGCTTTTGGCATTATGCCAAGCTGATCGGTGTGCTGCCGCTGGTGACCGGGTTGATCGGCACCTGCCCGGTCTATTCGATGCTGGGTGTATCGACCTGCGCGATGAAAAAGGCCTGAAAGCTGCAGCAGCGGCGGATCACTCCGCCGCCATTTTCCGTGGCTTCAGCATGTCTTTAAGGTAGCGTCCAGTGTGGCTGGACGCGGCCTTGGCAATATCCTCGGGTGTGCCAACTGCCACGATCTCTCCCCCGCCATCGCCGCCTTCGGGGCCGATGTCGATCACCCAGTCGGCAGTTTTTACCACATCAAGGTTGTGTTCGATGACCACCACGGTGTTGCCTTGATCAACCAGAGAATGCAGCACTTCCAGCAGCTTGCGGACATCTTCAAAGTGCAGGCCGGTGGTCGGTTCGTCCAGGATATAAAGCGTGCGACCGGTGGCACGGCGGCTAAGCTCCTTTGACAGCTTGACCCGCTGCGCCTCGCCGCCTGACAGGGTGGTCGCTTGCTGGCCAACCTTGATGTAGCCAAGCCCCACCTCGCACAGCGCATCCATCTTTTCCCGGATTGCGGGAACGGCTTGAAAGAACTCTTTCGCTTCTTCACATGTCATATCAAGAACATCGGCTATGCTTTTGTTCTTGAACTTAACTTCCAGCGTTTCTCGATTGTAGCGATGGCCCTTGCAGGTCTCGCAGGTCACGTAAACATCGGGCAGGAAGTTCATCTCGATCTTCAACACCCCGTCGCCCTGGCACGCCTCGCAGCGCCCGCCCTTGACGTTAAAGCTGAACCGCCCCGGCTGATAACCGCGCGCTTTCGCCTCGGGCAGACCGGCGAACCAATCACGGATCGGGGTGAAGGCGCCGGTATAGGTGGCGGGGTTCGACCGTGGGGTGCGGCCGATGGCGCGCTGGTCGATGTCGATGACTTTATCAAGGAATTCAAAGCCCTTGATCGTCTCGCAGGGCGCGGGCGTCTCATGCGCGCCGTTAAGGCGGCTGGCGGCGGTCTTGAACAGGGTCTCGATGGTCAGCGTGGATTTGCCACCGCCCGAGACACCGGTGACGCAGACGAACATGCCCAACGGAAACTCGGCGGTGACGTTCTTCAGGTTGTTGCCGGTGGCGCCAACCACGGTCAGTTTCTTGCCGTTGCCCTTGCGCCGCACCTTCGGCACAGAAATTTCCCGCGCGCCAGACAGGTACTGCCCGGTCAGGCTGGCCGGATCGGCGGCCACTTCGGCGGGCGTGCCGTGGCTGACCACCATACCGCCATGCACCCCCGCGCCCGGCCCCATGTCGAAAACGTAATCCGCCTCGCGGATCGCATCCTCGTCATGCTCCACCACCAGCACCGTATTGCCCGCATCGCGCAGGTTCTTCAGCGTGGTGAGCAGGCGGTCATTGTCGCGCTGGTGCAGACCAATGGAGGGCTCGTCGAGCACGTAAAGCACGCCGGTCAGACCCGATCCGATCTGGCTGGCGAGACGAATACGCTGCGATTCGCCACCCGAAAGGGTGCCGGCATTGCGGCTCATCGTCAGGTAGTTCAGGCCGACATTCACAAGAAAACCAAGGCGTTCACGGATTTCCTTGAGAATGGCCTTGGCGATCTCGTTCTTCTGCTGGCCCAGCGTGCCCGGCACGGTGGCGATCCAGTCATAGGCCTCGGTGATCGACATCCGCACCACCTGGCCGACGTGAACCCCGGCGATCTTCACCGCCAATGCCTCGGGTTTCAGACGGAAGCCGTTGCACGACCCGCAGGCACGGTTGTTCTGGAAACGCTCCATCTCTTCGCGCGACCAGGCAGAATCGGTCTCGCGGTAACGGCGTTCCATGTTGGGGATGATGCCTTCAAAAACGCGCTTGACCTGATAGACCCGGCCGCCTTCGTCATAGCGAAACTCGATCTCCTCGCCGCCGGAACCGCGCAGGAACATCTCTTTCACATTCTCTGCCAGGTCGCGCCATTTAGCTTTTTTGTCAAAGGCATAGTGCTTGGCCAGCGCCTCGATGGTCTGGGTGAAATAGGGCGATTTCGATTTCGACCACGGCGCGATGGCCCCTTGCAGCAGGGTCAGGTTCTGGTCCGGCACCACCAGGCGATCATCGAAGAACAGCTCCACCCCAAGACCGTCGCAGACCGGGCAGGCCCCGAATGGCGCGTTGAAGGAAAACAGCCGCGGCTCGATCTCGGCGATGGTGAAGCCACTGACCGGGCAGGCGAATTTTTCCGAGTAAGTGGTGCGCTGCGGCTCGTCGCCGCCATCGGCCAGCTCGATCACGGCGATGCCATCGGCGAGGTTCAGCGCCGTGCGGAAACTGTCGGCAAGGCGGGTCTCGATGCCCTCCTTCACCACGATCCGGTCCACCACCACATCGATGTTGTGGCGGAACTTCTTGTCCAGGGTCGGCGGATCCTCAAGTTCGTGGAAGGTGCCGTTGACCTTCACCCGCTGGAAACCCTGCTTGCGCAGGTCGAGGAATTCCTTGCGGTACTCGCCCTTCCTGTCGCGGATGATCGGCGCCAGAAGATAGGCCCGCGTGCCCTCGGGCATCGCCATCACCGCATCCACCATGTCCTGCACCTGCATCGCGGTGATCGGCAGGCCGGTGGTCGGGCTGAACGGGGTGCCGACGCGGGCGAACAGCAGGCGAAGGTAATCGTAGATCTCGGTCACCGTGCCCACGGTGGAGCGCGGGTTCTTCGACGTGGTCTTTTGTTCGATGGAGATCGCGGGCGACAGGCCCGAGATGTGATCCACATCCGGTTTTCCCATCATATCAAGGAATTGCCGGGCATAGGCCGACAGCGATTCCACATAGCGGCGCTGGCCTTCGGCGTAGATCGTGTCAAACGCCAGCGAGGACTTACCCGACCCCGACAGCCCGGTGATCACCACCAGCTGATCGCGCGGAATGCTGACATCCACGCCCTTCAGGTTATGCTCGCGCGCGCCGCGCACTTCGATGAACTTCTGTTCGGCCATGATTAACCCCGGTTTACCGGCAAGACATAGGACGGATTGGGTGAGTCTCCAACCGTAAATTGTGAACGAAGTAAGAACAAGTGGCAGGTTAGCCGCGACGTCGCGCCTGAATATGATGCGCGGCGATGCCAAGCGCGCAAAGGGCGGTGGCGGCAATTGCAAGGCCGGGCGGACCGGCAGTGGCAAGCAGCAGGGCCAGTACCGGGGTGCCAGTCGTGGTCCCAAGATTGCCAAGCTGCGCCACCGCACCAGCGGCCCGGGCGCGATCATTGGACGTGGCGTTGAGTTCCGGGATCGCGGCGAAACTGGCGCCCTGCACGATACCAAGCGCCGCCGAAAGCCACAGCCCCGCTACCGCCATGCCCGCGCCATTGCCCCACATCACCCAAAGCAGCAGAAAGCCCGGAATCGCAACGGCATAGCCCCACATCACCAGACGCACCGCCGGAAGGTAGCGCAACAGCCGCACGCCCAGTGTCAATGACACCAGGATAGAGGCGAGTGGCATGCCAGCGGCAACCAAGGCGCGGTGGCTGGCAGGCGTTTCCGGCGGCAGCAGGGTCAGCATCGCAACATAGAGGAAGGTATAGCAGCAAAACCCCATCGCAGGTGCAGCCAACCGCGGTGAGGCATAGATTTCAACGTGTTGCGCCAGAATGTTGGTCAGCGGCGCGGGGGCGGCCTTCGGATCGGGCGGCAAGGTGGCACCAAGGACCAGCGCCAAGACGGCCATGAAACCGGCGTGCCCGAGGAACAGGCCAACAGGCGTGACCACCGGGCCAATCAGCGCGAGGACGGTGTAGGTGACGCCAAAGAAGCTTGACCAAAGCGTCATCGCAAGCGGGCGCTTCGCCTCGGGTGCGAGGGCCGCGATCATGGTGGGGCCGACGACCACGATGGCCAGATGCGACACCCCCTCGATCACGCGCGAGGCAATCATCACGGCGTAAGAGGGGTTCAGCGATTGCAGCACCGACATTGCAGCGCCGGCCGCCAGGGCAGCCACAATCGCGCGGCGCGGGCCGATCCGCGCCACCAGAAGGCCAGCCGTGGTGCCAAAAACCAGCCCGACCATGCCGACGATTGAAACAACCAGCCCAAGCGCCACATCGCCATGCCCGCCATAGGTGGTGCGCAGCGTATCATAAAGGATGGACATCTTGCCGAACTGCGCCGCTGCGCCCAGACCGGCGCACCAAAGCAGCAGAACGAGGATCATCGGGGGAAGGCTGCGCATGCGCCACGTTATCCAGCCGCAGTGGCGAGTGCCAGAGGCAGGGCCAATCAGCGGCGCAAGTTTCTGCAGAAAGCAAGTTTCTGCAGAAAGATTGCGCCGTGCTGGCAGGCTCAGGCGGGCTTTTGTCCGATGGCCCATGCCACCACAGGAAAATCGGGGTCGTTGGTCAAATCATCGGCCGTGGTGGCTTCGGGCGGCCAAGGCGTTTCAAGATTGCGCAGCGCCGCGGCACGATTGCCCCATTGCGCAGCCCGAATCGAGGCTGCGTCAAAGCCGGTCTCGATCAGCAAGTTGGTCAGGCCGCGCGCAGACCAGCGACTGCAATCGTTTGGTGCCGCGTGATAGGGCAGGAAGAACGGCACCGCGACCCAGAACCAGCCGCCCCTGCGCAGCATTTTCAGGACATTGCGGGTTGCGGCATAGGGTCGGTCGATGTGTTCCCAGACCTGATTGGCCAGAATGATGTCAAATTTCAGTGCCTTGCCTTGCGCATCGGCAAACGGCCCGGTGCAGGGATCGTGGTCCGGGTAGGTAAAGCTCTGATAGCTTTTGAAGCCGATCCCCTTGCCCCAGGCCCCCGAAATCTCGGCTGCATCAAGGGTCTTCGGGCGCAGATCGCGCAGCCAGTCGCGGCTGGTCTTCTGCATCACGATCCGGTTCAGCGACGCCATCAGATGTGAATGACGCGACCATAGGCGTCCAGCACCGCCTCATGCATCGCTTCGGACAGGGTCGGATGCGGGAAGACGGTGTTGATCAGGTCTTCCTCGGTCGTCTCCAGCCCCCGCGCGACGACGTAGCCTTGAATCAACTCGGTCACTTCCGCGCCGATCATGTGGGCCCCCAGCATCTCGCCGGTTTTGGCGTCGAAGATCGTCTTGATCATGCCCTCGGTCTCGCCAAGTGCGATCGCCTTGCCGTTGCCGATAAACGGGAACCGCCCAACTTTCAGCGTGTATCCGGCGGCCTTGGCCTTTTCTTCGGTCAGGCCGACAGAGGCGATCTGCGGGTGACAATAGGTGCAGCCCGCAATGGAATTCGGCTTGATCGGGTGCGGATGTTTGCCGGCGATCAGTTCGGCGACCATCACGCCCTCGTGGCTGGCCTTGTGGGCAAGCCAGGGCGCACCAGCGATATCGCCGATGGCATAAAGGCCCTCAACCCCGGTGCGGCAGTATTCGTCGGTGACCACATGGGTCCGGTCGATCTTGACGCCAAGCGCCTCCAGCCCCAGGTTTTCGACGTTGCCGACGATGCCGACGGCCGAAATGACGGTGTCGAACTCCATGATCTCGGTCTTGCCGTCCTTTTCGATGTGGGCGGTGACGCCCTGCCCCGGCTTGCGATCAAGCTTCTTGACCGTGGCCTTTTCGATGATCTTCATGCCTTGCTTGACGAAGCTCTTCTTCGCAAAGGCGCTGATTTCGGCGTCC
>NZ_JANMET010000178.1:0-10789 GCF_031377265.1 Tabrizicola sp. | reverse complement strand
AGCCGCCGCCCTGCGCGAATTGTGGGAAGAAACCGGCGTCACCGCCGATCTGGTGGACCCGGTGGCCAAAATCCACGGCAGGGTCACCTATGATCAGCCGCCCGATCTGTTGGGCAAGGTCTGGGGTGGCACGTATCGCGGCCAACGGCAGAAATGGTTCCTGTTCCGCTTCCTCGGGCAGGACAGCGACATCAAGATCGCCAGCGACCACCCGGAATTCTCAGCCTGGCGCTGGATCGCTGCGGATCAGATGCTGGCCGAGATTGTCCCCTTCAAACGCGCGGTCTACGACGAAGTGGTGCGCAGTTTTCGCGCCTATCTGGCCTGATCCCCAATTCGCGTGCCCCGTTCCGCCCATCCGCCGACGATTGCATCCTTCCTTTCCCGCACCCAGGCCGGAAATCCTGCTTGAGCGAATGCAGTCGGGTATGCTCTGTTCGCTCCTGTGACGCTCCCGATGCGGGCAGCAGCAGGCAGGGAGCACGCAATTGAATCTTACCCAGTTGGCCGACAAGAACCTCACCGACAAGGGCAACCGTCGGCAGGGCCATCGCTATACTTTGCTGTATGAGTTCTTTCTTCACCCGTACCGAAACCAGCCCGTTTCGCTTTTGGAAATGGGGCTGCAGATCGGCGGTCCCGAGATGAAGAAGTCTGCTGATCGGCAGACAACCAGAATGCCGTCGGTTCAGACTTGGCTCGAATACTTCTCCAACGTTCACGTCACCGGCTTGGACGTTTCGGATTTCTCTTGGTTCATCGATCCGCGCTTCACGTTCGTGCGGTGTGACATGAATGAGCGCAAGAACATCAGGACTACGGCAGAAAACATGTTTCGCCGCTTTGACGTGATCATTGATGACGCGTCTCATGCGTCATTGCATCAGCAGCATGGCTTTCTGGAGTTTTGGCCGTTGCTGAAACCCGGCGGGATCTATGTCATCGAAGACCTGATGTGGCAGCCCCCCGCCTATGAAACGGCTGGCGAGACGAAGACACGCGATCTCTTTAGATCCTACATGGAAACCGGGGAATTCACCCACAGAAGCAAATCGCTGCAAGAAGAGTTTCAGGCGCTGAGGGCAGAGTTCGGCTTTGTGCATCTGTTCAACGACCAGTATCGCAAAGACACGAAGGAAGCGATTCTCGTCGTTCAAAAGCTGCCCTGAGACAGGGCAAAAGGGGCGGGCAACCAGATTGCGCCCGCCCCGAAAACCCTTGCCAAATCCTTAACCTGCGCCCACAACCCCTTGATATCAAAGGGGGGGGGCCTGTCCACGCGTGGACAGGCCTCAGCGCAGCCGCATCCCGTCCTGCGCGAAATACATCGCATCCTTCGCATCGTACCCGATCGCGATCATGTCCCCCGGCTTTACCCCGACCTGATCGTGGCTCTCGATGATCAGCTTTTCTCCCGACGGCGCGGTGGCATGGACGAAACTGACCCCGCCCAGCTTTTCCGTCATCTCGACCCGATGGGTCTGCCCCGCCTCGATCCGCAGGTGCTGTGGCCGCAGGCCGACGCTGACCTCGGACCCCGCACCCGTCAGCGCCACGCCGGTCGCCACCGATCCGACCAACCCCTTGGCCGCAACCGACCCCGGCCCTTCCACCACGCCCGCGACAAAGTTCATCGCCGGGCTGCCGATAAAGCCCGCGACGAACTTGTTGTCGGGGTCATTGTACAAGTCCAGCGGCGCGCCCACCTGCTCCACCCGTCCCTTGCGCAGCACCACGATCTTGTCGGCCAGCGTCATCGCTTCGACCTGATCATGGGTCACATAGATCATCGTGGCGCCGATCTCGCGGTGCAGGCGGGCAATTTCCACCCGCATCTCCACCCGCAGCTCGGCATCAAGGTTGGACAGGGGTTCGTCGAACAGAAACACCTCCGGCCCGCGCACGATCGCACGGCCGATTGCCACCCGCTGCCGCTGGCCGCCCGACAGGGCCTTGGGCTTGCGCGCCAGATAGTCGTCCAGCTTCAGGATGCGGCTGGCTTCGGTGACCTTGCGTTCAATCTCGGCTTTCGGATGCCCGGTCATCTTCAGGCCGAACCCCATGTTCTCGGCCACCGTCATATGCGGGTAAAGCGCGTAGGTCTGGAACACCATCGCCACGCCGCGTTCCGAAGGGTCCGCCTTGGTCACGTCGCGCGATCCGATGCGGATCGACCCGGCTGTGGTTTCCTCCAGCCCGGCCACCATCCGCAGCAAGGTGGATTTACCACATCCCGACGGCCCAACAAAGACGCAGAACTCGCCGTCCTTGACCTCCAGATTGACGCCGTGGATGACCTGCACATCGCCATAGCGTTTGACAACATTGTTGAGTGTGACGCCCGTCATGATGTTTCCTCCCCTTATCCCTGTTCCGGAAAGCGCCAGCTCTCCGCTGCGGCCGAAATCCGCGCCGCGATGTCCTTGATCAACCCGGCCCGCGCCTCCAACGCGGGCAAAGTTGTCTGTGCTGTCGTCGATGTCACCGACAGTGCCCCGATGACCCGCCCCGTACGGCTGAGAATCGGCACTGCACAGCAGATGATTCCCCGCTCGTGTTCCTCGCGGTCAAAGGCGTGGCCGCGTTGGCGGATCGCCTGCAGTTCGGCCCGCAGCTTGGCGGGGGTATCCAGCGTCTGATCGGTGTGACGGTGGAACGACTGGCGCGCCAGTGCCGCCTCCAACGCCTCTTCCGGCAGGAACGCCAGCATCGCCTTTCCCACCCCGGTGCAATAGGCGGGGCCGACCTTTCCGGCCTGCGCGAACATCTCTACCGGGCGGGCCGCGTTGCGTTTGTCGACATACAGAACCTGCCCCAGATCCATCTGTGCCAGATGGATCGTCTCGCCAGTTTCTTTCGCCAATTCATCCAGATAGGGCCGCGCAATCGGTGCCAGCGACGATTGCGCCCAGGCGGCATGGGCCAACCGGACCAGCCGCACGCCCAAGGCATAGGTGCCCCGATCGGGGTCATAGGCCAGCATTCCCTGATGCGTCAGGGTCTGCAAAAATCGGTACAACGTGGCTTTCGGGAACGGCCCTTGCGACAACAGTTCGCTGAACCGGACAGGTTGCCCATGGCCAGCGACCATGTCCAGAACATCCAGTGCCTTGCCGACTGTTCCGTCCGCGTGCCCTTCGGCGCCCATGGTCCATCCTGATAAGGTCTGCAGTTGACAGCCCTAAGGATAGCGGACATAGTTTTCAATATTCAAGACAAAGTTTCACATAATGGAACCAAAAGGGAGGAAACCATGGTCCATAAGAAAACGGGCGCGCTAGCCTTGATGGCGGCGTTGCTCATGTCCGGCTCTGCTTATGCCGAACAGCGCGTGCTGAAGTATAACGCAGACTACGATCCAATTCCGCTGGCCGCAATGGAAGCACTGATCGCCGATTTCGAGGCTGCGAACCCCGATGTCGACGTTCAGCTGAACAACTTCGACCACGAAGGCTACAAGACCGCCATCCGCAACTTCCTGACAGCCGACTCGCCTGACCTGGCGAACTGGTATGCCGGCAACCGCATGGCCCCCTTCGTCGCTGCCGGTCAGTTCATGGATGTCACCGACGTCTGGGAAGCCAATGGCCTGAACGAAGCGCTTGGTTCCGCCGCCGCTTCGATGACGATCGATGGCAAGAAATGGGGCGTTCCCTACACCTACTATCAGTGGGGCATCTACTTCAACAAAGACGCCTACACGGCAGCCGGCGTTGACGTTCCCGGCCCAGAGGGCGTGGATTGGGCGACCTTCGTGTCCAACTGCGAAAAGTTCAAGGCGGCTGGCATCGACTGCCTGACCACCGGTACTTCCGCCCTGTGGCCTGGCGCTGGCATCTTCGACTACATGTCGCTGCGCACCAACGGCTACGAATGGCACATGGATCTGACCGCCGGCAAAATCGCCTGGACCGATGACTCCGTGCGCAAGGTCTTTGCCGAATGGGCAAAGGTTCAGCCCTACATCACCGCAAACCATGCTGCCATCGACTGGCAGGATGCCGCAGCACTGCTGGTTCAGGGCAAAGCTGCAAACTACGTGATGGGCAACTTTGCCGTTGGCGTCTTCAAAGAAGGCGGCATGACCAACGACAACCTCGGCTTCATGGCGTTCCCGGAAATCACCCCCGGAATTCCGCGCGCCGAAGATGCACCAACCGACACCATCCACATCCCGGCTGGTGCCAAGAACGTTGACGACGCCAAGCTGTTCCTTGCCTTCGTGGCATCGGCTGACGCGCAGACCAAGCTGAACGCCGCCATCGGCCAGCTGCCGACGAACAAGAACTCGACCGTTGCGGCCGACGACCCGTTCATCTCGGCAGGCTTCAAGATGCTGTCGGAAGCCTATGCTCTGGCGCAGTTCTTCGACCGTGACGCGCCTGCCGAAATGGCAAAGGCCGGCATGGAAGGCTTCCAGCAGTTCATGGTCCAGCCGGACCAGCTGGACGCGATCCTGGAGCGGCTCGAGCAGGTTCGCCTGCAAGTCTACAAGTAAGCCTCCCAGCGGGCATCCCTTCGGGGGTGCCCGTTACACTGACGCCCTGAAGACATCGCTGGTACACCGGCCTGGCTTCAGGGCTTTTCTTCCCCTTCGCCCCCAAGCCCGAGGTTCCCGATGTCCACCTATTGGAAAGCGAACCAGCGTCGACTTGCCCCCTGGTTGTTCCTGGCGCCGGGCCTTCTGATGTTCGCAGTCTATGTGATCATCCCGATCTTCCAGTCGATCTGGATCAGCTTTTATGACTGGGATGGCCTGGGCGAAGCAAAGTGGATCGGCACCGCGAACTATGTCGAACTGACCACTGACCCGAACATGGTCACCTCATTCAAGAACAACCTGATCTGGCTGGCGCTATACATGCTGGCTGTGCCGGCAGGGTTGTTCATCGCGATCTTCCTGAACCAGACAGTGCGCGGCATCCGGCTGTACAAGTCCTTGTTCTTCTTTCCCTTCGTGATCAGTCAGGTCGTCGTCGGCCTGATCTTCTCATGGTTCTACGCGCCGAACTTCGGCCTTTTGTACAATGTCATCGAATGGGCCACCGGTCAGGGCGTGGCCATCCTCGCTGACCCTGACCTTGTCACCTACGGCATCATCGCGGCGGGCCTCTGGCCGCAGATTGCCTATGTGATGATCCTGTATCTGACCGGCCTGAACAACGTGGCGCCGGACCAGATCGAGGCGGCGCGGCTCGATGGGGCCAAGGGCTGGCGCATGCTGTGGTACGTCATCATCCCGCAGCTGCGTCCCGCCACCTTCATCGCGGTGGTGGTCACCGTGATCGGCGCGCTGCGCAGCTTTGACCTCGTGTCAATCATGACCAACGGCGGGCCGTTTGGGTCGTCGCGGGTGCTCAGCTATTACATGTACGAAAAAGCGCTCAGCGAATACGGCTACCGGATGGGCTATGGTGCGGCCATCGCCGTGGTTCTGTTCGCCATCATGATGGTTTTCATCTCGGGCTTCATCTGGAAGATGTGGCGCGACGAGAACGACCGATAGGAAGGCCACAGCATGTTCCCCAGACCCATCCAGCAAACGTCGCAGACCTCGCAGTGGCTCTATACCATCGCCTTGCCGGTGGCGCTGTTCCTGTGGCTATTCCCGCTGATCGGGGTGGCGGTGACGTCGCTGCGCCCGGCCTCCGACCTCGCGCAAGGCAACTACTTCGGCATGCCCTCCTACATCGCGTTCGAGAATTACGCCGATGTGTTCCGCAACACGCCCATGGCGCGTTACATCCTGAATTCGTTCGTTGTCACCATTCCGACCGTGATCGGCGCGGTCACGCTCAGTCTGATGACCGGCTTTGCGCTGGCGGTCTACAAGTTCCGGTCGAACCTGATCCTGTTCTTCCTGTTCGTCGCGGGCAACTTCGTGCCCTTCCAGATCCTGATGGTTCCGGTGCGGGATCTCACGCTTGATCTTGGCATGTACAACACATGGTATGGCCTCGCGCTGTTCCACATCGCGTTCCAGACCGGCTTTTGCACCCTGTTCATGCGCAACTTCATCAAGGCCCTGCCGTTCGAACTGATCGAGGCCGCGCGGGTCGAGGGCGTCGCCGAATGGCGGATCTTCTGGTACATCGTGCTGCCGCTGATGCGCCCGGCGATTGCAGCGCTTTCCGTGCTGATCTTTACCTTCATCTGGAACGACTTCTTCTGGGCCACGGTGCTGACCAGCAGCCCGGAAACCCAGCCGATCACCGCTGGCCTGTCTTCCCTGAACGGCCAATGGGTCGCGGCGTGGCATCTGGTGTCGGCAGGCTCGATCCTGGCAGCTTTGCCGCCAGTGGCGATGTTCTTCCTGATGCAGAAACACTTCATTGCGGGCCTGACGCTCGGCGCGGTGAAGTAACATGCACTGGCGCATTGATGCCGGGGGCCAGACCTTGGCCCTCGCCACCTCAGGCGGACTCCCCGAGGTGATCTATTGGGGCGCGACGCTGCCCGCGACCGAAGACCTCTCCCACCTCGCCGCCGCCACCCGGAACGATCTGACCGGCGGGATGCTGGACAAGCTGCCATCGCTGTCGCTGTCGCCCGAACCGGGCCGCGCGTTTCAAGGCCAGCCGGGGCATCTGTTGGCCGAGGCGGACGGCACCCCGCTGCACCCCAACTTTCAATTCGACCGCGCCGAAGACACCCCCGGCCAACTGACGCTGCACAGCCGCGCGGGGGGGCTGACCCTGTCCCACCGCATCACCGCGCACAAGACGGGCGTGCTGGCCCTGCAAACCACCCTCACCGCCGACCGCCCCATTCGCGTTCTCTGGCTGGCCGCCCCGGTGCTGCCTGCCCCGCAGACCGGCCAGATGATCGACGTGCACGGCAAATGGACCCGCGAGTTTCACCTCAACCACGTCCAGTGGACCCCCGGCGTCCGCCTGCGCGAGGCACGCACCGGGCGCTCGGGTCAGGAACACCCGCCCTATCTGATCCTGGCCGATGACGGCTGCACCAACACCCAAGGCACCGCCCTTGCCCTGCATTACGCCTGGTCCGGCGGGCACCGGATGGTGGCTGAAGAATTGCCGGACGGGCGTCGCCAGATTCAGTTCGGCGCGCCGATGGGTGCCGAAACGCAGCCCGGCACCCGGTTTGATACCGCCGAGCTGATCGCCGTCGCCTCCTCCACCGGCCTCAACGGCATCGCCGCCGCCTTCCAGCGCGATATCCGCGACCGTGTGGTGCAGTGGCCAGATCCCGCCCGCCCCCGCCCCGTGCATTACAATTGCTGGGAGGCCGTCTATTTCCGCCACTCCCTGACCGAGCTGTCCGAAATCGCCACCCGCGCGGCCGCCCTTGGGGCAGAGCGTTTCGTGCTGGATGACGGCTGGTTCGGCAAACGTGACGACGACACCACTTCGCTTGGTGACTGGACCATTGACCGCGCCAAATGGCCCGACGGCCTGCACCCGCTTATCGCGCATATCCATTCCCTTGGCATGACCTTCGGCCTGTGGTTCGAGCCGGAAATGGTGAACCCCGACAGTGATCTTTTCCGCGCCCACCCAGACTGGATGCTCGGCCCCCGCGACCAGACCACCGGTCGGCATCAGATGGTGCTGGACCTCGCCCTGCCCGAAGTCCGCAACAACCTGTTCCAACAGGTTTCGGCGATCCTGACCGAATACCCCATCGACTACATCAAATGGGATCACAACCGCCTGCTGCCGGTGGCCGATACCGCGCAGACCCATGGTATCTATGACCTTATCGCGCGCCTGCGTGCGGCACATCCCAGCGTCGAAATCGAAAGCTGCGCCTCGGGCGGTGGTCGGATTGATGCGGGCATCCTTGCCCATACCCACCGCGTCTGGCTGTCTGACAGCAACGACGCGCTGGAACGCCTGCGCATGCAGCACGATGCAGCCCTGTTCCTGCCCTCGGCGATCACCGGCAGCCACGTCGGCCCGCGCCATTGCCACACCTCCGGGCGAAACCTGTCGATGGCTTTCCGCGCCTGGGTTGCCGCCCAGCGCCACATGGGCTTCGAGATGGACCTGCGCGAGCTGACCGAGGCGGAATCCGCGACCCTGAAGGCCGTCACCACCTGGTGGAAGGCCAACCGCGATTGGACGATGGCGGGCACCATCCTCCGCCTTGATGCCGCCGACCCCGCTGTCACCGCCGAACTGCAGATCGCGGCAAACGGCAGCCGTTTCGTGCTGTTCGCCGGCCAGTCGCAGACCAGCGCGCAAATCCTGCCACGCCCGCTGCGCCTGACCGGGCTTGACCCCGACACCCGCTACACCGTCACCCTGCTCAATCCTGAAGACGCCGCCAAACAATCCCGCGGCCCCAATGCGCTCAAATCCGGCGCACTTACGCTCAGCGGGCGGGCATTGATGACTGCTGGCCTCTTGCTGCCAGTCGCCTGGCCCGGCACGATGTGGGTGGTCGAAGGAAGGAAAGCCGATGTCTGACCCGATCTCACCGGCCCCGATCTTCCCGGATCTGAAAGGCCAGTCCGTGTTCATCACCGGCGGCGGCTCGGGCATCGGCGCTGCCCTGACCGAGGCATTCCTGCGCCAAGGCTGCAAGGTGGCCTTCTGCCAACGCTCCGACGCCACCGCGTTTTGTGACACGATGGAACAGGCCACCGGCAACCGCCCGCTGTTCCTGCCCTGCGACATCACCCTGGTCGATCAACTGCAACTGACCCTGTCCACCGCCGCGCGGGTGCATGGGCCGATCACCGTGCTGGTGAACAATGCCGCCAACGATCAGCGTCACAACACGTTGACCGTGGATGAAAGCTTCTGGGATTGGTCGATGGCGATCAACCTGAAAGCCTATTTCTTCGCCTGCCAGGCGGTGATCCCCGGCATGACGGCGGCAGGTGGCGGGTCGATCATCAACTTTACCTCGATCAGCTACATGATGCCCGATGTAGGCTATGCCGCCTACATCACCGCCAATTCCGGCATCAACGGCATGACCCGCACCCTGTCGCGCGAATTTGGCAAGCACCGCGTTCGTGTCAACGCCTTGGCCCCCGGCTGGGTGCTGACCGAAAAGCAGAAACAGCTTTGGGCCACGCCCGAGGCGCTGGCCGCCCATCTGGCCAAACAGTCGCTGAACGAAGCGCTGGCCCCCGAAGACATCACCGGCGGGGTGCTGTTTCTGGCCTCAAGCGCATCACGGATGATGACAGGACAGGCAATGGTAATTGATGGCGGGATGGTGGTGACAGGATGAAACCCAGCTGGATCGCCGTTGACTGGGGCACCTCCAACCTCCGCGCATGGGCGATGGGGCCGGATGGCGTGGTCCTCGACCATGCCGAATCCGCCGATGGCATGGGCAAACTTACCCACGACGGGTTTGAACCGGCCCTGCTTGGCCTGATTACCCCGTGGCTTGGCGCCGGCACCACCACCGTCATCGCCTGCGGCATGGTTGGCTCGCGGCAAGGCTGGCATGAGGCGCCTTATCGCACAGTGCCCTGCACCCCGCTTGACGCCAGCGGCCTGATCACCGCGCCCACCGCCGACCCGCGCCTGCATGTCCTGCTTGCCCCCGGTCTGCGCCAGCTTGCCCCGGCCGATGTGATGCGCGGCGAAGAAACCCAGATCGCCGGTGCTCTGGCACTGACCCCCGGCTTTGACGGCGTCCTTTGCCTGCCCGGCACCCATTCCAAATGGGCGCATGTCTCGGCGGGCGAGGTGGTCAGCTTTCAGACCTTCATGACCGGCGAGATGTTCGCGCTTTTGTCCGAACACTCAGTGCTGCGCCACGGCATGCAAGGCAGCGGCTGGGATGATGCCGCCTTTGACGAGGCGCTGTCCGACACCCTGTCGCGCCCCGAAAAGATCGCCGCCCGGCTGTTTTCGTTGCGTGCCGAGGGGCTGATCGCGGGCCTTTCGCCTGCCTCCGCCCGGTCGCGTCTGTCGGGCCTGTTGATCGGCATCGAACTTGCCGGGGCCAAGCCCTATTGGCTGGGCCAACCCATCGCGCTGATCGGTGCCGAAAAACTCGCCGCTGCCTACGCCCGCGCGCTCAAGGCGCAGGGGGCCGATGCGCACATCCTCAATGCCACCGATTGCACCCTCGCGGGCCTCGCCACCCTTGCCCGCCAACCCGAGGCTACCCGATGATCCACCGCAACCTCATCGCCATCCTGCGCGGCATCACCCCTCCCGAGGCGCTGTCTGTGGCCCATGCCCTGATCGCTGCCGGGATCACCCGGATCGAGGTGCCGCTGAACTCGCCCGACGCGCTCACCTCCATCGCCGCCATGGCCCGTGATCTGGGGCCGGGCGTGGAAATCGGCGCAGGAACCGTCCTTACCGTTGACGACGTGGCGCAAGTGCAGGCCGCCGGGGGCACGCTCATCGTCTCTCCCAATTGCGACCCCGAGGTGATTGCCGCCACCCGCGCGCGCGGCATGGCCTCGTGGCCCGGCGTGATGACCCCGACCGAATGCTTTGCCGCCATCAAGGCCGGGGCGACCGGTCTGAAGATCTTCCCCGCCTCGCTCGTCGGTCCGGACGGGCTGAAGGCGATCCGCGCCGTTCTGCCCCGCGGCCTTGCGGTTTATGCCGTCGGCGGCGCTGGCCCGGGCAACTTCGCCCAATGGGTGCATGCCGGGGCCTCGGGCTTTGGCATCGGCACCGCGCTTTACACCCCCGGCCTTGCGCCAGCCGACATCGCCCTGCGCGCCGCCGGCATTGTCGCCGCCCATGACGCCGCCTTTGCATGATCTTCGACGACCGCCCCTGCACCCTTGGCGAAGGCCCGCTCTGGCATCCGCTGCGCGCCCAGCTCTACTGGTTCG
>NZ_JANMET010000174.1:0-18733 GCF_031377265.1 Tabrizicola sp. | reverse complement strand
ACTGACGCAAGCGCCATTTCCGGCCCGATGGAGTGGTCCGAAAATCCGACAACCGCATTCGGAAAGGCATTCCGCAGGTCCGTGACACCTTGCAACGACACGATCTCGGGCGGTGACGGGTACAGGTTGGTGCATTCCAAGAGCGCATAGTCGATGCCCGCGCCATCCAGAATCGCCACCGACCGGCGGATGGTGTCGATCGTCTGCATCCCCGTCGACAGGATCACCGGCTTGCCCTTGCGCGCGATGTGGCGGATCAACGGCAGGTTGTCCGCCTCACCCGAGCCGATCTTGTAGGCGGGCACGTCCAGCGTTTCCAGAAAATCCGCCGCCGCCCGGCTGAAGGGCGTCGATATCCAGATCATCCCCAGGCTTTCGGTATAGCGCTTCAGCTCCGCCTCTTCGGGCAGGCTGAGGGCGCAGCGTTCCATCACGTGCCAGATCGACACATCGGCATTCGGCGGAAAGATGCTTTTCGCCTCCTCCGTCATCTCGTCTTCGATGATGTGGGTCTGGTGCTTGATCATCTCGCAGCCCGCGCCGGCGGCCAGCCGCACCATTTCCTTGGCCACGGACAGATCGCCGCCGTGGTTGATCCCGATCTCGGCGATTACAAGCGGCGGGTGGTTCGGGCCGATCTCGCGGTGGGCGATCTTCATCGGGCGCGTCCTCAAATTGTGCTCGTTCCTGCTGCCTCAGGGCGACCGACTTGTCAAGAAACCGGACTTTACCCTTTAGCGCCGCGCCAACACCGCCAACCGGTCGCGCACCTCATTGCGCAGTGGCCCATTGCGGGCGTCATCGCGCAACGTGGTCAACAGCGCCTCGTTCGGCGGGGGGCGCCCGCCCCCACCCCAGCCCAAGCCGCGCAACACTGCTTCGGCCTCAGGCGGCAGCCGGTCAGGCACCTCGCGATTGGTCAAAAGACCCCAGATCAGCGTCCAGCACCGGCCCACCGACCAGGGATTGTAGCCGCCGCCGCCCAGCACCAGAAACCGCGGGCTGATCGGCCGCAACGCCGCCACCACCGCCAGATACGCCCGGTTTGACAGCTCCAACCGCGACAGCGGGTCTTCCAGCAGCGAATCCGCGCCGCATTGCAACACCACAACCTCGGGCCGGAACTCGGCCACACGCGGCAGGATCAATTGGTCCAGCACCGCCTCCATCTCGGTGTCGTTGAACCCCTTTGGCACCGGCAGATTGAACGCCGATCCTCCGGCCTGATCTTCAATGGCACCGCTGAACGGCCAGCGCCCCTCCTCGTGGACCGAGATCATCCTTACCCCCGGATCACCGGCAAAACCCCGCTCAACCCCGTCACAATGATGCGCGTCGATGTCGACATACGCAATCCGCTGCAGCCCTGCCCGCTGCATCACCTTGATCCCCAGCACCACGTCGTTCAGATAACAAAACCCGTTCGCCCGGCCCGGCAGCCCATGGTGCGTACCCCCGCCAGGCACGTGTATCACTCCGGGCGAATGGGCCAGCAACTGCGCCGCCAACATCACCCCCCCGGCGCCAGTGGCGGGGCGGCGGAACACCTCCGGAAATACCGGATTGGCCAGCGTCCCCAAGTGAAATCGCGCGCGCATCTCGGGCGTGGCCTCGGCCATGGTTTCGGCCCGCTGCAAGGCGGCGATGTAGTCGGCGTCGTGCCAAAGGGCCAGTGCGGCAGGCTTTGCCCGCGGGCTTGCGCGAAACTGGTCAGTCGGCAGCCACCCCAGGGCACGCGAAAGGTCCATCACCGTGGACACGCGCGGCACCCGCAACGGATGCCCCGCACCGTAAGACGACCCCCGATAGATGTCCGACCCGATAAACAGCGGGCCCGCGGGCTTCAAGCCGGTCGCGGCTTGCACCGCCCGTGTCACTGCAGCAGCGCCTCGATCCCGCCCCGGATCGCCTGCCCCAGCGGTTCAGGTGCAGACCCCCACGTCTGTACCACTGCCCCATCCGGCCCGATCAGCACCTTGTTGAAGTTCCAACCCGGCACAAACCCGGTTTGCGCCTCCACCCATTTGTAGAACGGATGCGCCTCTGCCCCCTTCACATGGGTGATTTCGGTCATCGGCAGCGACAGATCGAAGTTCAGCGCGCAATATTCCTTGACCGCCGCCTCATCCGCCAGCTCCTGCTTGAAATCGTCCGACGGCACCGCCAGCACCAGCACACCTTGCGGGCCATAGCGGTCATGCAGCGCCTGCAGCCCGTCAAACTGGCCGGCAAAGCCGCACAGCGACGCCGTGTTCACCACCAGAACCGGTTTGCCTGCCCAATCATCCAGATCAATCTCGCCGCCGTCGATCGACTGGAACTGAAACCCTGCTTCGGCGGCCGCCGGCGCAAGGATCAGGGCCAACCCTGCTGCAACCAACATCTGTCTCATGCGAACGACCTCCGGTTGGCGACACCTGTGCCAGATAACGCGGTCGGGGCGAGCGTCAATTGCCGCGGGCATATGTTCGGGAAAACATCTGTAAATGCTGGAAAAAATGTGCAATACTGCACGAATGGATTGTTAGGGGGCCAGATCCGGGAAACGGGCGGCCGAATGGGCATTTGATGAGCAGGCAGGACATGTTTGTGGCACGTGATGCCAAGGCCCCGGACGGGGTCCGTATTCAGTACGGGGCTTTGTGCTGGCGTCAGTCGGTTTCAGGAATCGAAGTTCTCTTGATCACCAGCCGCGATACCGGGCGCTGGGTGATCCCAAAGGGCTGGCCGATGGCAGGCCTCGCGCCCGAAGCGGCTGCCGCACAAGAAGCGTGGGAGGAGGCGGGGGTTCGGGGCGTCGTCGATCCCGTCTGTCTTGGGCGCTTTGGCTATCTGAAATGCGTGACGCCAATGGCAACCGTGCCCTGTGCGGTTGCGGTCTACAGTCTGCGCGTCGGGGATCTGGCCACCCGGTTTCCCGAAATGAAGGAACGCACCCGCCAATGGTTCAGTCAGGCCGAGGCGGCAGATCTGGTCGACGAAAGTGACCTGCGCCGCATCATCGAGGCGTTCGTGCCACCTTCCAAAGGCCGTGCCGGCCCGATCGTGGCTGAATAGATCTCTGTTTGGTCCCGGTGCGGCGCAGCCGGAATGGACGTTCTGCCGCTTTGTGACCCCAAGCTGATAGCGAAGTCAGCGATTGCGACGCTTCGTCGTTATTGGGCATTGACCTTGCGTATCTGATGCTTAGCTATCCGTAAGATCGAACAGCAGGACCCGACGGATGATCCGTTACTCGTTGAAATGCGTCGCCGGACACGGCTTTGAAAGCTGGTTTCAGAACGGTGCTGCCTTTGCGTCCCTGGACAGCGCCGGGCAACTGGCCTGTCCGGTCTGCGGATCGACGACCGTCACCAAGGATTTGATGGCCCCCGCGGTGCGCCCGGCCCGCTCCGCCACGGTGGCGACCACAGCAGCATCGTCCCCGGACGCGACGGCAAAGGGTCTTCTGTCACAGCCCGGCAGTGACGTCGAAGCAGCACTTGCGGCGTTGAAAAAGCAGATCGAGGAAAATTCGGAATATGTCGGCCTGAACTTCGTGACCGAGGCGCGCAAGATGCATGCCGGCACCACACCAGAACGCGCCATCCACGGCGAGGCAAAGCCGGACGACGCCCGCAAGCTGATCGAAGACGGCGTGCCGGTGGCACCTCTCCCTTTCCTGCCGGGGCGCAAGGTCAACTGACCCAAGGCCGCACGGTCGGCCTAACGTGCAATCGGTTCTTGCAAGGCCCTGAAAATGAACCCTTCCTGACAGCCACCACGTTCCGCATCGCAAACCGGCGCGCCGTACCACAAACCTCATCTTTCAATAGATGTACCGGATCTGTTCGGTCCAGAACCGCTCCATCCGCTTCAGCGAGGTGTTGATTTCATCCATTCCAGAACTGCTGACCATGCCCCGCTTTTCCATGATCTCGGCGTGACGGGCGAACAGGTCCGACAACATACCCCGCACCCGCCGCCCCTTTTCGGTCAACCGCACCCGCACTGACCGGCGGTCGATTTCTGATCGTTGATGGTGCATGTAGCCCAGCTCGACCAGTTTCTTCAGATTGTAGCTGACGTTCGACCCCTGATAATAGCCGCGCGTCTTCAATTCGCCGGCTGTCACCTCGTTCTCGCCAACATTGAACAGCAACAGCGCCTGAACCGAGTTGATCTCAAGGATTCCCACCCGCTCAAACTCGTCTTTCACCACATCCAGCAGCAACCGGTGCAATCGTTCGACCAGGGCCAGGTTATCAAGATAGCAAGACAGGAACGCCTTGTGCGAGCCGTCGAGCAGGGGTGCGTGTTGGGTCATCCGTCTTCTCCGCCTCCATTGGAACAAAGGCAGAATCAGCACAAACAGCAAACATTTGGTAAACTGGTGCCGATTTCGTTTTAATTCTGCTGCATCAGGCGGGTTCTCGCGAAATCCGCGATGCGGGACAGCAAGGGCACAATCGCCTCGGGGGCCTGACCCTGACCCAGAATCCACGCCATCAGGTCCTGATCGTTCTCGGCCAGAAGCCTTTCATAACACTCCAGCTCCCCTGCGCTCAGGCTCGCCAGATGCAGGTCCGACCAAGGCCCCAGCACCAGATCCATCTCCTTGGTGCCCCGCCGCCATGATCGCATCGCCATCCGCTTGAGGCGCGCCTCCGCTGTCTCTGTCATGTTTCGTCCGATCTGGCTTGAACCTGTCACGCACGAACCCTAAGACAAGCCTCGCCCGAACTCCAGTGATGACCCCGCCTACTACTAAGAAGGACGCACCCGATGGCTTTTCTGTCCGATACCCTCGCCCGTGTGAAGCCATCCCCCACCATCGCCGTGACAACCAAGGCCCAGCAGCTGAAGTCTGATGGCCGCGACGTGATCGGCCTTGGCGCAGGCGAGCCGGACTTCGACACACCACAAAACATCAAGGACGCGGCCAAGCGCGCGATCGATGCGGGCAAGACCAAATACACGCCGGTTGATGGCATCCCGGAATTGAAGGCCGCGATCTGCGCCAAGTTCCTGAAGGAAAACGGGCTGACCTACACGCCAAGCCAGGTTTCGGTCGGCACTGGCGGCAAGCAGATCCTGTACAACGCGCTGATGGCCACCTGCAATCCCGGCGACGAGGTGATCATTCCCGCGCCTTACTGGGTATCTTACCCTGACATGGTGCTGCTGGCAGGCGGCGTCCCGGTGCCGGTGGTCGCAGGCATCGAGACGAACTTCAAACTGACGCCCGCACAGCTTGAGGCGGCGATCACCCCAAAGACCAAGTGGTTCATCTTCAACAGCCCGTCAAACCCCACCGGCGCGGGCTATACCAAGGGTGAGCTGAAGGCCCTGACCGACGTGCTGATGCGCCATCCGCAGGTGTGGGTGATGTCGGATGACATGTACGAACACCTCGTTTTCGACGATTTCGAATTCTGCACCCCGGCCGAGATCGAACCCGCACTGTACGACCGCACCCTCACCTGCAATGGCGTGTCAAAGGCCTATGCGATGACCGGCTGGCGCATCGGCTATGCGGCAGGCCCGGTGGCCCTGATCAAGGCGATGGGCACGATCCAGTCGCAATCCACCTCGAACCCCTGCTCGATCAGCCAGCATGCAGCGCTCGAGGCCTTGTCCGGCCCGCAGGATTTCCTTGCCCCCAACCGCGCGCTGTTTCAGGGCCGGCGCGATCTGGTGGTGTCGATGCTGAACCAGGCCAAAGGCATCCGTTGCCCCCGGCCAGAAGGCGCGTTCTACGTCTACCCCGATATCTCCGGCTGTATCGGCAAGACCACGCCGGGCGGCACCCTGATCACCAATGACGAGGTCTTCGCTGACGCATTGCTGGAAGACACCGGCGTTGCCGTGGTGTTCGGCGCGGCCTTCGGGCTATCACCGAACTTCCGCGTCAGCTACGCTACCTCCGACGAGGTGCTGCGCGAGGCCTGCTCCCGTATCCAGCGGTTCTGCGCCGGGCTTATCTGAGGGGGGCACATGGCAGACGATCTTCCGGACTATTACTTCCGCATCCGCGAGAACGGCGCCGTGGTGTTTCGCGTCACCACCGAAAACCGCCAGCGCCGGATCGAACTGGACGAGATCGCCACCGTCAACGTCAAGAACGGCACCGTCAAACCGCATGGCGAGGTGGCGCTGACCCAGCCCGACCGCGACGCGATTGCCACCTGGCTTGCGGCGCGGGTTGACCAACTGGCAGCCCGCGATGTCGACGACATCCTGCGCGCCGCCGATCATTTGAACCTCACCGCGCAATGGGTGCAGTCGCGCGCCAGTGACGATCAGCTTGACGCCGTGACCGATGCGCTTTTGCTGGCGATGCACGATCTGCGCACTGTGCTGGTGCGCAAGAAATCCGAACGCATTCTGGGCGCAAGCGACGGCGGCTGACCTCAGCAGCCCGGCAGCCGTTGCAGGCCACCGCCGGGCCATGCACCGATATCCGCGGCGACCGGCCCCGCCTTGGCCCAGCGGACCCGCAGCATCCGTGCCCAGTCCTTCGAGGCCAGCACCAGTTCCTGCCCCGCCCCGCAATCGCGCACCCCGCCCGAAATGAAGTCATCACCAATCCGGTGGTTGGTCACATCCGCCACCCGCGCGATCTCGACCAGTCGATCCCCCTCCAGCCGCACGAACACCAACGAAGCCAGCAGATGCGGGCGGTCGACATAGGCAATCTCCACCCGCCCATCGCCGTCGAAATCGGCGATTCCGGCCGGGGCCAGCCAGCGATGCGTCTGGCCGATATAGGGGGTGGCAGCGATCTTGCCCTCCGGGCCGTAAACGGCGAGGGATGCACCTAGGGCGATATCGGTTTCAACAACGATGACTTCAGGTGCCCCGTCGTTGTCCAGATCGGCAAGCCGTGTTTCCAGGTCCTCGAACACGCGGGACGCGGGAAGGGTTATGCGCAGCACTTCATTCGAAACCGTCCCTTCGTCAAAACAGCCGAGTATCTGAGCACAAGGGACCACCAGGATTTGCAGGCCGCCCCATTCAATGGCATCGCCCAGAATGCCATGATCATAGCGTGTCGTCGGCTGTACAAATTCCGCGCTTAGCACCGCTGGAGCGCGAAGCTCAACCTCCGCCCGCGCTGCCCCGGCCATCAGCACGAGGGCCAGCGCCAGCCGCATCAGATCTGTTTTTCCGGCATCTGCACGCGCAACCCGTCCAGCGCGTCACTGACCTTCAACTGGCAGGTCAGGCGCGACCGGGCCGCATCCGGCTTCCAGGCGAAATCCAGCATGTCTTCTTCCATGCTGTCCTTCTTCGGCAGCCGGTCCACCCAGGCGGGGTCAACATAGACATGGCATGTCGAACAGGCGCAGGCGCCGCCGCAATCGGCCTCGATTCCCGGAATGCCGTTGTCGCGCGCGCCCTCCATCACGGTCAGGCCATTGGCCACCTCGACCACATGTTCCTTGCCGCCATGTTCAACGTAAGTGATCTTTGCCATTCCCAGCACCCTCGCGCAAATCCGTCCCCCTCGATCTAGCCCAAGGTGAAGCGGTCTTCCACCCCCTGCGACGTTGCTTTCGCGGCGATGTGTACCGAACCTCTCCCCTTGCGTGACAGCCCTTGCTGTTCGGACGCCCGAAGCGGCGCTCGACAGCGCCTGTGCCGGAACGCTCAGGACCCCAAGTCCGTGGCTCGGTGTCTGGACGGTTTGCACAACGATGACTTCGACCGGCTGGAAACCGTCTGGCATAAAACCTTGTTCAAGATGCCGCAGGACCACTGCGATTGTGCGGATCATATTGCGCTGCCCACCGTTTGTTCTTCATTCGCTCTCATGACCACACCAGATTACGCCCCCGACTGGCCCGTGCAAAAGCCACCCGCATGGCCGCGTCCGCCTTTGGCGTTGCCGGTGGGCGGCTCAACGAACCGCCCACCGGGGCGCGGGTCTGCGTGGCCGGACTGGTCCTTATGCGCCAGCGGCCCGGCACCGCCAAAGGCGTGATCTTCGTCACGCTGGGGGATGAGACCGGCACCTGCAACGTCGTCGTCTGGGCCAATGTCTACGAACGCTTTCGCCGCGCGGTGATTGCGGGCCGCATGCAGCGCGAGGCTAATGTGGTGCATGTGGTGGCCGAGGTGATCGAGGATCTGTCGCCGATGCTTGACCGCCTGCCGGACCCCGCCTTCAAGTTTGACGGTGTCCGGGCCGGCGATCAGCCCTGAGGCCATGCGCCCATGCAAAAGGGCGGCAGGTTGCCCCGCCGCCCTTCGCCAAACCGCAACAGATCACTCGATCGACAGCGCCACGAACCGCGGATCGCCACCCCGGCGGATCAGCAGCAGCAATGACTTGCGCCCCGCAGCCTTCGCTTCGGCCACCCGATCTTCCAGGTCCTTCAGCCGCGCCACCTTCTGCTGACCTGCCTCGGTGATCAGATCCCCCTCGCGCAGCCCCTTGGTATAGGCCTCCGATGCCGCGTCAACCGACATCACGATCAGCCCCTCGGTCCCGGCATCCAGCCCCAGCCGGTCGCGCAGGCTGTCGTCCAGCGGCACCAGCGTCAGGCCCAGGCTTTCCATCTGCTTGGGTTCTTCGGGAACCGGGGCAGCCGCAGGCATCGTCGCGGCCTCTGCCTCTTCACGGCGGCCCAGCGTCACCGCCAGCGTCTCGGTCTTGCCCTCGCGCTGCACGATCACCGGCACTGCCTCGCCAATCGGCGCGTCGGCCACCCGGCGCGTCAGATCGCCGGCATCGCCCACCGGCTGGCCAAAGAACATGGTGATCACATCGCCTGCCACGATCCCCGCATCCTTGGCAGGGCCCTCTGGCACGTCTGTGACCAGCGCCCCCTTGGCCTCGGCCAGACCCATCGCCTCGGCCACATCCGGGGTCACATCCTGAATGCGCACCCCCAGCCAGCCGCGCCGGGTTTCGCCAAACTCCTTCAGCTGCGCCACCGTCTTTGACACCACGTTCGACGCCATCGAGAACCCAATCCCGATCGACCCGCCGTTCGGGCTGAGGATCGCGGTGTTCACCCCGATCACCTGACCGTCCATGTTGAACAAAGGCCCGCCCGAGTTGCCCCGGTTGATCGCCGCATCGGTCTGCAGATAGTCGTCATAGGTACCCGAAAGCTCGCGCCCACGCGCCGAAACGATCCCGGCGGAAACCGAGAATCCCTGCCCCAGCGGGTTGCCCATCGCCATAACCCAGTCGCCGACACGCATCAGATCGGAATTGCCGAACGCCACGAACGGCAACGGCTCGCTCGCCTCCACCTTCAGCAGCGCGATGTCGGTCTTCGGGTCGGTGCCCACCAGTTTCGCCGGCAGCTTCTTGCCGCCAAAGAACTCGATCTCGATCTCGTCGGCACCTTCGATCACATGGTTGTTGGTGACGATGTAGCCGTCCTCCGAGATCACGAACCCTGACCCCAGCGCATCAGACCGCTGCGCGCCACCGTTGCCGCCGGGTGCATTGAAGTCATCGAAGAAATCTTCGAACGGGCTGCCTTCCGGGACCATTGGCATGCCGTCGGCAGGGGCCGCGATCATCGCGCTGGTGGTGATGTTCACCACCGACGGGCTGATCTGTTCAGCCAGTTCGGCAAAGCTTTCCGGCGCACCAAAGGCCTGCGCGTCCTGCGCAGGTGCAAGCGCCATGCCAAAGCCAAGCACCAGCGCCAGAACGGTGCTGGACCGCAGGGCGGTCCGGATAGAGGGGGTCAGGTCAGGCACGATACGAACTCCTTGTTTCGCTCATAGCGGCGCAGAAGGCGGGCGAAATGGTCCGCGGTCGCGTCAGGGCATGTAGAACAGTTAGCCGGGCCAGCGCGCAATGCAAACCCCGTCGCGCTGCATCAAAGGGATGTGAACGGATTTGTCACGCCGCAATCAGCCTGCCCCGGCCCACGCGCCCGACAGCCAGACCAACGCGACCCCCAATGCCAACCCCGCCAGACCGATCATCCGGCGCTGTTCACGGCTGAGGCCAGCGATTATCCGCATCAGGTCTTCCATGCGCAAAGGGGCCAGCGCAAGCGCCAGCCCCTCCAAGATCAGCACCAGCCCGAGGGCCAAAAGCACAAAGCTCATGGCGCAGGGGCAGCCGGTTCAACAGGAACCGGGATCTCATATGACCTGAGGTATTCGAAAAACGCCGAATCGGGGTTCATCACAATCGACGAATTGCCCGCCTGCAGCGCCCGCTCATACGCGGTCAACGACCGGGTAAAAGCAAAGAACTCCGGGTCGCGGCCAAAGGCCTCGGCATAGATCGCGTTGCGTTCGGCATCGGCCTCACCGCGGATGACTTCGGCCTTGCGCCGCGCATCCGAGGTTAGTTCCACCACCGTCCGGTCAGCGCTGGCGCGCACCCGTTGCGCCGCTTCGCCACCGCGCGCGATCTCATCCGCCGCTTCGCGTTCCCGTTCGGCCCGCATCCTTGCGAAGGTGGCCTCCAGGTTCTGCTCGGGCAGATCGGTGCGCGTCAGCCGCACGTCGATCACATCGATGCCCAGCGCCAGCGCCTGCCGCCGTGCGATATCGCGGATCTGGTTCATCAGCGCGGTGCGGTCTTCTGACAGCACCCGCGATGATGGCACCGAACCCAGCACCTCCTGAATGGCCGGGTTGACGATGCCCTCCAACCGCCGGAGCGCCTGCGCCTCGGCCCCAGTGCCCACCGCCTCACGGAAGGTCACCAGATCGACGATCCGCCAGCGGGCGAAGGCGTCAACCACCAGACGCCGGTCATCCAGCATGGTGACTTCGATCGGCGTCGTCGGCAGGCCCAGGATCCGGTCCTCGTACTGCACCACTTCCTGAATGAACGGTATCTTGAAGCCAAGCCCCGGCTCGGTCTTGACCTGCGTCACCTGACCAAACTGCAGCACCAGCGCCTTCTTGCGTTCGTCCACGATGAACAGCGACGACAGGATGCCGACCAGAACGATAACGATTACGGGGATCACATACATCGCGCGCATCAGTTGGTTGCCCCCGTTGTGCCCGTTGTTCCAGCAGCAGCTTGCGGCGCAGTCATCCGCCCCAGCTCGTTCAGCGGCAGGAACGGCACCACGCCCTGCCCCGCTTCGCCGCCCGACACACCGTCAAGGATGACCTTGTTCATGCCGCCCAGCACCTTTTCCATCGTTTCCAGATACAGCCGCCGACGGGTCACTTCCGGCGCCTTCACGTATTCGTCGTAGACCGAGATGAAGCGCGCGGTTTCACCCTGTGCCACGTTGACCGCCTGTGCGCGGTAGGCCTCGGCCTCTTCCTCCAGCTGTGCCGCGGCACCACGGGCCCCTGCGGTCACCCGGTTGGCATAGGCATCAGCTTCTTTCTCCAGCGTATCGCGCTTTTGCTGTGCGGCCTGCACTTCGCGGAAGGCGTCGATCACCTCGCGCGGCGGCTGGGCGCGCTGCAGGTTCACCCGGATGACCGAGATCCCGGCATTATAGCTGTCCAGCGTGGTCTGCACCGCCGTCTGCACATCCGCCGCGATCACGCCCCGGTCCCGGTTCAGGATCGGTGACAGTTCTGACCGCGCCACGATATCGCGCATCGCACTTTCGGCCACCGCGCGGATCGTATCCTCAGGGTCGGCAAGGTTGAACAGGTAGCCCTCGGGGTCCGAGATGTTCCAGACCACCTGAAAGCCGATATCAACGATGTTCTGATCGCGCGTCAGCATCAGCCCGGTTTCAGACCCGGCCTCGCCGGTGCCAATCTCGGTCAGACGCTCGCCGGTAACCTGCACCTTTTCATAGGTGACAACCGGCCATGGCGCAAAGTTCAGGCCGGGGCTGCCGATACCCGAGCTTTCGCCCAGAAACAGCTCCACCGACCGCTCTTCCGGCCGCACCGTGTAGAACGACATGAACGACCACAGCGCCAGCAGCGCCAGCGCGCCCAAAGCCACGCCCTGCCGGGTAATGACCGGGCCACCGTCACCGCCGCCCGTGCCCGGGCCGCCCGGGCCGCCGCGGCCACCACGCCCGCCCATCAGCACGCGTAACTGCTCTTGCCCGCGCTTTACCAGTTGGTCGATTTCGGGGATCTGCGAGCCGCCTTCACCCTTGCGGGGTCCACGCCGTTCCTCGTCATCACCGCCCTTGCCACCCCGGTCATCGCCATCCGAGCCGCCACCGCCGCCCCACGGACCGCCACTTCCTGCCATTGATTGGAACCTTTCCAGATTATCTCTTCGGTTAACTGGTTATCGCGGGCCAAAAATCAAGCCGGACCGCTGTCTGCATTCAGGCTTTTCGCACGGGTTTGCGCATTGTCACCAGTTCTTCCGACATCGTTGGATGCACCGCACAGGTGCGGTCGAAGTCTTCTTTCGTTGCCCCCATCCGGATCGCGATGGCCGCAAGCTGGATCATCTCGCCCGCTTCCGGTGCGACGATATGGCAGCCCAGCACCTTGCGGCTTTCCTGAGATACCACCAGCTTCATCATCACCCGGTCCGACCGGCCGGCAAAAGCCGTCTTCATCGGGCGGAACGCGGTCGCATATACCTCGATCGGCTCCTGCTCGCGCGCAGCTTCTTCGCTCAAACCAACTGACCCCATCTCCGGCTGCGTGAACACCGCCGAGGCCACCAGCTCATGGTCGAACTTGGTCGGGCGCCCCAGAAACACCGTATCGGCAAAGGCATGCCCCTCGCGGATCGCAACAGGCGTCAGGTTGATCCGCCCCGTCACATCGCCCACCGCAAAGATCGACGGCACCGCTGTCTGGCTCCACTCGTCGACCTTGATCTGGCCCTGCCGTCCCAATTCCACGCCAAGGCCCTGCAACCCCAGCCCCTCGGTGTTGGGGTGCCGCCCGGTGGCGTACATCACCAGATCAAACTCCCGCGACGACCCGTCCGTCGCCACCGCAACGATCCCGCTTTCCGACTTTTCCAGCCGCATCACATCGGTGCCGCAGTGGATCATGATCCCGTTCATCTGCATCGCGGTGGCGACATGCCCCCGCGCCTCGTCATCAAAGCCGCGCAGGATCTGCGCACCCCGGTAATACTGGCACACCTCCACACCCAGACCATTCAGAATGCAGGCGAACTCGCTGGCGATGTAACCACCGCCCACCACCAGTGCCCGTTTCGGCAACACCGGCAGATGGAACATCTCGTTCGAGGTGACCGCCAGGTCCGCCCCCGGAATATCGGGCACAAAGGGCCGCCCGCCGGTTGCCACCAGAATATGCTTGGCGCGGAACACCTCGCCACTGGCAAGTTTGACGGTATGGGCATCCACCAGCACCGCGCGGCTGTCGTGGATCGTGACCCCCGCCGTGGTCAGCGTATTGCGATACGCCGCCTCCAGCCGGTCCAGATCGGTCTCCAGCGTGGTGCGAAACCGCGGCCAATCAAAGCCGCCAAGCGTCACGTCCCAGCCATAAGCGCGGGCATTGCTGATCGCGTCAGGAAAGGCTGATGCAAACACCATCAGCTTTTTTGGCACGCAGCCCCGGATGACGCAGGTACCGCCCATCCGGCTTTCTTCGGCCAGTCCGACCTTTGCTCCGCCCTCAGCCGAAGCGATGCGTGCCGCACGCACCCCGCCCGATCCGCCACCAATAACGAAAAGATCATAGTCGAAAACGCTCATCCGCCGCTCCAATGGCCGTCAGGCCCAAATGCCCGCGCGATGAATGCACCACTTCACGCAATAGCGCCAGCTTGCAGCTCGGCCCTATGCGTCAGTCCAGATCGGCAAAGATGTTGTCTGCGGCCGCAACCTCCACCGACGAATCTTCGACCTTGCCGGTATTGATGTCACGCACCGACACCCGCCCGTCGCCGTGGCCGATCACCACGATGTCGCAGATGTCGATGAACAGGCCGTTCTCCACCACGCCGGGAATCTGGTTCAACACCAGCGCCAACTGGCGCGGATTGCCGATCCGCTTCAGGCTCAGATCCAGGATGAAATTGTTCTCGTCGGTCCTGACCGGCTTTGACTTGTTCATCCGCAGCGACACGTCGCGCCCCAGCACGTCAATGCTGAACAGCGTTTCTTCGATCAGCGCCTTGGTGGTCTGCCAACCGAACGCAATCACCTCCACCGGCAAAGGAAACGCGCCAAGCTGCGCCACTTCCTTGGCCGCATCCGCAATCACGATCATCCGGTCCGATGCGGTGGCCACGATCTTTTCCTGCAGCAGCGCCGCGCCACCGCCCTTGATCAGGTTCAGGTTGGGGTCAAACTCGTCGGCGCCATCGATCGTCAGGTCCAGCCATTTCACGTCATCCATCGAGGTGATCGGCACGCCCAATTCCCGCGCCAGCTCCGCCGTCCGGCGCGATGTGGGCACGCCCAGCACCTTCAGCCCTTCGTCCTTCACCCGCTCGGCCAGGCAGCGCACCATCCACGCGGCCGTGGACCCGGTGCCAAGGCCAAGCTTCATGCCGCTTTCCACAAAATCAACCGCGCGCCGTGCCGCCACGTATTTGGCTTTGTCGATGGGCGATAGATCGGCAGACATCGGGTTCTCCTTCTTTGCCCTCCGACTTAACGCAATCGCCGTTTGAGAGCGAGAGACTTTTGCCATCTTCAACGCAAACCGCCAGTTGGCGCTTGGGGCCAGCACCATCGCCCGCCCCCTGGCTGACACTTGCCAAACCAGCGCAGAGTTGCCTTAACGCAAGAATGGGTCGCTTTTCGGCCAGCGCTGCGCCATCACTTGCCGCAGGCTGTTGCGACAGCACTGATCCGGACCTCACACCGCATGTACACCCTGCACTACGCGCCAGACAACGCCTCGCTCATCATCCGGCTGGTGCTGGACGGCGCCGGCATTCCCTACCGCACGGCGCTTGTCGACCGCGCCACCCGCCAACAAGACAGCGCCGCGTACCGCGCCCTGAACCCCGCAGGTCTGATCCCCACGCTGGAAACCTCCTTCGGCCCGATCTCCGAAACCGGGGCAATCCTGATCTGGCTGACCGACCGGCACGGCCTTGGCCCCCGGCCTGATGCGTCCGACCGCCCGGCCTTTCTGAAATGGCTGTTCTTTCTGTCAAACACCGCCCATGCCGATCTACGCCAGCTGTTTTACCCGCACCAGTACAGCCCGGTCGAGGCGCATCCCGGCCACGCCGAAATCATCTCCCGGCGGATGATCACGAACTTCACCCTGCTCGATGCCGCTGCCAGGGCGCATCCTGCCCTGTTTGCCCCGGCACAGCCCCTGGCCGCCTATACCCTTGCACTAGCCCGCTGGTCGGTGCTTTATCCCAAAGGTGGCAGCCGCTGGTTCGATCTTGCCGCATTTCCCGCAATTGCGGCCCTGGCCCGCGCGCAGGAACGCCGCGTCGAAACCCCGGTCATCGCGCGGGAGGAGGGGTTGGGCCCGCACCCCTTCACCGCCCCCGTCCACCCCCAGCCGCCCGAGGGCAGCGCCACCTGAAAACCCTTTTCACGAAAGCCCGCCATGACCGCACCAGACCTGAAACCAGACCTCAAACTGCACGCCATTCCCGACTGGGCCTCCGTCATCATCCGCTTCGCGCTGGAGGAGATGGCCGTGCCCCACACGCTGGTGAAAAAGGATTTCGACGCCGGGGATCTGGACAGCCCCGTCTACCGCGCGATCAACCCACTAGGCCTGATCCCCGCGATGGAAACCCCGAACGGCCCGATGTTCGAAACCGCGGCCATCCTGTTGTGGCTGACCGACCGGCACGGCAGCCTTGCCCCCGGCCCACAAGACGCCGACCGCGCGGCCTTTCTGTCCTGGCTGTTCTTCACCTCCAACGCCCTCCACCCCGCCGCCATGGCGCTGATCTACCCCGACCGCCCTGCGGGAGAGGCTGCGGCGGCCGCCGCCATCGCCGTCGCCCATGAACAGGTGCGCGCCCGCCTCGGGCTGGTCGAGGCGATGATTGCCGCCAAACACCCGCGCTGGCTGTCGGCCACCGAACCGGGTGTGCTTGGCTACTACATCGGCACCCTGGTGCGCTGGATGACGATGCTGCCGCCCGCACCCCATGCGATCACCCTGACCGCCTTCCCCGCCCTGCACGCGGTGCTTGCCGCCCACGAAGCCCGCCCCGCAGCGCTCCGCGTGGCACTCGCCGACGGTCTCGGCCCCACCCCTTTCACCAATCCGGTATCCTGATGTTTCTTTCCGTCTTCGACATGTTCAAGGTCGGCATCGGCCCGTCCTCCTCCCACACGATGGGCCCGATGGTTGCCGCGGCCCGGTTTCTGGACACCCTGCGCGCCTCGCCGTTTCATGCCCACGGCCTGCGCGCCTCTCTGCACGGCTCGCTCGCGTTCACCGGGGTGGGCCATGCCACCGACCGCGCCACCATCCTCGGCCTTGCCGGGTTTGAACCCGCCACCTATGACGCCGAAAAGGCCGAAACCGCCCTTGCCCGGATACGTCAGACGCATGTGATCGACGCCCCCGGCCTTGGCCCGCTCAGCTTCGATCCCGGAAAGGACCTGCTGTTTGACTACGGCCCGGCCCTGCCCGGCCACGCCAACGGGATGATTCTGAAAGCCGCCGACGCGCAGGGCGACGTGATCTTGCAGGAAACCTACTATTCCATCGGCGGCGGCTTCGTGTTGACGGCGGACGAAATCGCCGGCGCCGGTGGTGCCAGGGCCCGCCAGCGCGCCGATGTGCCCTATCCCTTCGAAAGCGCCGCCGAGATGCTGGACATGGCCCGCGCCTCGGGCCTCTCCATTGCCGCAATGAAGCGCGCCAACGAGCTGAAGTTCCGCAGCGGTGCCGAAATCGACGCTGGCATCGCGCGGCTCTGGCAGGTGATGAACGACTGCATCTCGCGCGGCATGCTTGGCACCGGCATCCTGCCCGGCGGCCTCAAGGTGCGCCGCCGCGCCAAGGGCATCCATGACGCGCTGATCGCCGAACGCGGGCTGAACATGACCGCGCCGCACACGATCAACGACTGGATGAGCCTTTACGCCATGGCGGTGAACGAAGAAAACGCCGCCGGCGGCCAGGTCGTCACCGCCCCCACCAATGGCGCGGCTGGCGTGGTGCCCGCCGTGCTGCGCTACTACCTTGACCATGTGCCTGGGGCGTCGGTCAGCCGGATCGGCGATTACATGCTGACTGCCGCCGCGATCGGCGGGCTGTGCAAACACAACGCCAGCATTTCGGGCGCCGAATGCGGCTGTCAGGCCGAGGTCGGATCCGCTGCCGCGATGGCCGCAGCGGGGCTTGCCGCCCTGCTCGGCGGTACCCCGGAACAGGTGGAAAACGCCGCAGAAATCGCGCTGGAACACCACCTCGGCATGACCTGCGACCCGGTCAGGGGCCTGGTGCAGGTGCCCTGCATCGAACGCAACGGCCTTGGGGCGATCAAGGCGGTTTCGGCGGCCAGCCTGTCCTTGCGCGGCGATGGCCAGCACCTGGTCAGCCTTGATGTCTGCATCGAGACGATGCGCCAGACCGGAAAGGACATGCACGAGAAATACAAGGAAACCTCGCTCGGCGGCTTGGCGGTCAACGTCCCGAACTGCTGACAGCCTGACCAGACGGCGCCGCGCCAAAATGGCGCGGCACGCCCTTTCTGGCCCCGCGCAAAGCGCGGGGCAGTGCCTCCGGCGGGAGTATTTGTGCAAAGAGCAATGAGCCTGATTTGCTCTTTGCACAAATACCCGTCTTCCCCGAGCCGGTTGCGCCTCTGGCGCAGAGGCGAGACCCAAACCTGCGCCTGCCAAGGCGCTCAATCGCAAAACCGCCGTTTGCGGCAGACCTGCCCGTCGCAATCAGGCGCGCCGGACCAGGCCCGCCCGCGCTAGGCAACAGCATGAGCACTGACCGTATTCCTCGTGGCATCTTTTTGATGCTGGCTTTCTGTGTCCTCGCACCTTTGCTCGACGTCTCGGCGAAACTGGCGGCCGAGGGCGGGATCCCCGTGGGCCAGATCACCACGGCGCGCTTTCTGGTTCAGGGCCTGCTGATGCTGCCGGTCGTGCTTTGGATGGGCCTCACCCTGCGCCTGCCGCGCCGCGCATTGGGGTTTGTCACCCTGCGCGCGGTGTTCCTGATCCTGTCCACCTTCTCCTTCGTGTCCGGCATCGCCGTGATGCCCGTGGCCGACGCCCTGGCCATCGCTTTCGTCGAGCCGTTCATCATCTTGATCCTCGGCAGCCTGATCTTCGGCGACCATGTCGGCCCGCGCCGGATCGCGGCCTCGGTCGTGGGGTTTTGCGGCGCGCTGCTGGTGATCCAGCCGTCGCTTGCGGTCTTCGGCTGGGTGGCGCTTTGGCCGCTCGGTACCGCGTTCTTCTTCGCCTTCTACATGCTGGTGACCCGCGCCATCTCGGCCTACATGCACCCGGTCAGCATGCAGTTCCACACCTCATGGACCGGCCTCCTGCTGTGCCTGCCTGTGATGCTGCTGGCACAGGGGTCTGGCGTGCAAGCGCTTGACCCCGTGCTGCCCAGCGGCGTCCTGTGGCTCTGGTTGTTCGGCGTCGGCTTCTGGGCCGCGATCAGCCATATCTGCATGACCTACGCGCTGAAATACGCGCCTTCCGCCACCCTCGCGCCGCTGCATTATTCGGAAATCGTGGTCGCCGTGGCCTTGGGTTATGCGGTGTTCGGCGATTTCCCGAACCCGCTGACATGGGCCGGGATCGCGGTGATTGTCGCCTCCGGGCTTTACATCATCCACCGCGAACGGCTGGCAGCACGGGCCCCGGCCCTCAGGGCTGCGTCAACGCCCTGATCGCCGCATCCAACCGCCGCCGGGGCAGGATCACCAGCA
>NZ_JANMET010000126.1:0-1927 GCF_031377265.1 Tabrizicola sp. | reverse complement strand
CCGGTAGCTGAATTGCTGAAGGGGCTGGCATCCCCCTTTAACGTGCACAAAATTCTGGCTATCAGAAGAGTGGAGGATGTGTACCCGTATGTCTCGGTACTGTTTCTGGTTCCAAAGGTGGAGGGAACGCAAGAAGCGGATATTCGGGATTTCAATCCAGCATCTGTGCTGATGCCCCCTGGGTTGATTGCGAGCCCAAGCGGATTCTCCCTGGAAAATCGGGATGTACTGATGGCCGATTGGCCCGAAGAAGACAGGAGCGCGTTCAATGAGTTCGTCAGCGGGCGCGCCAAGCCGTTATTGGATAACTAGTTCAACAAGCTGGTTGAAGGTCAAGCAGGACTGCGCGCTTCTGAAGATTTTTCTGTTCGCACGTTGGTCGCATGGTGGGATGCGAACGTGCACCCGGCCCAGGAATAGAGATGGAATTCTTGAGCGATCTACCATGGACCACGACCGGGGACGGTAAGATTCGGATCAGTCCTATCTCAAGGTGAACCCCGTGGCCTTTCGCATCGCTCCCTCGATTCTGTCCGCTGACTTTGCCCGTTTGGGAGAAGAGGTGCGCAATGTACTCTTGGCGGGTGCGGACGTCGTGCACTTCGACGTGATGGACAATCATTACGTGCCGAACCTCACATTCGGGCCGATGATCTGCGAGGCGGTGAAACCGCACGCCATCAAGGATGGCAAACCAGTGCCGATTGACGTGCATCTGATGGTGTCACCGGTCGACCGGATTGTTCCGGATTTTGCCAAGGCCGGTGCGGACATCATCAGCTTTCACCCCGAGGCCTCGGGACACGTCGACCGCACGCTCGGCTTGATCCGCGAGTGTGGCTGCAAGGCCGGGCTGGTGCTCAACCCGGGTACGCCATTGCATTACCTTGACCATGTGATGGACAAGCTGGACCTGATCCTCATCATGTCGGTCAACCCCGGGTTTGGCGGGCAGAAATTCATTCCGGAAGCGCTCAACAAACTCAAGGCCGTGCGCGCGCGCATCGATGCATGGCAGACGCAGGGCGGGCAGGTAATCTGGCTGGAAGTGGATGGCGGCGTGAAGACTGACAACATTCGCGCGATTGCCGATGCCGGGGCCGACACTTTTGTAGCGGGCTCGGCCATCTTTGGCCAGAAGGACTATACCGCCGTGATCAACGCCATGCGCCAGGAGTTGGCGCGAGGATGAAATCTGCGGGTAGCGTTTTCAGGCCAACGCAGGGCGGGGAAACGCCAGGATGCGTGCGTGCCGCGGTGCACTGGCGCGGCTGGGCGGACAGCCCTGCAGGCGCCCAATGTTGGTTTGCTCGAAATGGGATTGGACCACCGGCCAGAGCAGGCTGGCCAGCACACGAAGCTCGCCATTGAGCGTGCCCCGTGCCAGTGCCATCACGGCGCTCGCATAGACGGCATCTTCCAGCATCCTTTCTGTGTTGATCATCTGACCGAGACGCTCTTCAATGCGGTTTTGCAGCATGCCCAACAGCATGCGGGTGTAAGCGGTGACCATAATGTGTTCTCCATAGGTGGAGTGCCGACTGTGGGCCATCCATTTGTGACCAGTGCATGGAGATCGTAGGCTCGATGCTGCAAGCACCGAAGGCGGAGCAGGCGGACTTTTCTGGATCAATTCGCGGCCCTTTTTCGGCACAAATGGCGGGCCATGTCCCATTTCCTGGTGCTGGTTCCCCCAGCCCAACGGCGCACCGTCAACGCTACTATGGCGTCGGCTAAACTTGACAGCAAGCGTGGGTCGCGGCGCGGTTGCTGCGATCGAACGCACTCTTTGTGGAGGAGAAAGCCGTGAAACTGACGCCAGAGCAGATTCAGCAGTTTGACCGTGATGGATACCTGTTTTTCCCGAGCTTGTTTACCCCCGATGAAATAACGCGCCTGGCGGATGAAGTGCCGGCGATCTATGCGC
>NZ_JANMET010000122.1:0-22513 GCF_031377265.1 Tabrizicola sp. | reverse complement strand
CTTCGGGGTGGTTCAGTTTGACCCCACGTGCCAGCCGCCCGCGCGCCACCATGGCTGCAAGGCTGACCAGCAGCTTGTCCTTTTCGCGTGGTGTCAGATTCATGTCCGCTCCCTACATCTGCCAGACGAGCGGCAACGGTTGCCCGGCCCGCATCACCGCCAGCGCCCGCACGATCTGGCGCCGCAAGGGCCAGCCATCCGCCGCCAGCATCCGCACCACCAGCTTGCCGTCGAATGCCGACGCTGCGGCCTCCACCCCCGGTTCATCCAACACCATACGCACCGCATCAAGCCCGTCGCCCGCCAGCGCCCCAACCATCATGATCGACGCAAAGGCCCGCGCGCCACCAAGACCCGCAGGCCCCGCCCGCAGCGCGTCATCGTCCAACAGCACCGGCTCCACCGCCAGCGGCACCGTCCCGCGCCAGATCTCGCGCTGGTCACGGAACTGCACCCGCCGCACCGTTTCGCCCATCGCGGCACGGCCCAGCACCACCGCCTCCAGCGCCAGACACCCTGCCCCTTCGGCCAGCGTGATCGTGGTCTTGCGGTGCAACTTGCAGCCGTCGAACAGAATGGTCTCCTGCGGCAACCAGTCCAGCCAGCCGCCCTCGCCCACCGACAGCGTGACCCCAACAATCGCCGGCACCCCATCAGCCCGGTAGGCGCGCTCGGCTGTTTGCGTGGTCCCCGCCGCCCGCACGCCCGCATCAATCCGCAAGCCGTAGCGCAAGGTATCACCCGCCGTCAGCCCACCGGAGGTGTTGAGAAACACCACCTCGGGCATCGCGCCCACATGCGGCAAGATCGCCTTTGCCGACCCCGCCTGCCGCAACCGCCGCAAAGCCGCGCGCCCGCCACGACAGCCGATCTCGACCAGCGCCTCGCCCGTGGTGCGCTGCATCAACGGTATCGTGGTTTGTACGGTCATCTTCGCCCCCCGAACCCAACTGTCACGAGGGGGGCTGGCAGTGACAATGCCAGCCGGTACCGCCACATGCCGCGGGTCTTGGCTGAACAGATCGCCGATTTATCTTTAGGCAAAGCGCCCTAAATGCAGGCGCTTTTGAAACCATGGCGCAGGGCGACGTCACTGCCGCAGTCTCGCCAGACGGCCATGCGTTATCTGCCAAAGGCATCATTTCGGGCTATCCAGCGCGCACCTCTGTCCCGTCAGCTTGCCGCCAGCGGGCGACGAGCCGTGTGACGATAGCCCTACCCGCCAATCAGGCTGCGCACCGTCGCCAACCCCGCCGCGACCAGACTTTCATCACCGCGCGCCTCGATGTTCAGGCGTAGCAACGGCTCGGTATTGGAAGCCCGCAGGTTCAACCGCCAATCGGCGAACTCCAGGCTCAGCCCATCCGTGTCATCGCGCGTCACGGCCTTGGGCGCCATTGCCGCTTCGACCCGCGCAACCGCAGCTGGCACATCCGCCACCCGAAAATTGATCTCGCCCGAAGACGGAAACGCCGCCCGCCGCTCGGCCAGAAGATCGGCCAAGGACCGCCCGCTGCGGCCCATCAGTTCGGCCACCAGCAACCACGGGATCATGCCGCTGTCGCAGGCCATGAAATCGCGGAAATAGTGATGCGCCGACATCTCTCCACCGTAAACCGCACCGGTTTCCCGCATCTTCTGCTTCAGGTAGACATGCCCGGTGCGCGCCATGAACGCCCGGCCCCCCGCCCGCGCCACCAGATCGCGGGTGTTCCACACCACGCGCAGATCGTGGATGATGCTCGCCCCCGGCTCTTTCGCCAGAAACGCCTCGGCCAAAAGACCCACCACATACTCGCCCGCCACAAAGCCGCCATTGCCGTCAAACAGAAAGCAGCGGTCAAAGTCGCCGTCAAACGCCACCCCCAGATCGGCCCCAGCGGCCACCACTGCCGCCGCCGTCACGGGCTGGTTTTCCGCCAGCAAAGGGTTCGGAATACCGTTTGGAAAGCTGCCATCGGGGTCATGGAACATCCGGAGAAACCGCAGCGGCGCGCCCGTGGCTGCCAGCCCCGCAGCCAGCGCATCAAAGGTTGGCCCCGCCGCCCCGTTGCCCGCGTTCACCAGCACCGTCAACGGGCGCAGCGCCGCCACATCGACAAACCCCAGTACTCGCGCCACATAGGCCGCCCGCACCTCGGACACCGCCACAACATGCCCGCCGTCGCGCTGCGGCAACGGTCGCTCCTCCTCGGCCATGGTGCGAATCGCTGCAAATGCCGTGTCTGACAGCGGGCGCGCGCCTGCACCCACCATCTTCAACCCATTGTAATCCATCGGATTGTGTGAGGCGGTCACTATGATCCCGCCATCCGCGCCCAAGTGACTGGTGGCAAAATACATCTCTTCGGTCCCGGCCAGACCAAGGTCCAGAACCTCCACCCCCACCGCCAGCAACCCCTCGGTCACCGCCCCCGCCAGCCGGATCGAGCTTTCCCGGCAATCGCGCCCCAGCACCACCCGCGCGGCGCCGGTCACCTCGGCAAAGGCCCACGCAATCCGGCGCGCGATGTCTTCGTTCAACTCGGTCCCAAGCCGGCCCCGCACGTCATAGGCCTTGAACGCGGTCAGCTTCATCATCGCATCCCGTAGTAAAGGCCCACCACATGCTCGGCCTCGGCAAAGAACAGCCAGCGCGCGGCAAATGCGCCGATCAGGTGTGCAACCGCCGCCAGCGCGATCCCCCATGCCCCCGGAACCACAAGAACCAGCACTGCCGGCAACACCGCCCCAAAGATCAGCGCAATTCCCCGCAGCTTCAGCCCATGCTTGCGGCCGACCAGGAAAATCATCTCGCGCAGCAGGTAATTCCCGCCCGTGTGCGGTAGTTCGAACACCGAGGCCTCGCCGATCCGCTGTAGCCCGGTCGCCGACCCCAGCGTCACCCCAGCGCGGGCAAACTGACCGTCGCCGATCTGCCAGACGGCCAGCAGCACCGCACCCAGGCCCGCCGCCAATGCCGCCGCCCAAACCTGCCCGGCCATGATCGCGCCCCCGGTCAGCGCGAAGGCCAGAAACATCACCGGCGTGATCCAGTGATGCCAGCGCGGCACCGCCTTGATCTGGGTGTAGATCATCGACGTGGTGAACACCGTCCCCAGCGCCAGCACTGCCCCCACGATGCCCAGCCCCCGCGGCCACCCCAATCCCAGCCAATCTGACAGCGCCACCGGCGCCAGCGTGATCAGTGCCGCCACCGACACCCACGCCTCCCGGCTTAGCCAGCTGGACCGCCACTGGCTGAACGCCTTCAGCGCCCGTTGCGGATTGCCAAGGTGGAACGTCGCCGCCATCAGACCCACAACCGCCAAGGCGTAGCCCAATCCCCACAGAAAGAACGCGGCCCAGCCAACGGGCTGCACCACCCCGATCCCAAGGAAAGCCAGATAGCCAAAGCCCATCCCCGACAGCACCGAAAACACAATCACCGAAGGAGCGGGATGCATTCAGATCTTCCCTAGCATCTTGTCCAGCCACCCGGCAAACCCGGTGGCCTTGATGTCCAACAGCGGTGCCAGCAGGCTCGCCTGATCCGGGCGATCCTTCTTGCGCGGGGGCAAGTATTTGTTGGTGGGCCTCGTCCCCATCTCCGGCATCAGGTCATAGCCACCCCGGTTGGCCACCAACTGGCTGACCGCACTGGCAGGGTCGCCCAGATCACCGAAATGCCGCGCGCCGGTTGGGCAGGTGCGCACGCAGGCAGGCTCACGGTCTTCCTCGGGCAGGTTTTCGTTGTAGATACGGTCGACGCACAGCGTGCATTTCTTCATCACCCCGGCATCGGCATCCATCTCGCGTGCACCGTAAGGGCAGGCCCAGGCGCACAGACCGCAGCCGATGCAGGCATCTTCGTTGACCAGCACGATGCCATCCTCGGCCCGCTTGTAGCTGGCCCCGGTCGGGCAAACGGTCACACAAGGCGCGTCATCGCAATGCAGGCAGGATCGTGGAAAGTTCACGATTTGGGACGCGCTGTCAGCCGGTTGCACCTGATAGCTGTGAACCCGGTTGAGGAAGGTCCCCGAAGGGTCCGCCCCGTATGGGTTCTGGTCTGACAACGGCACCCCATAGCCCTGATCGTTCCAGCCCTTGCAGGCCGTCACGCAGGCATGACAGCCCACGCATGTATCAAGGTCAATCACCAGACCCAGCTTTTTTTCGGTCGTGGTTGGCAACAGTGTCATCGCCGTTCTCCCTTTGGCACCACACGCGGGATCGGCGGGAACGCGGGGTCAGAATGATCCCGCGGCCCTACCCGCTCGATCCGCACGCGCAGGTCGAACCAAGCCGCCTGTCCCGTCACCGGATCAGAATTGGAATAGCGGTGCCCGTCACCCTTGGCGGGCAGCAGTTCCGAAATCAGATGGTTGAGCAAGAACCCCTCCGTCGCCTCGGGCGCGGCATCGTCCAAAGCCCAGGCCCCCTTGCGCTTGCCGATGGCATTCCAGGTCCAGACCGTGTTTTCGTTCAGCGCCGCCATATGCGCCACCGGCACCGTGATGCCGCCATTGGGCGAAATCAGCCGCGCGTAATCCCCCGCCTGAAACCCTTCCGCCTGCCAGACCTTGGTCGGCAGATAGAGGAAATTCTTGCCCCGGATCTGGCGCAGCCACGCATTCTGTGACCCCCAGGAATGATACATGTCCATCGGTCGCTGTGTCAGCGCATGCAGCGGATAGCCCCAGCCCGCCGCCTCATCATCACCAAACGGCGGATACCAGACCGGCAGCGGGTTCATCGCCTGGCGCAGCCGCGCCCGCAGATGGTCGGGCGGCTGGATCGGCCCGTGGCCTTCGGCGGCCAGCTGGAACTTGCGCATCGGTTCCGACCAGATGTTGAACAGATACGGCTGCGGTGCCTCGTAGAAGCTCGTGGCAACAGCCCAATCCTGATAACCCGCGTTCCAAGGTTTGTAGTAGCGCGCCTCGTCCGGCACATGCGCCTGAAAGAAGCCGCCGTTTTCGATGTAGCGCTCTATCTGTGCGGGGTTCGGTGCGCCGCGACCGACATCCTCGCCATTGCCGCGAAACCCGATCAGCGGCCCCACGCCGGGGCGGCGCTGGTGGTTGGCGATGTAGTCGGCGTAGTCCTTGAACTTCGCCGACCCATCCTCGTTCACCATCCCGGGCAGGCCGAGCCTTGCCCCAAGGTCCAGAAGCACCGACTGGAAGCCCCGCACATCCCGGTCGGGCTCGATCACCGGCCAGCGGATGCTGTCGCCCGCCGCATCCGGCTCAGAGATCGGGCGGTCGAGCAGGCTGATGCAGTCATGCCGCTCCAGATAGGTAGTGTCGGGCAGGATCAGATCGGCATAGGCCACCATCTCGGACGCATAGGCATCCGAATAGATGATGCGCGGGATGACATAGTCGTCGCCGTCCTTGGCTGTCAGCATCTCCATCACCGACGCGGTGTTCATCGACGAATTCCACGACATGTTCGCCATGTAAAGGAACAGCGTGTCGATGCGGTAAGGGTCGCCCGCATGGGCATTCGGGATGACCATATGCATCATCCCATGCGCCGACATCGGGTTTTCCCAGGAGAACCCCTTGTCGATCCGCGCCGGCGATCCGTCGGGCAACAGGCACAGATTCTCCGGCCCGCGCACATAGCCCAGATGTGGGCCGGACAGGGGTTTGCCGGGCGTGGTCACAAAGTTCGGCGTCGGATGCGCCTCCACCGGTTTGGGGTAAGGCGGCTTGAAGCGATATCCCCCCGGCACCTCGACAGTGCCCAGCACGATCTGCAAAAGGTGCAACGCCCGCGCCGTCTGAAAGCCGTTGGAATGCGCCGAAATCCCCCGCATCGCGTGGAAACTGACCGGCCGCCCCGGCATGTTCGGATGTGCGTTCCCACGGAAATCTGTCCAGGGCTGATCCAGCACGATCGCCTGATCAAACGCCACCGAGGCCAGTTCCGCCGCCAACTGCCGGATGCGCAGCGCGCCGACCCCGCAGCGCGCCGCCACCGCCTCCGGCGCATAGTCGGGCGAGAGATACATCTCGGCCATGTGCTGAAACACCGTCCGGTTGCCCTGCCAGACCGCCCCCAGATCGGGCTCCACCGCCTTGCCGTCCCAGGCCGCCGGGTGCTTGGTAGTTTTGTCGATCACAAAGGGCTGGCTTTCGGCGTTGCGCGCGAAAAGGCCCTTCTCCGGCCCCCCGGCCTCGTTCACCAACAGCCCCGCATTGGTGAATTGCGCCAGGTAGCGCAGATCGACCTTCCCCGCCTCCAACAGGCAATGGATCAGGCTGAGGATCAGCAACCCATCGGTCCCCGGCGTGATCCCGATCCAGTCATCCGCCACCGCCGAATACCCGGTGCGGATCGGGTTGACCGAGATCACCCGCGCGCCCCGTTCCTTCAACCGGCCAAGGCCGATCTTGATCGGGTTGCTGTCATGATCCTCGGCCACGCCGAACATGACGAACAGCTTGGTATGGTCCCAATCCGGCTGGCCAAATTCCCAGAACGCGCCGCCGATGGTGTAAATCCCCGCCGCCGCCATGTTGACCGAACAAAACCCGCCATGCGCCGCATAGTTCGGCGTCCCGAACGCCTGCGCCCACCAGCCGGTCAGGCTTTGGCTCTGGTCGCGCCCGGTGAAGAAGGCGAGCTTCTCCGGCGCAGTCTCGCGCAGCGGCTTCATCCATGACACGGCCAAAGCCAGCGCCTCGTCCCAGGAAATCTCCTCGAACGCCCCCGACCCGCGCGGCCCCACCCGCCGCAAGGGCGCGCGCAACCGGCTTGGCGCGGTGATCTGCATGATCCCCGCCGCGCCCTTGGCACAGAGCACGCCCTTGTTCACCGGATGATCCCGGTTGCCCTCGATGTAGGAAACCTTCCCCGACTTAAGATGCACGTTGATCCCGCAACGGCAGGCGCACATGTAGCATGTGGTCTTGCGCACCTCGTCGGACACCGGCGGCGACAGATCAAGCCTTGGCTGGTTCATCGCCCCTCCCCGGCCATGACGACCGTTGCCTCCAGGGCAATCTGGCGCTCTTCTTGTGCTGGTACTGTCCAGATCGCGACAGAAGATGCCGGATCGTGCAGCACCCCTGCATTCTCAGCATTGGCAACCGGGTCGAGCACCGCGCCCAGATACTCAAGGCCTGCAATCATCCCGGCCCGCACCCTGTGGTCATTTTCCCCAATCCCCCCGGTAAAGACAACAGCATCAAGCCCACCCATCGCTGCCACCATAGACCCCGCATGCCGCACTGCCCAATAGATGAAATGCGCCACCGCCAGCCCCGCCGGCACAAGCCTTCGCATGTCATTGCTGCCGCCCAGCGCCACAAGCCCGCTGTCCCGGTTCAGGATCTGCGCTGCCCCCGCCACGCCATGCAGCTCCGCCAGCCGCAGCACCGCATTGCCATCGATCGCCCCCGCCCGCGTGCCCATCGTCAGCCCGTCCAGCGGCGAATAGCCCATGGTCGTGGCCACCGACCGCCCGTCGCGGATCGCACACAGCGACGCGCCGTTGCCCAGATGACAGGCCAGCAGCCGCTGCGGCACCGGCCCCCGCGCTGCCAACACCCGCACCAGGGCCGCATAGCTCAGGCCATGAAAGCCATAGCGCCGGATGCCCCGCTCCCGTTCAGCCAGCGGCAGGGCATAGGTCACCGCCACCTCCGGGTTGGTCGCGTGAAACGCGGTGTCAAAGCTGGCGTATTGCGGCAGATCCGGCAGCAACCGGGCCACCGCGCGAATGCCCGTCAGGTTCGCCGGGTTGTGCAGCGGGGCCAGCGGCACGCAGGCTTCGATCCCGGCCAGCACCGTGTCCGTCACCCGGCACGGTGCCAGCAGTGCGCCACCGCCATGCACCACCCGGTGCGCCGCAGCCGTCAGATCGGCCACCGCCACCCCGGCCCGCGCCAGCCCCTCAGCCAGCGCCTTGGCATGGTCGTGCACCCCTTCCACTGCCGTGCGGGCCACCTCTCGCAACCCGGCATCAAACACTGCCAGCTTTACCGAAGACGACCCGGCGTTCACCACCAGCAGCATCACAGCGCCGCCTTCAACAGCCCCAGCCCCGCCAACCCTGCCAGCAGCACAATGGCAAAGCGCCGGAATTCCTGCGGGTCGGTGCCAAAGAAATGTCGCCCGCCCAGCCAATTGCCCAAGAAAGTCAGCGGCAGTGCGATCAGCGAGGCCCAGAGCGTGTCCCAACTGACCAGACCTGCCCAGAAATACAAAGGCGCCGAATAAAGGTCGAGCAACGGGAAATACGCGATCAGCGTGGCGCGGAACACCGTCGCCTGCATCGGCTGGGCGGCAAAGAACGCCGCAATCGGCAAGCCCCCCATTCCCGGCGCATTGGCCAGCCCCGAGACGACCCCCGCCACCACATTCCCCGGTCCCCGCACCTCGGACGCCAGCCGCCAACCTGCCAGCAAAACCCCGCACATCACCAGCACATAGCCCGACACCACCGCCCGCGCCGTATCTTCGGAAACCCCGGTCAGCACCCACAAGCCCAGTGGCAACCCCACCGCCGCCCCCGCAAGCAACAACCAAACCCGCCGCCAATCCACATCCGGCCCCGCGCCCTTCGCCGCCTGCAACGACATCGCCGTCTCGAGGATCACCACTACGGCGACGAAGTTGAGCGGATTGGTGACAAGGCTCGACGCCGCGATCACCATCGCCGAATAGCCAAAGCCGGAATAACCGCGCACCAGTGCAGCGCCGAACACGGCTACCGCCATCCAGACAAGCGCCACGGGGCCAAGGTCAAAAGGCAATGTCGCGCGCCCCGAGGTTGAAATTCGTCAGTAACACAAGGTGCTGTCCGCTTCGAGCGACAGCTCCAACAGCCGGTCGGGCATCGCCAACTTGCCGCCAAACGGGGCCACCAGCGTCTCGTCATAGCCCCGCGCTTTGGCCGACATGCCCGACGCGAACACCGCGACCGCCGCCGCGCGCAAGCCCTCCAGATGGTCGCCCAGCCGCCCGGTCCCTGCCCCGGTCACATCGGCATGCGCGGGCGCCAGACAATGCACGCCGTCTCCGGCAAAAAACACCGACACCTGATGCCCGGCCTTTGCGGCGGTGAGGGCCACCAACGCGCCCAACGTCGCCTTTACGGCTGCGTCGGGGCCGGAATGGATGTGAACGAGGACCTTTGCCATGTCTGCCTCCTGCATGTTGCGGTCGAATCCTACACCGCTTGCCGCCGCATGTCCTCCTTGGAAATCCCCGCCACTTCCACCGGCTTTTTCATCGCATCGCGGCGGAACGGTTCGCCCAGTTCCTGATTGATCATCGCCTCGATCAGCGTGGTTTTGCCGTGCTCCATCTGGTCGGTGATGGCCTTGGTCAGCGCCTCGCGCAGTTCCTCCATCTTGCGCGCCTGCACGCCCTGCAACCCACAGGCCTTGGCGATGCCGGCATAACTCACGCCCTCGTCCAATTCAGTGCCGACAAAGTTGTCGTCATACCACAGCGTCGAATTGCGCTTTTCCGCGCCCCACTGATAGTTGCGAAACACCACCATGGTGATCGCCGGCCATTCCGGCCGGCCAATCGCCGTCAGTTCGGTCACCGCAATCCCGAACGCCCCGTCCCCGGCGAACCCCACCACCGGCACATCCGGGCAGCCGATCTTTGCGCCGATGATGGATGGCAAGCCATAACCGCAAGGCCCGAACAGCCCTGGTGCCAGGTATTTCCGCCCGGCCTCGAACGTCGGATAGGCGTTGCCGATGGCGCAGTTGTTGCCGATGTCACTGGAAATGATCGCCTCGCGCGGCAACGCGCTCTGGATCGCGCGCCAGGCCATGCGCGGGCTCATCCAGTCGGGCTTGGCGGTGCGGGCGCGCTCGTTCCAGCTTGTGCCCGGATCGTCCTCTTCATGGTCCATCGAGGACAGCGCCTGCGCCCATGCCGATTTCGTCTGTGCGATCTTGGCTTTGCGTTCGGATCGCGCATGGTCACCGGCGGTAGGGGCAAGACGCGCCAAAACCGCCTCGGCGACCTTTCTGGAGTCGCCGACAATGCCAACAGTAACCTTTTTGGTCAGCCCGATCCGATCCGGGTTGATGTCGACTTGGATGATCTTGGCCTCACGTGGCCAGTAGTCCAGCGCGTAGCCCGGCAAAGTTGAAAACGGGTTCAAGCGGGTACCCAAACATAGTACCACATCTGCCTGAGAAATCAACTCCATTGCCGCCTTCGACCCGTTGTATCCCAGTGGCCCCGCAAACAGCGGATGGCTGCCGGGAAACGCGTCATTGTGCTGATACCCCACACAAACCGGCGCATCCAGCCGCTCGGCCAAGGCCATGCTGGCCGGGATCGCGCCGCCAATGACCACGCCTGCGCCGTTCAGAATGACCGGGAATTTCGCCGCCGACAGCAACTCCGCCGCCGCCTGAATGGCCGACTCACCCCCCGACGGCCGCTCGAACTCCACCACCGCAGGCAGATCGATGTCGATGACCTGCGTCCAGTAATCGCGCGGCATGTTGATCTGGGCAGGCGCCGAATGCCGCTTGGCCTGCAGGATCACCCGGTTCAGGACCTCGGCCACGCGGGACGGGTCACGCACCTCCTCCTGATAGGCCACCATGTCAGCAAACAGCGCCATCTGCTCCACTTCCTGAAACCCGCCCATGCCGATGGTCTTGTTCGCGGCCTGCGGCGTCACCAGCAACAAAGGCGTATGGTTCCAGTAGGCCGTCTTCACCGGCGTCACGAAATTGGTGATCCCCGGCCCGTTCTGCGCGATCATCATGCTCATCCGGCCACTGGCGCGGGTAAACCCGTCCGCCATCATCCCGCCCGAGCCTTCATGCGCGCAGTCCCAGAAGGTGATCCCTGCCTTCGGGAACAGATCCGAGATCGGCATGAACGCCGATCCGATGATCCCGAACGCATGGCTGATCCCGTGCATCTGCAGCACTTTCACAAAGGCTTCTTCGGTGGTCATCTTCATCGCATCTCTCCCGGATTTCATGGCCGTAACCGGCCTGTCGCTGCGCAATTTACCGACGCAGGGGTCGCTTCCGTAGGGCCAGACCCAAGACCCGTCTAAGTCCAGATCAGCGCAGCGCCCGCCCGATCCGCGCAATCCCCTCCGGGATCCGCTGCGGGCCGATCGACGAATAGGCCAGCCGGTAAAAGTTCCCCGGTGCGGCCACCGGGTCGAAGAACGCCCGCCCCGGCTCGATCAACACCCCTTCGGCCCGCAACGCCAACGCCAGCGCTTCGGTATCCACCCCCTCTGGCGCGCGCATCCAGAATGATGATCCACCGACCCCGCCCTGCCCCGCCACCGCCAGCCCCTCGGTCGCGATCGCCTCAGCCATCACTTGCCGCCGCCGCTTGAACGCAGCCCGCATCCGGTTGATCAGCGCATCGTAATGCCCCTGCGCCAGAAAATACGCGACCGTGCGCTGGATATGCCCCGGCGGATGGCGCAGCACCATCGCGCGTAACCCCCGCGCCTCGGCAATGAAACTTGCCGGGCCCACCAGATAGCCCAGCCGCAACCCCGGAAACATCGATTTGGAGAATGACCCGGCGTAGATCACCCGCCCCCCCTGATCCAGCGATTTCAGCGCCGGGGCGACGGGCTTGAGGAAACTCATCTCGAACTCGTAATCATCCTCCACAATCACGAACCCCTCGCGCGCCGCCGCCGCCAGCAGCGCCACCCGCCGCTCCACCGGCATCGTCGCGTTGGTCGGGCACTGGTGGCTGGCGGTGGTGAACACCACATCGGCCCCCGGCAAATGCTCGGGCAAGCCGCCATCGTCCACATCCACTGGCACCACCGTGGCCCCCGTGGTCGCCAAGATCCCTCGCCACCCCGGATAGCCCGGATTTTCCACCACCGCCCGCTTGCCCGGCCCCAGCAGCACCGTCGCCGCCATCCACAGCGCGTTCTGTGCGCCCAGCGTCAGCAGCACCTCGTCCTCGCGCGCCGCAATCCCGCGCCGGGGCAGAATGGTGCGCAACACCTGCTCGATTAGCAAGGGATCATCCTGTTCGTAATAGTCCGAGGTCAGCGCCGCGAAATCCCGGCGGCCCAGCGCGCGCAGCGCACATTGCCGCCAGTTCTGATGGTCAAACAGCACCGCGTCCGCCTGCCCATAGATGAACGGATAGGGATAGGCCTCCCAGTCCTGCGGCCGCTCCACCCGCGCGAGCGATGAAAACCGCCGCCCCGTCAGCCCGGCGAAATCCACCCCGTCATGGCGCGGCGGGGCATCCGGAAACTCCGCCGCGCGCGGCGCGTTGTCGGACACGAAATACCCCGACCGCCCGCGTGAGGTCAGATAATCCGACGCCACCAGATCGCCGTAGGCCAGTGTCACCGTGATCCGGCTGATCCCCAGATGCGCCGCCAACCCCCGCGACGACGGCATCTTCTGCCCCGCCCGGAACCGCCCCGCAAGGATGCCTTGGGTGACCATCCCCCGGATGCGCTGCTGCAAGGTGCCGGTGGTTGCGGGGGGCAGGAAGAAGGCTTCGGGCGGGATGTGCATGGACACGCTCCGACGGCGGGATGAGTCCAGATGAGGCAGCCGGATAGGGACAGAAGTCAAGTCGAGGGCAGGAGCTGGAGGGGCGGTCAGGGAAGGGTAATGCCAGAAAAGGTGCAGGGGGCTGCAACGACCCTCGTCCCACTGCCCAAATCCTTGAGAACGCTGAGTTTACGGGGCGGTTTCGGGGCGGATTTGGCGTCTTCTTTCCATCTTCCTTGCGTCTTCCTTCCATCTCCACGCGCGGTGAGATGGCGGGGCGTTAACCATGTGGGGCGAATCGGATCAGCCCCGTAGGGTGCGCTACATCGCACCGCACCCCGCGCAACAAAGGGCAGCGCGACCGCCGGGTGGGCGAGCACCATCCGTTCTAGGCGCTTTATGGGGCATCCCCTCCCACGGCATTTCTGCTGGTGACGCTGCAAAAGCGCCCGCCCGAGGGGGGTGAGGCGGTGAGACAAACAGTCCAGTGGACTGTTTTCCCGTGCGATGCACCCGAGCAAGCCTGCGAGGGCCGGGAGCGCGGGCGCGGCACCCCGCTTCCCATCGCAACACGAGGGCATCGCCTGACCGCCGGGTGGGCGAGCCACGGCAGTTCTAGGCGCTTTATGGTGCAACCCCTCCCCCGGCAGTTCTGCTGGTGACGCCGCAAAGCGCCCGCCCGAGGGGGGTGAGGCGGACAAGAAAACAGTCCAGTGGACTGTTTTCCCGCCGAACGCCCGAGCAAGCTTGTGAGGGCCGGGAGTGCGGGCGCTGCCCGGCGGGCTTCGCCCTTGATTCCGGGCAAGGAATTACAGACACAACGGCCTCATAACTAACACGCGCATAATTGCCCAGCTATTGACTGCGGAAGGAACCAATGGGATGCTTCTATCGAGCACCGTCCAACGTGGTACGGCGCATGGAGCGTCTTTCAATGGGTGATTTGGAGAAGATCGGCGACTTTAAGAAGGCATATTGTGGAAAGTGTAATGGAGATCGAAACTGCGAAATCAAAGGAATACATCGCGAAAGCGGTTCCGAGAATGGCGGTGATTTTGATTGGTCGATGGCTTGGTACTTACTAGTTTGCAGAGGCTGTGACTATACGTTCGCGCAGTCCGTTGCTACCGACTCTGAAAGTTATCCAGATTACTATGACTATAATAACGAACATTGTCGTGATTACCATGAAATGATCCAAACTTGGCCCGCGACATCAAAAAGAACGCGGCCAGACTGGTTTCAGCATTACCGCATCGAGGGTCACCTAGTCGATACCATCGCCTTGTCATCAGCACTAAACGAACTTTACAGAGCTCTAGATGCAGAACTTCTTGTGCTTTCCTCCATAGGCATCCGAACTGCATTCGATGTTGCGTCCGAAACTCTTGGAATTGAACCGAGCCTTCCATTTGCGAAAAAGCTGGTCGAACTCGTTGCTTCCGGAAAGATACTAACCTCTCAGAAGGAGAAACTAGAAATCTTGGTTGAAGCTGGCAGCGCTTCGGCACATCGAGGCTGGCAGCCAGATGCCGATCAAGTCGACTTGCAGATGGATATTTTGGAAGAATTCATCTACAATTGCATGGTCTTGCCATCGCGCCAGAAAAAGAAAGATGACAAGATCGCTGAATTAAAGAAGTCGGTGCCTCAGAAGCCCGCAAAAAGAACGAGGCGACCAAAAGTTGCCAATGGAAGTGGTAATCCAAGTACATAGCCTGAACCGATAAGCAGACGACGGATGCCCGTCCCCGGACACCCTCCCCGCCCGCAAAAAGCTCAACCCCTACCCAAACACCCTTCCCAGCGCCGCATCAATCGCGCCGGTGATCTCGTCAATGTCGTCCTTCGTGGCGATCAGCGCGGGCGACAGGCACAGCGTGTTGTTGAACCCCGGCACGCTCCGGTTGGTGGCCCCGATGATCACGCCTTGCGCCATGCAGTCGGCGACGACGGCCTGGACCTTCTTCTCGTCGGCAGGCTCTCGCGTGCCGCGATCCGCCACCAGTTCGGCCCCGACGAACAACCCCTTGCCGCGGACCTGACCGATGACCTTGTGCTTGTCCATCAGGGCGGAGAGTTTATCGAGGCAATAGTCGCCCATCGCCACGGTGTTGGCCAGCAGGCCCTCCGCCTCGATGATCCGCATATTCTCCAGCGCCGCCGCCGGGCCTGCGGTGCAGCCGCCGAAGGTGGAGATGTCGCGGAAGTAGCTCATCGGGTCCGACGCGTCGTCCTTGAACATGTTGAAGACCGCCTCGGTCGTCACGGTGCAAGAGATCGCCGCGTAGCCCGACGCCACCCCCTTGGCCATGGTCACGAAATCGGGCTGCACCCCGTAGTGCTGGTAGCCGAACCAGAGGCCGGTGCGACCCACGCCGCAGACCACCTCGTCGATGTGGAGGAGGATGTTGTGCTTGCGGCAGATCTCCTGCACCCGCTCCCAATACCCCACGGGCGGCACAATCACCCCACCCCCGGCCGTCACCGGTTCCAGCACCAGACAGCCGATGGTGTCGGGGCCTTCGCGCAGGATGACCTCCTCGATCGCATCGGCCGCCCGCTGGCCGTAATTCTCCACGTCCCACTGTGCGCGGTATTCCAGGCAATGCGGCACCTCGACAAAGCCGTCGGGGAACGGCCCGTACTGTGCGTTTCGTTGCTGCTGACCGCCGCTGGCAAGGGCGGCGATGGTGGTGCCGTGGTAGTCCCGCTCACGGTACAGGATCTTCCACTTCTTGCCGCCATGATGCCGGTGCGAGATCTGGCGCACCATCTTGTAGACCTTCTCGTTGGCCTCGGACCCGGAGTTGGAATAGTAGACCCGCGACAGGCCAGGCATCTTTTCAATCAACCGCTTGGCAAAGATCGAGCCGGGGATCGATCCGGCAGCCCCGGCGAAATAGTTCATCTTGATCAACTGGTCACGCACCGCATTGGCAATGCTTTCGCGGCCATAGCCGACATTGACCGTCCAGACCCCGCCCGACACGGCATCGAGATGCTCTTTGCCCTTGGCGTCCCAGACCCGCATGCCCTTGCCTTCCACGATCACGCGGGGGTCGACGGTTTCGTACTGCTTGTGCTGGCTCAGATGGTGCCAGACATGGGCACGGTCCGCTTCGACCACGGCCCCGATGTCATTTACTCCGCTGAAACCGTCCATCGCAGTGTCCTTTCAAATGGGTAACAGTTGGGGCGCATCATCCGGGAAACCGAAGCACGCCCTTAGGGCCAGAATAGCCAAGCCCGTAGCACCAGATGGTGCTTTCGGGCTATACATCATAGTAGTCGCGATACCAGCTTACGAATTTCGCGATGCCGTCACGCAACGATGTCTTGGGTTGAAAGCCGGTCAGCCGCGTCAGCAATGCCGTGTCAGCCCAAGTCGCCGGCGCATCACCGGGCTGCATCGGCATGAAGTTGTAGTGCGCCTTCTTGCCAAGCACGTCTTCGATGGTGGCGATGAAGTCCATCAGATGGGTCTTGTCGGAGTTACCGATGTTGACCACACGGAACGGCGCGTCAGGGCTGAGCGAATCCCCCGGCTCCACCGCTTCGCCAGCCTCGGGCCGAACCGGCACGACGTCGATCAACAGGCGCACGGCCTCGACAAGGTCGTCAACCGAGGTGAAATCGCGCCACATCTCGCCATGGTTGTACACATCGATCGGCTTGTCCTCGAGGATGTTGCGCACGAACTTGAAGTAAGCCAGATCAGGGCGGCCCCACTTGCCATAGACGGTAAAGAACCGGAACACGGTGGTCGGCAGGTTCCACAGATGCGCGTAGGAATGGGCGAGCGCTTCGCCCGCCTTCTTGGTTGCGGCATAGACCGTGAGCGGCCCATCCGCTTTGTCGGTTTCCCGGAAAGGTATCGAAGCGTTGGCCCCGTAAACCGAAGAGGTCGAGGCAAACAACAGGTGACTGATGCCCAGACGGCGCGCGGCCTCCAGCACATTGAAGGTGCCGACAACATTGGTGTCGACATAGGATCGCGGGTCTTCAAGGCTGTAGCGAACCCCGGCTTGTGCTGCGAGGTGGATGATGATGCTTGGCGCGAAATCATCAATGACTGCGTCCAGCGTTGCCAGATCCTGCAGCATCGCCTCGGTCGCCGAGAAATTCGGGTGCTGCAACAGAATCGAGTGCCGCCGGCGCTTTAGTGCGACGTCGTAATAGGCGGTCATGCCGTCATAGCCGTGTATCACGAAGCCCGCGTCCAAAAGCCGCTGCGACAGGTGAAAGCCGATAAACCCGGCGGTGCCGGTGATGAAGACTTTGCGCAAGCGTCTATTCCCGTTGCAGATATCGTGGCGGACAATCGGCCCGAGGTCGGGGCAAGTCAAGCAGACTGCCACGTGGCAACGGCACAGACGCGTGTGGCGTTCCATTTCACGGATGCCGCACTAGATGATTGCAAAAGCAGCCGTCCCGGATGAAGTTCAGCCCATGCTTCTTGTCGTTACCGATCTTGAAAAATCCTTTGCCACGACCGAAGGCCCGATCCCCGTTCTGAAAGGGGTTGGCCTGTCGCTGGACGCAGGGCAAAGCCTTGCATTGACTGGCGAATCTGGCAGCGGGAAGAGCACACTTCTGCATCTGGTGGCCGGGCTGGAGGCTGCAGATGCGGGCCGGATCATGCTTGATGGCAGGGATATCGTCGGGATGGATGATCGCGGTCTGGCGGCAGTTCGGCGCGACAAGGTTGGTCTGATCTTTCAACAATTCAACCTGATCCCGTCCTTGGATGTGGCCGCTAACCTTGCCTTTCAGGCGCGGCTGGCCGGTCGGCACGATCCGGAATGGACAGCGACTTTGGCCGAGGCGCTGGGGCTTGGGGCGCTGTTGTCGCGCTATCCCGAGCAATTGTCCGGTGGCCAGCAGCAGCGCGTGGCCATCGGACGGACGCTTGCGGCCCGCCCGATGCTGGTTCTGGCAGACGAGCCGACCGGCAATCTGGATGAAGCAACCGGCGATGCAGTGCTGGACCTGATGCTGGGTCTGGTGGCGCAGGCCGGTGCCGCGCTGATGCTGGTGACCCATTCGCCACGACTGGCCGCGCGATTGGACCGCCGGGCGCATCTGTCATCCGGGCGCATCGCGCAATGATGACGACCGGCCTTTCAGCGCTGCTGTCGCATTGGCTGCGCCATAAGGTGCAGCTGGCGATGCTGCTGATCGGTCTGGCGCTTGCGACAGGGTTGTGGTCCGGGGTGCAGGCGATCAACGCCGAAGCGCGGGCCGCGTATGATCAGGCGGCCGGATTGTTGGGGCAAGATCAGTTGGACCGGATCGAGGCTCAGGCTGGCGCGGCCGTTGCGCAGGCAACCTATGTCCGGTTGCGGCGCGATGGCTGGCTGGTGTCACCACTGGTTGAGGGGCAATTGCGCGGGTCCGGGTTGCGCATCGTGGGGATTGATCCCCTGACCCTGCCGCGCGAGGCTGCGGTTGCCGATACAACGACCGCCATTTCTGCCGGTCTTGCAGGCTTTATAGCTGGCAAACACGGCTTCGCACATCCTGACACGATCGCCCGTCTGACGCGGGAGGATCTTTTGCCCGGTCTCAGCCTTGATGCGAGTGAAACCCTGCCGCCGTCAACCGTGCTGGTTGATATCGGTTTGGCGCAGCAGTTTCTGGGATTGGACGGCATGGTGACTGCGATGATCCTGGCCCCCGGCCCAAGGCCCGCGCTTGATCTGCCTGAAGGTCTGGCCCTGCGTCCGGCGCAGACAGACGCCAGCCTGGCGCGCCTGACCGACAGTTTTCATCTGAACCTGACCGCCTTCGGCTTTCTGGCGTTTGCGGTGGGCATCTTCATCGTGCATTCCGCCATCGGGCTGGCGTTCGAGCAGCGTCGCCCGGTGTTTCGAACCTTGCGCGCGCTTGGTCTTCCGGCGCGCGCGCTGATCGGGTTGTTGGCGGCGGAACTGCTGGTGCTTTCGCTGGTTGCGGGGGCGATCGGGGTGGTTCTGGGCTATGGCGTGGCCGCGGCCTTGTTGCCGGATGTGGCGGCAACGCTGAGCGGGCTTTATGGTGCGGCGGTGCCGGGCAGCCTGACGATCCGGGCCGAATGGTGGCTGGCGGGGCTGGCGATTGCAATGCTGGGCACACTGGTCGCCGCCGCGCAAAGCCTGTGGCAAGTCTGGCACATGCCAGTGCTAGCCCCGGCGCAACCGCGGGCCTGGGCCTTGGCGTCAGCGGCCAGCCGGCGGTGGCAGACTGCGGTGGGTCTTGGGCTGCTGGCCGGTGCGGGCGCGGTACTTGGCATGGGTGCCGGCCTTTGGGCCGGGTTTGGTGGGCTGGCCGGGCTGCTGATGGGATCGGCGCTATTGCTGCCTTCGGTTCTGGCAACGCTGGTCTGGCTGGCGGGTCGGCGCAGCAAGGGTGCTGTCACGCAATGGTTCTGGGCTGATACGGACCAACAGCTGCCAGGCCTGTCGCTTGCGCTGATGGCGCTGATGCTGGCATTGGCGGCAAACATCGGCGTCGGCACAATGGTTGGCAGCTTTCGCGCCACCTTTACCGGCTGGCTGGATCAACGCCTTGCTTCTGAACTTTACCTGACCACCGCGTCAAAGGCGCAGGCAGACCAGATCACCCGGTGGCTGGAGCCGAAGGTCGACGCGATCCTGCCCATCGTCTTTGTCGAAACCCCGCTGCGCGGCCAGAACGGCGAGGTGTTCGGCATCGTCGATCATGCCACCTATCGCGACAACTGGCCGCTGCTGGAGGCGGGTGACGATGTGTGGCAACAGATCGCTGCTGGCAGGGGCGTGCTGGTGAACGAACAGCTGGCCCGGCGGTCCGGTCTGGGCTTGGGCGATCCGGTGGATCTGCCGGGCGGGCCGCTGCCCGTGGTCGGCATCTATTCCGACTACGGCAACCCGGCACCACAGGCGATTGTGGGCATGACCAGTTTTGCGACCCGTTTCCCGGATGCGGTGCCTTTGCGATTTGCGCTGCGTTTGCCGCCCGCCAGGGTGGAGGCGCTGGTACAGGAGCTGAAAACGACCTTCGATATGCCAGACAACGCCGTTGTCGATCAGGCCGGGATCAAGGCGTTTTCCCTGCGGGTATTCGAGCGTACCTTTGCCGTTACAGCCGCCCTGAATGTGCTGACCCTTGCTGTCGCAACGCTGGCAATGTTTGCCAGCCTTGTCACTCTTGCCAACTTGCGCCTGCCACAGCTTGCCCCGGTTTGGGCGATGGGTCTGACCATGCGGCGTCTGGCGCTGCTGGACTTTGCCCGCACCCTGCTGCTGGCGGCGATCACTGCCGTTGGCGCCCTGCCTTTGGGTCTGGCGCTGGCTTGGGTGCTTCTGGCCGTGATCAATGTCGAGGCGTTTGGCTGGCGCTTGCCGATGCAGCTTTTCCCTGCCGATTGGCTAAAGCTGCTGCTGATGGCGTTCGCGGCTTCGGCGTTTGCGGCACTTGTTCCGGCTTGGCGGCTGGCGCGCCGCCCAAGCAGCGATCTGTTGAGGATCTTTGCCAATGAACGTTAAAGCTGCCCTGCTATGCCTGCTTGCAGGTCAGGCCACGGCGCAGGGCTTTGCTGACTTGGGCGGTATGGCCGATGGTTTTGCTTTGCCAGACCCCGCCTATAGCCTTGAATTTCCAGCCGACCATGCGGCGCATCCAGATTTCAGGATCGAATGGTGGTACGTGACTGCCACGCTATCTGGGCCCGATGGCACCGACTACGGCCTGCAATGGACGCTGTTTCGCACCGCACTTGCGCCCGGTGAAGGCACGGGCTGGACCAGCCCGCAGCTTTGGATGGGTCATGCCGCGATCACCACCCCAGACGCCCACCACGTTGCCGAGCGGTTGGCGCGCGGCGGCATCGGGCAGGCCGGCGTGTCGCTGAAAGAACAGGGCACACCTTTCGTGGCATGGATCGACAATTGGCAAATGACCAGCCTTGCCGATCCGGGCAGTGACCCGCTTTCGGCGCTGAAACTTACGGCAACGGGTGCAGATTTCAGTTACGCGGTGGATCTGCAGGCCATGGGTCCTTTGGTGTTGCAGGGCGACAAGGGCTATTCGGTGAAGTCAGCCGAGGGGCAGGCAAGCCACTACTATTCGCAGCCGTTCTATGAGGTAAGCGGTGCGTTGACCCTGCCCGAAGGCAAGGTCGCGGTCACCGGCAAGGCCTGGCTGGACCGCGAATGGTCATCCCAGCCCCTGGCCCCGGATCAGACCGGCTGGGACTGGTTCTCGCTGGCCTTTGACGATGGCGCGCGGCTGATGGGCTTTGTGCTGCGTGATGGCGGGGCGGGCTTTACCTCGGGCACCTGGATCGCGGCGGACGGGCAGGCCACGCCGCTGGCCCCGGGGGCGCTGCGGGCCGAGCCGTTGAGCCGTGCCGTTGTGGCGGGGCGTTCGCTGCCGGTGGAATGGCGGCTAAGCCTGCCGGAACATGGGCTGGACGTGACATTGCAGGCCCTGAACCCGCAAGCCTGGATGGCAACATCGGTGCCTTATTGGGAGGGACCCGTGCGCTTTGGCGGCAGCCACAGCGGGCGCGGCTATCTGGAGATGACGGGGTATTAGCCGTCAAAGCTTTGCCGCGGTCACCTCGATTTCGACCAGAAACTCCTCCCGCGTAAAGCCTGACACGATCACCAAAGTTGAGGCCGGAAGCCGTGCAACACCGGCAAGCCAGCTATCCCTGGCGGCCATGTACCCTGCCATATGGGGCCGCGCGGTGACGTAGGCATTGATGCGTATCACATCCGCAGGACCCATCCCCGCCTCGGCCAGGATCGCGGCGCAATTGGCAAAGCACAGCCGCGCCTGCGCCTCTGCCCCCTCGGGCACCGTGCCATCGCGCGCGAAAGCCAGCTGCCCCGACGTTACCACCAGCCGTGCCCCCGGCGGGACCTCAACCCCGTGTGCATAGGCGGCAAACGGCGGCGCAATCGCATCGGGAGACAGCATTTTCATCAGGCACTCCATTCGGCTTGGCTGGTGCTAAGACTGCCCGCTTTGACCGGCAAAACAAGCAGCTAAGATGGCGCCCACCGGCATACTTGCCTATTTTTTAAGCAGCCATTGCAAGGTTTCGCCCATGTGTCCGGCTTTTGCACCGCTTTTCTGAGCCAGAACCTGCAATCCCCCTCGCTTCGGGCACAGGCTGTCTTAGGCTTATCGCAAAGACGCACACCTTCAGGAGGACTGCCCGATGTCTATGAAAACCCGCGCCTTGGGCGCAACTGCGCTGAGCGCCGTACTTGCCATGACCACCGCTGCCGGCGCGGAAAACGCCAAGGTCACCTTCGGCACCAACTGGGTCGCCCAGGCCGAGCATGGCGGCTATTATCAGGCGGTGGCCGACGGCACCTATGCCGCCTGCGGTCTGGACGTGACGATCCTGCCGGGCGGGCCGCAGGTGAACAACCGCGCCCTGATGCTGGCGGGCCAGATCGATTTCAACATGGGCGGATCGACGCTGGACGGCTTTTCCGCGGTGCAGGAAGGCCTGCCGATCATCACGGTTGCAGCGTCGTTCCAGAAGGACCCGCAAGTCATCGTGACGCATCCGGGTGCCGCAGCCTCGTTCGCCGATCTGGCCAAGCTGGACAAGGTGCTGATTTCGGATGGCGGCGTGCTGACCTTCTGGGCCTGGATGATCCAGGCCTACGGGTTCAAGCCGGAACAGCGCGAGGTCTATACCTTCTCGGCCGCACCGCTGATTGCCAACACGACCTGGGGGATGCAGGGCTATCTGTCGTCGGAGCCGTACTTCTTTGAAAAGGAAACCGGGATCAAGCCGGACGCCTGGCTGATCGCGGATGCAGGCTATACCGCCTACTCGACCACCATCGAGACCCTGACCGACACCGTCGCCAACCGGCCCGAGGTGGCGCAGTGCTTTGTCGACGGATCGGCGATCGGCTGGACCAATTATCTGTACGGCGACAACACCGCCGCCAACGACATGATCAAGAAGGACAATCCCGAGATGTCAGATGAGGCGATCGCCTACGGCATTGCCACCATGAAAGAGCATGGCATCGTGTTTTCGG
>NZ_JANMET010000087.1:0-15336 GCF_031377265.1 Tabrizicola sp. | reverse complement strand
CAAAGGGCGGTGTTCCGGACCGAAGACCGGGACGAAACCCTTTCCGCCCTGCGCGATGAGGCGCGTGAGGCGGGCATCTGGCTGCTGATCGGCTCGCTTGGGCTTTTGACGGATGACGCGGATGGTCGCTTTGCCAACCGGTCCTTTCTGATCGACCCGGATGGCGGAATCGTCGCGCGTTATGACAAGATCCACATGTTCGACGTCAATGTCTCACCGACCGAGGTTTACCGCGAAAGCGAAGGTTACCGCCCGGGGGGCCGCGCGGTTGTCACAGACACTCCGTTCGGAAAGATCGGGATGACGGTCTGCTATGACCTGCGCTTTCCCGCGCTGTATCGCCGCCTTGCACAGGCCGGTGCGCAGATCCTGACGGTTCCGGCTGCGTTCAACCACATCACGGGCGCCGCGCATTGGGAGGTGCTGCTGCGTGCCCGGGCGATCGAAACTGGCTGCTATGTGCTGGCCCCGGCGCAGACCGGTTTTCACGCTGAATCGATGGGCAAGGGCCGCCGGACGCATGGGCATTCGCTTGCAGTGGCGCCTTGGGGCGAGATTATAGCTGACGCCGGCACCGAACTTGGCGTGACGCTGGTTGACATCGACCTTGCCCAGGTGGCCGAAGCGCGACGCCGCATCCCCTCGCTTGCACATGACCGGAGCTTTGACGGCCCATGACCAACGAGAAGACCGATGACATCGCGGTTGCCCTGTTTGGCGAGCTGTTCATGGCAGATCAACTTGCCCGCAACCGGATTTCCAAGGTGCTGCCAAAGGGGATGCAACTGTCGCATTTTTCCGTCCTCAATCACTTGGCGCGCGTTGGCGAGGAGCGGACACCGGCACAACTGGCTCGGTCCTTTCACGTTACCCGGGGCGCGATGACCAATACCCTAGCCAAACTTGTCTGGGCGGGGCACGTGCACATTCGTCCTGATTGGGAGGATGCGCGCCAGAAATTCGTCGGCATCAGCCCCTCTGGCCGCGCCGCGCGTGATTCTGCCGTGGCCAGTGTCGTTCCGCTGATCGGCGACGTGGTTCAGGCCTTGGGCGCAGAGCGTGTCCGGTCGCTTTTGCCCGTGCTTCGCGAGCTTCGGCTGCGGCTGGAAGACGACGTTTGATAGACCGCTGAAACCGTTCGGATTTTTGCCGTAGCCTTGCTGGATTGGGGGCAAAAGCCTCGAAGCGACGGCGATGCGAGCTGGGTACTTTGGCCATAGATGTTGCGGTTCCGGTCTGGAAACAAACGATAGGTCTTGCCCAAACGCCAAAGCTTTCGCATAGACTAGACGGACATTCCTGATCGTGGACGCCATGGATTTTTCGCTCCGTCTCTTGATTGCCACGCTTGCATTCGGTTTGGCCTTTGCGACCGGGACGGCGCAGGCCGAGATGACCAAATCGCTGAACATCAACGGTGCGACGGGCTTGATCGACATGCCCTCGGGCGACGCCCAAGAGGACGCGACGTTTTCATTCAGCACTTCTGTGATCGGCCCAGTCACCCGCGCCACCATCAGCTTTCAGATCACGCCGCGTTTGTCTGGCGCTTTCCGGTTTCAGACATGGCGGGATTGGAACACGCTGTTTCCAGCCGATAACACCAAGAATGACGACCGCAGTTTTGACCTGCGCTATCAGGTGTTGAGCGAAGGTCGCTATGCGCCATCGCTGACCATCGGCCTGCAGGATTTCACCGGCAAGGGCTTGTTCTCATCCGAGTACATCGCGGCCACAAAGACCTTTTCGGATCGCCTGAAGGTTACGGCCGGTCTGGGATGGGGGCGGCTGGGCAGTTACGGCGGCCTTGGCCAACCGTTTGGCGAGCGTCCGCCCCTTGCATCCGATGACCGGGGTAAGCCGAATGTCGATCAGTGGTTTCGCGGGGATGCAGCGCCGTTTGGCGGCATCGAGTACAAGATAAATGACCGCTGGACCTTTAAGGCAGAGTATTCGTCAGACGCCTATACGCTCGAGGATGACACGCGCGGGATCATCGACCGCGACAGCCCGTTCAACTTTGGGATCGAGTATCAGAAGGGGCCAAATGTCCGCTACGGCGCATATTCGCTCTACGGCACCGAGATCGGTCTGGTCTTTCATCTGGTGCTGGATCCCAAAAGCCGGGCAACGGGCGGGGTCATGGGTGCCGCGCCGGTGCCACTCAATCTTCGCCCCGCTCGCAGCGCCGATCCTGATGCCTATGACGGTGGTTGGGTGACGCAAGCCGATGCGGGCCCGATCTTGCGCGAAAATCTTGCCAAGCGGTTGGCGGTTGACGGGATCATCATCGAAGATATCGCCTATAACGCGAACACCGTTCAGATCCGCATTCGCAACAACCGCGTCGATGCCGGGTCGCAAGCGATTGGCCGCACGGCGCGGGCATTGACCTATGTGATGCCAGCGTCGGTAGAAGTGTTCGAGATTGTTCCAGTGGTCAACGGCATCGGTGCATCCAAAATCACCATCCGGCGCCGGGATCTGGAAGAGCTGGAGTATGCGGCCGACAACGCGTCGCTGCTGCGTGACAAGATTGCAATCAGTGATGCAGGCCCGGTTCCGGCCTATGCCATCGGCGGCGAGGATCTGTACCCGAAATTCCGCTGGAGCCTGAAGCCTGCCTTCCGCATCAGCGAACCGCTGAAGGGCGATGTTGGTTTGCGGCTCAACGCGGCCTACGACATTCGCCCTGGGCTGGTCTTCTCGGGAACGATCTACAAGCGTTTGGCGGGAAACATCGACCGGTCCGGCAACCCCTCAACTTCGCTGTTGCAGCCGGTTCGCACCGATGGCTCGCGGTACAGCAAGTTCGGTGATCCCGCGCTGGAACGGCTGACCTTGGCTTGGTTTGCCCGCCCTGCGAAAGACTTCTACTCTCGCGTCACCTTTGGTTACCTGGAGCGGATGCATGCTGGCGTTTCCGGTGAATTGCTTTGGAAACCGGTCGACAGCCGCCTCGCGCTTGGGGTCGAGGTTAACTACACCAAACAGCGCGACACCGATGGCGGCCTTGGCTTTGGCGAGTATGACTATGATGTCGTCACTGGCCATGTGGCGGCCTACTATGACTTTGGCAACGGTTTTGTCGGAGAGCTGGATGTCGGCAAGTATCTTGCCGGCGATGTCGGCGCCACGGTGTCGCTGGACCGGGTATTCGTCAACGGTTGGCGGGTTGGCGCGTTTGCAACGGTAACCGACGCCACCTCGACCGAATTTGGCAGCGGCGGTTTCGACAAGGGTGTGCGGTTCTCGATTCCGTTGAACTGGGCACTTGGCGAACAGGGCAAGCGCGCGTTTGGAACAACCCTGCGTCCTTCAACCGGTGATGGCGGGGCGCGTGTCGATGTGGACGACAGGCTCTACGATTCGATCCGCGATTACCATACCGACGCCCTTGATCCCGAATGGGGAAGGGTCTGGCGGTGAGGTCAATGACTCGACTGCTGGCGTGCATCGCTGCCGTGGCGTTGATGTCGGCCTGTGGCAACGACAGGGGCGAGCCTTCACCCCTGGCCAAAGCTGTCGGCGGGTTTGCAAAGGCCACCCTGTCACGCGTGTCTGGAAAGCGGGCAGTGGCGGCGCAGCCTGCCAGCACCGGCCAAATACCTCGCGCCGAGATCGAGAAGTACGGCATTCCGATTCTGCGCGTCATCATCCCGGCGCGCGCGGCAGATGCCTTGGTGACGATCACCGACACCAAAGGTGACGTGGTGACATGGTCCACCACCGACGGAACCACCTTCTCGTTGCGCAACGGGGTCTTGATCCAGACGCGCGGCCTAGGCCCGGACCTGATGTCGGCAAGCGCCCCGACCTTGGCCCAGTTGTCGCAGAACGGTGCCACCAACCAGCGAGCCTACTTCTTTCTGGGGGCAGAGGACAAAAGCGAACGGCGTGACTATGATTGCACCTTGACGGTCGTTGGTACCGAAACGATCGAGGTGTTCTCGCGCAGTCACAAGACAACGCATGTCAAAGAAGAATGCGTGCGTGCGCAGGGCAAGATCACGAATGACTTCTGGCTTGAGGGTGCATTGGTGCGAAAGTCGCGCCAGTGGACCAGCCCAGGCACGGGATACATCGACTTCGAGAAAGTTGTTGATTAATCAAACTGTTGAGCCATACGCGAGGGCGTGACACATCAGACAGTGTAGCATTGGCGATTTTCGCATAGATTTTGTATATGCGGGCTTTGAAATATACATCAAATGCAATATCAAAAACTCTCATGTTTGATGTGGAGACTACAAATGAACAAGTTCCTTGCCCCCGTGCTCGCCGTAGCCTTGTCGACCTCAGCCGTCTTTGCTGGCGGCCCGGTCATCGTCGAAGAGGGCCAGCCTGAAGTTATCGCCGAGAAGCCTGCTTCCAGCATTGGCATCCTGCCGTTGCTGCTGATACCGATCATCCTCTGCGTTGCACTGTGTGGCGGCGATGATGAAGAGGTACCGCAAAAACCCTGATCAGCTTCAAAAGCTTGGGGCGTTAGACGTTGCAGTTTAGCCCCTGATAAGAGAGCGCACCCTGCCCTGTAAGCAGGGGGCTCTTCATTAATAGTCCCGCTCGACAAAGATGCCGATGCCGGTTTCCCCGTCTGCAGCGACCCGACCCTTGAGCGTAACGCCCGGCCTGACGTCAAGGTTCAGGTTGATACGGCTCTTGCCTTCCTGGTCCACTTCGATCTCGGTATAGAGATTTTCCGCGATGTACTTTCCGGCCCTAATTGAGGTTGCGCCATCTTCGGCTGTCGTAAGATCCAGATCATCAAGACCAAAGCTTTGCCGCAGCCTGCCAATCACGCCTTCACCGGCACGTCCTGCCAGAACCGCTACTGCGTTTGCCAATTGTGCTGCCTGCAAAGCGGAAATCGTGTCCAGACCACGTCCGAACAACAGGCGCGACAAGATTTCTTCCTGCGGCAGTTCTGGAACCGACGTGAAAGAAACCCTAGGGTCATCGGCAGGTCCCTCGATGGTCACGAAACTGGTTATCCCGTCGCTTTCAGTACTGGCTTGTACCAGGATGTCGGGCACGAAATCGCCTTCAAGCGTCAGGTCGGCCGCTGTCAGAACCAGACGCTTCCCCAGGATATCCAGCCGCCCCCTTATCAGGTTCAACCCGCCCGATGGCACGATGGCTGCGGTGTCGCCTGAAAGGGTTAACGCCCCGCCAAGTTCAGCGTCGATGCCGCGCCCGCGGACGAATACCCGGTTCGGCGCCACAATCTCCACATTCAGACGGAAACGCCCCGATCCGTCTCCTCCGCCAGGCCGCCCGGATCCAGTGCCAAGCAACCCGGCCTTGCGTCGCGTTGCCAGAACTTCTTGCGGTTCATTCACATGGCGCAGGTCCGGCAAGCCACCGGCGCCGGCAAATCCGCTGGATGGAACCCGGATCTCCGTTTCTGAGAGGTTGATCCTGCCCGCAATCAACGCGCCGCCGGTCAGCGGCCCTTCGATGCGCAAGCTGCCATCGGCAACCGTCTGGTAAAGCTCGGGATCAACAAGCCTGATGCGATCGACGGCAATTGCCAGATCACCTGAATACGGCGCGGAAAGGCCAACCGGCCCGTCGATCCGTACCTTGCCGCCGGTCGATGCCTGCGCCGTCGCGGAAACGCGTGCCTTCCCGGCCGAAAGATCAACGATGGCTTCGATCCGCTCGAACGCAAGGCCGAGCCTCGGGTCGGTCAACCTCCCCCCCCCAAGGGAAACCCGTCCCGCCAACGAGGAAAGCCGCAAGGGCCCGTTCAACTTCAGATCAAACCGGACCGGCCCCGAAATCGACCTCGGTTCAAGAAAGACGTTGCTCAGACCCGCCTGCGCCGTGCCGGAAAGATCTAGGCTTGCTGACTTGAACAACCCATCGATCCGACCGGAAACCTTTGCATTCACCGCGCCCGGCCCAGTACCACGCAAATCCAGCAGATAGCCTTTGTCATCTTGCGTCGCCCGGCCCGAAACCGTCAGCGCCCCCGGAAATTCTGGCAGCAGGATCCCAAGGTTGTTCAGCCGCGCCTGCAGATCAATCTGGCGCAAAGCGCCCGCGATCCGCCCCGTTGCAGTCACGCTGACTTGTGGGTTTGTCAGCCGCGCATCTTCTACCTGCAGCTCACCGTCTTTCAGGGCGATCACTGCTGCAAGTACGCTTTGCCCCGCCAGAACCCTGTCCAGATCGGGCCGACCAAACGCAAGCGCGCTTCCGGTTCCGGCAACGCCAATACGCCCGTCTTCTGGCGTCCCGGTAAAGCCCACATCCAGCGAAACCGCCCCCCGATAGCCGGGGCCAAGGTCGCCAAGGTCACCAATCGTCAAGCGCCCGGTCAGGTCCAACGCCTGCGACGATACCACGCCCGCCGCAGTAAGCTCTAAGGTGCGGGCCTTTGCCGACAGGCTGCGCAAAGTGGTTCCTGTCTCGTCTCGTTTGATCGACGCGTCTAGGCTGGACGGGCCGTCAAGCAGCCGGTCAACTTCGGCGATGCCCACTTTCAATCGCGTGCCTGCAAAGCGGGCCGTCGCGTCAAACGCCCCCGAAAGCCGGCTGGCAAAGCCATCGATCACCGCCGTCCCGGACCCCCCAAGAGGCCGCCCCACCAACGCCGAAAAGCGCCCAAAGTCCTGCGCAATCAGTTCGACGCGCCCCGTCGTCAGCAACGCCTTGTCTAACCCTTCGACCTCAAGATTGGCCCGCGCCTCGTAATCTTCGCCAAACATCTGCAGATTCTGCAGCGTTAGCGCCCCCTCTCCTTGCCTCCATTTCGCATCGACGCCGCCGCTTATGGCCTGCCCCAGTGCCGCAGCAATGGCCGGGTCAGTCGGGCGCAGACCGCTGGCCGTGAACGTGGCGGTTCCATCGAAACTGCGGCCAGCGTCCGAGCGCCCAATCTGCCCGAAGCCCGACAGATCAAGCCGGTCTGCCGCAAAATCCGGCCGGTCCAAGCCTTCAAGCTGGAACGATCCTTTCCAGCCAGCCTCATTTTCCTGCGTGTAGGACAGGGCGATCTCGGCTCCACGCACCCGCGTGGCATCGCCGGAAAGTGGCAGTAGTACCGGCGCACCATCGGGCGACGCGAGCCTTCCGGTCAGCGACAGTTCTTCGGGAAGACCATCCGCCGCAAGCGTAGCCGCCCCCGACACCTTCAGCGACCGGGTCAGAACTGAAAACTCGTTCAGCGTCAGCCGCCCGGTGGATGATCGCAACCCGTCTGCGATCATCGATACATCCGGCCCAAAGAACGCCGCGTAGTCGGGCGCGAACAGTGGCGCCATGTTACCTGAAAGGGCCGCCTTGAACCGATAGCCCGCAGCGGCGTCGGAGGCTATGGTGATGCGCCCCGCCAGCCGCTGTTCACCATCGGTGGCCAGCAGGACATCCGCGCCGAAATCCTCCAGTGGTCCGCTTCCCAGCACCGAAAACTCCGCTGAAGGTGCACCCGGAAGACCCAGCAGCGTTGCAGCCAGCCCGCCTTCGCCTTCCTTCGCGATCAACGAAAGCGCCAGCATCCGCCCGGTATTGGAATAGCTTGCTTCCAGCGTGATTTGCCCATCCGGCCCGTCATCATCGCGCAGCAGCGCAAAGGACGCCATGCCTTCGCCCGCCACCAGCGACAGCGAAGCCTCAAGGCTGCCTTCAACGGATTGCCCCAGCAAAGCGGGTTCCAGCACGATCCGGTCCGCCGAAACCTTTCCGATCTCAACCGACACTGGAAGCTCAGGCAGACTGAACCCTGCCGCTTCGGGGCTTGGCAAAGCGCTGTCGCCGGGGTTCGGCGCGCGGGCGATGATGATTTCTTCGGCTGACAGTTCATTGACGATGACTTCGCCAGACAACAGCGATGATCGGCTCCAATCCAGAACCAGGCCGTTCAAGGTAATCCAGACGCCTTCATCATCTGCGATTGTCATCTGTTTGATCGCGGCTTGCGATGACAGAGCGCCACTAAAACCGGTGATGGTCACGACGCGCCCGGCACCCGAGAGATTGTCTTCCAGAAACGCGGTAAGATAGCTGCGATCATCCTGTTGGGCATGTGCGGGCGCCGCCAGGAGCCAGATGAGTGCAAGGGCGCGGCACATCAGAACGACTGCCCCAGACCGACGTAGATCTGAACCCCGTCTCCGGTATCACCCCCCACAGGCGCGGCAATATCCAACCGGATGGGGCCAAAGCCGGTGTCATAGCGCAGGCCAAGCCCTGCGCCGGAATGCCAGCCACCGAAATCGCTGAAAAACCCGTCAGCACCGACGCTTCCGGCATCGAAGAAACCGACAACACCGATGCGGTCCGTCACCTTGGCCCTGACCTCAAAGGAAGCGCCAAGGAAATGCGCACCGCCGATCAGGAACTCGGGCCCGAAGGCTTTGGTAATGGGCACACCAAGCGAGCGGTAGGGTTGCCCGCGCACAGTGCCGCCGCCGCCGGAAAAGAACAACTCGTCGCGCGGCGTATCAAGGATATCCGCCCCCAAAATCGCCCCCATCTGAAGCCGTGCCGCCAGCACAAGCCGCCCCGGCGCGCCGATGCTACGATAAGCCCGCCCGTCAAAGGTGAAGCGGCCGCCAGAATCTGTGGTGCCGAACCCAAGGAAGGGCTTCACCTCTGCATCCAGATAAAAGCCGCGGGAGGTATTCGCCGGAACGTCACGGCGGTCCCAGGTTGCGCCAATTGGCAACGACAGGTTGCGATATTCGAATGACCCACCGGGATCTTCGCCGCGTTGATATTTGTAGGTCAGACCCGCATGTGCCGTAAGCGTTTCCGAGAAATAATGGGTGAAGGCGAGGCCAAATTCCACGGTGTCGGCGAAATAGTCCACTTCGTCGAGGTGAGATAGATCGAGTGTCAGGCCGGCGGTTGTATCTGGCGACAGCGTGGCGGGGCGATCCAGCGTGATGCCCAGCGAGTAATCGACGCCGTTTGTGCTGGCTCCGATGTTGGTGATTTCCCCTTCGATCTTCAACCGCTCTCCACCGCCCATCAAGTTGCGGTGCAGCCAGTAGCCGGACAGCGCCAGCCCATCAAGGCTCGCGATTTCAGCGCCCAACGAATAGCGGCGCGGCTTGTGTTCGACAACGTTGGCAGTGATGCCAAGAAGGTCGGGTGCGGTGATCTGATCGTCTTCGGTCAGGGTGACAGAACTGAAGATCCCGGTCCGGCGAAGGCGCGTGGCGGCGCGGTCCAGGGCTTGTTGGCTGAAGACTTCACCCTCTGGCAAGCCGGCGATCTTGCGGATCCGGCGCTCGCGCATCCGGGCCTCGCCTTCGACGGCCAGGGGGCCGAAACGAAGCCTTGGGCCGAGGTTAAGGCGGAGCGTTGCGGCCAGGGTGGCGTTGGCGTGATCGGCCACAATGTCTTCGGAGGCGACAGCGGCCTTGGCAAACCCAGCGTTCCGCCATGCCAGCAGCGACGTGCTCACGGCGTCGGCGATGACGCCGCTTTCTGCGGGTTGGCCTTTTTGAAAGGCAGGTGAAACGGTGGTTTCGGAACTGACCGGGGCGATGCTGGTTTGCGAGAATCTGAACAGCGGGCCGGGGTCGACGCTGACTGCGATCTGGCTGATCGAGGTGGGGGCTTCTAGGCTGGGAATGTCGGCGGCCTCGCGCCCGTCGATGCGGATGGTGATGACGGCGGAGTAGTGGCCCTTGGCATAGAGGGCGTTCAGGATGCGGCCATAATCGTCGCGGGCGGCGGCGAATAGATCTTGCGGGTTGGTTTGGCCCTGCGCCTGCTGGGACAGGAGGAGGGAGGCAGACCTGACCGCTTTGGAAAGATCCTTGTCGGTCGTCGCCACCTGAAAATCCAGCCGGTCGAGGGCTGCGGCAGGCAACGCGAAAAGGGCCGCCGAGAGGGCGAGCGGGGCGAGCCAGCGGAGGTGTGATCGTGGTCCCGTCACGGGTAAACGGGCCTCCTTTCGGGGTGACTTTGGGACTATCGCAGCTTGTCGGGGAGAGGGCAACGCGGGGAGGGGTGTTGTGGCAAGAAAAGGACGACTGACGGTTTGTCCACGCGTGGACAAGACATCGGGTCAAATAAAAACAATGAGTTAGCAAAACGCTTTTACCGAATCTTAACAGACTGAGCCCCGCATCCGCCGCTTCATCTGCTTGTCACGCGTTTCTGATCTGGTTGCCCGGACCCAAAGAAGGAGAAGCCGATGTCACTGGATGGATACGATCTGGATCAAGCCTACGAGATCAATGGCCCGGAGGACGCGCGGCGTATGTACGGCGATTGGGCTGAAACCTATGACGAAAGCTTTGGCACCGCATGGGGTTACATCGCACCACGGGAAATCGCCACCATTCTGAAGGCTGAAGCGGACCCGCTGGGCGAGGTTCTGGACATTGGCGCGGGCACCGGGCTGGTGGCCGAGCATCTGGCGGACCTGACGGTCGATGCGCTGGATATCACGCCGGAAATGTTGGCCATCGCGCATGAGAAGAACCTGTATCGCGGCCTGATTCTGGGCGACCTGACCGCGACACTGCCGATTGCGGACGGCAGCTATGATGCCATCGTGACTTGCGGGACGTTCACGCATGGCCATGTGGGACCGGAGTGTTTTCCCGAACTGTTGCGCATCACCCGCCCCGGTGCGGTGTTTGTGTGCGGCACCATTGCGCCGGTGCTGGATGGTGTTGGCTTTGGGTCGGCGCTGGCGCTGCTGGTGGCGCAGGGCAAGATCACCCCGGTCGCGTTTCGCGATATCCCGATCTATGAGGATGCGGACCACCCGCACAAGGACGACCGGGGTCTGGTCATGGTGTTTCGCAAGCTCTGACCCCGCGCGCATCTGCACTTGCAGACTCAGCCTGCGCGGCCTATATCCACCTCAACAGCGGTTTCGAGGTCCACACTCGAAGCTACCGAAAGTTGCAGCGGGCCGCTTGGCCCGTTTTTTGTTTTTCAAACCACCTCTGGAAGCTGAATGTCAGACCTGATCGCCAAGACTGCCATCGACCGCCGCCTTGCGGACATCATCGGACCCGTCATCGAAGGGATGGGGTTCGAACTGGTGCGCGTGCGTCTGATGGGCGGCAGAACGCGCATTCTGCAGATCATGGCCGATCGGCCTGATGGCGGCATCGGCGTGGATGAGTGCGGCGAGATCTCGACTGCGGTGTCTGCCGTGCTGGACGTCGAAGACCCGGTTGAGGAAAACTATGTTCTGGAAGTGTCTTCCCCCGGCATCGACCGTCCACTGACCCGGTTGAAGGATTTCGAGGCCTGGAAAGGCTGGGAAGCCCGGATGGAGACGACGGAACTGATCGACGGCCGCCGCCGGTTCAAGGGCACGCTGGCCGGGGCCGAGGGCGACGAGGTTCTGATCACGATTGAAGAAGGCGGCGAAGAGGTCACCATCGGGCTGAAGTTCGACTGGCTGTCGGACGCCAAGCTCATTCTGACCGAAGAGCTGATCGCCGAGATGCTGCGCCAGAAGAAGGTGCATGAGCCCGCCGAAGGCGAGTTCGATGAGATCGAAGATGTGACGGATGCGGATATCGATGGGGATGAGGCGGACAACGCCACCCCCGTGACAAAACACTAAGAACCGGGAGCAACGACCAATGGCAATCACTTCGGCCAACCAGCTTGAGCTTTTGCAGACCGCCGAGGCAGTCGCGCGCGAAAAGATGATCGACCCGGAACTGGTGATCGAGGCGATGGAAGACAGCCTCGCTCGGGCCGCCAAATCGCGTTACGGCGCGGAAATGGATATCCGGGTGAAGATCGACCGCAAAACCGGGCGGGCATCGTTCACCCGCGTGCGGACTGTGGTCGAGGATGACGCGGTAGAGAATCACCACGCACAGGTGACGTTGAAGCAGGCGCTGCTGCTGAAGGCTGACGCGGAGCTTGGCAGCGAGATCATCGACGAAGTGCCGCCGGTTGATCTTGGCCGGATCGCCGCGCAGTCGGCCAAGCAGGTGATCTTGCAGAAGGTCCGCGAAGCGGAGCGGGATCGCCAGTACGAGGAATTCAAGGACCGCAAGGGCACCATCATCAACGGCGCGGTCAAGCGCGAGGAATACGGCAACGTCATCGTCGATATCGGCCGAGGCGAGGGCATCCTGCGCCGCAACGAAAAGATCGGGCGCGAAAGCTATCGCATCGGCGACCGGGTGCGCTGTTTCATCAAGGACGTGCGGCGTGAAGCGCGCGGCCCGCAGGTGTTCCTCAGCCGGACCGACCCGCAGTTCATGGCGGAACTGTTCAAGATGGAAGTGCCGGAAATCTATGACGGCATCATCGAGATCAAGGCCGTGGCCCGTGATCCGGGTTCGCGCGCCAAGATTGCCGTGATCAGCTATGACAATTCGATCGACCCGGTGGGTGCTTGCGTCGGTATGCGCGGCAGCCGGGTGCAGGCCGTGGTGAACGAATTGCAGGGCGAAAAGATCGACATCATTCCGTGGAATCAGGATCAGGCGACGTTCCTGGTGAACGCGCTGCAGCCGGCGGAAGTGTCCAAGGTCGTGATCGACGAAGAAGGCGGCAAGATCGAGGTTGTGGTGCCGGATGAGCAGCTGTCGCTGGCCATCGGGCGGCGCGGCCAGAACGTGCGCCTGGCAAGCCAGCTGACCGGCCTTGATATCGACATCATGACCGAGAGCGAAGAATCCTCGCGCCGTCAGGCCGAGTTCGCGGAACGCACCAAGCTGTTCATGGACACGCTGGATGTGGACGAGATGATGGCGCAGTTGCTGGTGTCCGAAGGGTTCACCAACCTTGAGGAAGTGGCCTACGTCGATCTGGACGAGCTCTTGTCGATTGACGGGTTCGATGAAGGCACGGCGGGCGAGTTGCAGGCCCGGGCGCGCGATTACCTGGAGGCGGCCAACACCAAGGCGATGGAAAGCGCCCGCGCGCTGGGTGTCGAGGACAGTCTGGTGGAGTTCGAGGGCCTGACGCCACAGATGCTTGAGGCGCTGGGGCAGGACGGGATCAAGACGCTGGAAGACTTTGCCACCTGTGCCGACTGGGAATTGGCGGGCGGCTGGACCACGGAAGGTGGCGTGCGCAAGAAGGACGAGGGCGTCCTCGAGAAGTTCGAGATGAGCCTGGAGGAAGCGCAGCATCTGGTGATGACGGCGCGGGTGATGCTGGGCTGGGTGGACCCTGCCGAACTGGCCACGAAGGTCGAAGACGATGCAGACGCGGAGGCCGAGGCCTGATTTCAGGCCTCGGAGAGACGCGCCATGACGCGCGGCGGCCGGGAAAAAGACCAGGACGACCCGGAACGCAAGTGTATTGTGACCGGGGAAAGCCAGCCGAAAGCGGGGTTGATCCGCTTTTGCTTGGACCCCGAAGGCGTGGTGACGCCGGATATCCTTGGCCGCCTGCCGGGGCGCGGGTTTTATGTGAGTGCGGACCGCGCCGCGATTGAAAAGGCGGCAAAGAAGGGCCTGTTCGCTCGTGCCGCCCGTCAACCGGTAAAGGTGCCGGAGGGGATGGCCGATCTGGTCGAAGATTTGCTGGTGCGCCGGGTGGTCGATCTGATCAGCATGGCGCGCAAGGCAAGTGGCGCCGTGATGGGCTATGAGAAGGTGAAGGACTGGCTGGTCAAGGGCAGGGCGGTCACGCTTTTGCAGGCCAGCGATGGGTCGGAGCGCGGCAAGACCAAGCTTCATCCACCCGAAGGCAAGAGCGGCTTTATTGGCGTTTTGACCGCAGGGGAATTGGGTTTGGCATTCGGCCGCGAACGTGCGATACACGCCGCGCTTGCCGCTGGTGGACTCAGAACGCGTGTTGTAGAGGAAGCGGCAAGGCTGGCAGGTCTGCGGGAGCAGATCGGCGAGCAGGACGGCGGCGAGACCGCCATGAAGGATACGTAAGACGCATGAGCGATACAGACGGCAAGAAACCTCTTGGCCTTGGTGGTGGCGCCCCCCGTTCCGGACAGGTGAAGCAAAGCTTCAGCCATGGCCGGACCAAAAGTGTCCTGGTTGAGACGAAGCGCAAGCGCGTCGTGGTTCCCTCGGCAAAGCCGGGAACGCCGGGCGCGGCTACGCCTGCCGCGACCACTTCATACGGTGACCCATCAAAGCGCCCGGCCGGAATTTCTGACGCCGAGATGGAGCGCCGGATGACAGCGTTGCGCGCCGCAAAGGCGCGCGAGCAGGAGGACGCAGTCCGCCGTGCCGCTGACGACAAAATCCGCGAAGAAGACCGCGCGCGTCGCCGCGAAGAGATCGAGACCAAGGAGCGTGAAGATCGCGCCCGCGATGAGGCCAAGCGCCTCAAGATCGAAGAAGAAGCCATTGCCGCCCGTGCAGAAGCCGCGGAAAAGCTGGCCGTAGCGGATGCCCGCAAGGTAGACGTGCTGGGCACGCGGTCGCGTTCGACCATGCCGCCGCCAGCCGCTGCCGCCAAGACCAGCGAATCTGCGGCACCCGCCGCACCAAGCGCCGATCTGCGAGGGCCGCCATCGTCCAAGCCCGGCCTTGCGCCACGCAAGACCGAACGCGAGCGTGATGCCGAGCGTGACCGTGGTGCCAAGCGCACCGCAGGTGAAGACGCGCGCCGTACCGGCAAGCTGACCCTGAACGATGCGCTGGCCGGCGAAGGCGGGCGTCAGCGCAGCCTTGCCGCGATGAAGCGCAAGCAGGAAAAGGCGCGCGCCAAGGCGCTGGGCCTGGGCCAGAAGGCCGAAAAGCAAGTGCGCGACGTGCAGTTGCCGGAAACCATCGTGGTCAGCGAACTGGCCAACCGGATGGCGGAACGCGCCGCCGATGTGGTCAAAAGCCTGATGAAGATGGGCATGATGGTCACGATGAATCAGGCCATCGATGCGGACACGGCCGAACTGGTGATCGAGGAATTCGGCCACAAGGCCGTGCGCGTTTCGGATTCGGACGTGGAACAGGTGATCGACACGGTGAAAGACCGCGACGAAGACCTGATTGCGCGCCCGCCGATCGTGACGATCATGGGCCATGTCGACCACGGAAAAACAAGTCTGCTGGACGCCATTCGCCACGCCAATGTGGTGTCTGGCGAAGCCGGTGGCATTACCCAGCATATCGGTGCCTATCAGGTGACGACGGATACCGGCGCTGTGATCAGCTTCCTCGACACGCCGGGCCACGCGGCCTTTACGTCGATGCGGTCACGCGGTGCGAATGTCACCGATATTGTGGTGCTGGTGGTGGCGGCTGACGATGCGGTGATGCCGCAGACGATTGAGGCGATTGCGCATGCGAAAGCGGCGAAAGTGCCGATGATCGTGGCGATCAACAAGATCGACAAGCACGGCGCCGATCCGCAAAAGGTGCGGACCGGCCTGTTGCAGCACGAGGTGGTGGTCGAAGCCATGTCGGGTGATGTGCAGGA
>NZ_JANMET010000075.1:0-28268 GCF_031377265.1 Tabrizicola sp. | reverse complement strand
TGGCTTTGTTCTTCAGATTGTTGACTTTGGCTTCTCCAATCAACGCCCATCCAATGAAGCACGTCAAATCACTCTCATCGCTTCACTTACTATTGCAGGAGTTGCGTCGGTCATTGCTGCGGTCAAAGGTTACCGATGGCTTCGAGGTTGACGATTCGAATTGATGAGCATTCAGGAGCGGACCGGCGTTACCTTCATTGTGGTCAGTCATGATCAGGAAGAAGCGATGACATTGGCCGACCGGATTGCCGTGATGGACAAGGGAGCGGTCAAGCAGGTTGGCCCACCCGGCGAGGTCTACGAGCATCCTGCCAGCCGGTTTGTCGCCAACTTCCTTGGGTCGATGTCGCAGTATGAGGCACGTGTGACCAAAGTGAACGGCCAGAACGCCGAGATCGAGGTTCCGGCATTCGGGCGGGCCGTGCAGGCCGTGACGATCCCCGATCTGGTCGCCGGCGAGCCGCTTACCCTTGCGATCAGGCCAGAGAAACTGACCATCCACCACGATCGCCCCGATGGCCCCAACGTGATTGAGGGCGAGATCAAGGATCTGGCGTATTTCGGCAAGGACAGTCTTTACCGGGTGATCCTGCCGTCTGGAGAGTTGTTGTCGGTTCATGCCGTCAATGCCAAGCGCAAGGGCGACAAGCGCCCCGATTGGCACGATCGGGTCTGGATCAGCTTTGATCCGGCTTCGGCCATATTGCTGCGGGACTGACATGGCCGAAACCCGCCTTTCCCGTTGGTTCAACCGCAAAGGCTGGTCAGATCTGATCATCGCGATGCCGTACCTGTGGCTGGTCCTGTGGTTCATGGTGCCGTTCCTGATCGTGCTTGCGATCAGCGTGGCCAGCCAGAAGCCGACGGCACCCCCCTTTGGCTATGGGGGCGAGGACCCGTGGATCAGCCTGCGAGGCTATCAACGCCTGTTTACCGATGACCTTTACATCCGGTCATTCTTCATTTCGTTGATGAATGCTGGCTTGGCGACGATCTTGTGCCTGCTTTTGGGGTATCCGATGGCACTGGGTCTGACGCGGGTATCCAAAAGCTGGCGCAGCATCTTGTTGATGCTGGTGATCCTGCCATTCTGGACCTCGTTCTTGCTGCGGGTTTACGCGTGGATGGGTCTGATGGGCAAATCCAGCTGGTTCAACCAGCTGTTGACCGACATCTGGAATTTCGTGGTGCCGCTGAACTGGGCACTGAAATCCATTCCGATGATGAACACCAACTTCGCTGTCGTTTTGGTGATGGTCTATACTTATCTGCCGTTCATGATCTTGCCGCTGTATTCCAGCCTTGAGCGGCTTGACCCGACGCTGGACGAAGCGGCGATGGATCTGGGCAGCCGTCCGTTCCGGGTGTTTTTGGATGTCACCCTGCCGCAATCCATGCCGGGTATCATCGCGGGCGGCCTGTTGGTGTTCATTCCCGCCGCCGGGGAACTGGTGATCCCGACCCTGGTGGGCGATGCCTCGTCGCCGATGATCGGGCGGGTGATCGCGGACGAGTTCAATTCGGCGCGCGACTGGCCGATGGCCTCGACCGTGGCGGTGGCGCTTTTGGTGCTGATGGTTCTGCCCACCATGCTGTACAGCCGCTATCAGGCAAAGGCCGAAGGCAGGGAGGCCGCGAAATGAACCGCCGCCCGGTCTTTCTGATCACCGTCCTGTGCTTTGGCTTTGCATTCTTTTACATCCCGATCCTTTCGATGATGGTGTATTCGTTCAACGGATCGCGGCTGGCCACGGTCTGGGGCGGGTTTTCGACCAAATGGTATGTCTCGCTGTGGACCAACAAGCAGGTCATTGCAGCACTATTGCTGTCGCTGAAGATCGCACTGGTATCGGCCACCATGGCGACGATCCTGGGCACCATGGCTGGCTTTGCGCTGGCGCGGTTCACCAAATTCCGGGGGCGGTTTGTTTTCTCAGGGCTGGTGACGGCACCTTTGATCATGCCCGAGGTGATTACCGGGATATCGATGCTGATGATGTTCATCTTGCTTGCCGACTGGACCGGATGGCCGGGGCAGCGCGGGTTCACGACGGTGACGCTGGCGCATATCACCTTTTCCATGGTGTTCGTCACCACCATCGTGCAGGCGAGGCTTGGTCAGGCGGACCGGGCGATCGAAGAGGCCGCGATGGACCTTGGGTCACGCCCCTGGCAGGTTCTGCGCGATGTGACGTTGCCCACGGCTTTCCCGGCGATTCTGTCAGGCTGGCTTCTGGCATTTACCATCAGTCTTGACGACGTCGTCATCACCTCTTTCACCACGGGGCCGGGATCGACCACCTTGCCACTTTTGATCTGGTCCAAGGTCAAGCTTGGGGTTACGCCAGATATCAACGCGCTGGCCACGATCACGGTCGTCGTCGTCGGTATCGGGGTGGCGCTGGCGGGCTGGATCCTTAACCGCGCCGAAAAGCGCAAGCTGTTGGAGGAGCGCATGGCGTTCCGTAGCAATGAGTGATCCTGCATATTTGTTAAGCTCTCCGTTGGGCGAACCGGGGTCGGGCCGCGTGCGCTATGGCGCGGCGATGGCGCTGTATCAGGCGGGCAGGATTTGCGCCGCCGCACTGGAGGTGTATCGCATTGCAGCCGCCCATGACGGGCGCGATCCGCGGCCGATGCTGGCAGAACGCGGGCTGGCCGCACCTGTGCCCGCAGAACCGGAAGGCGGTGCCTGCCTGGCCGCCCTTCTGGCCGAGGCGGACCGCTATCTTGCTCGCCTTCCCGGCGACGGGCCGGTCGAGGTGCGCCAAGGGATCGCACGATGGACAGGGCCGATCGGGCCCCAACCGGGGCCGTCCAACCCCGTGGTGGACGCCCATATGGGTGTAGCATTGGCCAGTCTTGCGGCTACCCATCCGACCCTTGCCGGTTGCATCGGTGACGCTGTGCGCCACCTGACTTGGGTCACCTATGATCTGTATCCCCGCGCCGAGATTGGTGAGGATTTTGCAAATGGCCATGCCTTTGCTTCGATCATCGGGGGAACTGCACCCATAGTCGCAACGGACTTTGACCTTGGTCTGTTCCTGATTGCACCAAATGTGCTTTACCGCGACCATTGCCATCGCGCCCCAGAGCTTTATGCGCCGCTGACCGGACCACATGGCTGGCGGTTTGGTCCTGACCTGCCGCTGACCATCAAACCAGCGCATCAACCGGTGTGGAACCCGCCCGATCAGCCGCACCTGACCAAAGTTGGCCGGGTGCCGTTTCTGTGCCTGTTCGGCTGGACCCGCGATGTGAATGAACCTGCCCGGGTGATCCAGGCCAACGATTGGCCGGCGCTGGAGGCGCTGCGCCTTGGCTGATCTGGTGATCCGCAACGCAAGGATCCGCACCATGGACCCGGCCCGGCCCTGTGCCGAATGGGTGCTGATCCGCGACGGGGTGATTGTCGGTTTGGGAACCGGGAACCCGCCAGACGCAGCGCAATCGATTGACGCAGGCGGGCATCTGGTGCTGCCGGGATTTCAGGATGCGCATATCCATCTGTTGTCTGGTGGCACCGACATTTCCACGGCCGCATCGCTGTATGATGTGATGACAGAGGCCGCCCTTTTGGCAACGCTTGTGGCTCATGCCACTGCCAAGCCAGGTTTGCCTGTGGTGCTGGGGACCGGCTGGCAAGCGGGGATCTTTGGCGACCATAACCTGGCAGCGGCCGTTCTGGACAAGGCAATGTCCGACCGACCGGTGGTGATCTACGACAGCTCGGCCCACAATGCCTGCCTGAACAGCCGGGCTTTGGCGATGGCCGGCATCGACAACCGCACGCCTGACCCGCCGAATGGCCACATTGTCCGTGATGCGCAGGGCCGCGCCACCGGGATGCTGCATGAGGAGGCCATCCCTTGGGCCGTCAGGCGGCTGCCGCAGTTAACCGATGAACATCTGTTGCAGGGATTGTTGGCGGGGCAGGCCGAGGCCAATGCCCATGGCATCACCGGGGTGCTTGACCCCTGCATCACTGATACCGAGGTGCGGATTTATGGCCGCGGGCTGGCCGATGGACTTTTGACCCTGCGGGTGGCTGGTGCTGTCCTGGTGACCGAGGCCGACACGCCCGACACCGCCGTCAGCCGCCTTTCCGCCCTACGTGCTGCGCACCCCGGACCCGATCTGCACCTGCATTCGGCCAAGGTGTTCATGGACGGCGTGTTCGAGAACCGCACGGCTGCCCTGTTGGCACCCTACGCCGACGCCAATACGGGCAACGCGGCTTGCATGTTTGGCGCGGAGCAGATCAATGCCCTGTTCACCGCCCTTGATGCGGTGCGGTTTGCGATTCATGTCCACGTTATCGGCGATGCGGCTGTCCGCCGCGCAATCGACGGGTTGGAAATCGCGCGGGCCGCCAATACGCCTTGGCCTGCGGCGCATCAACTGACCCATCTGCAACTTGTGGACCCTGCCGATTATGCGCGCCTGGCCCGTGTTGCCACCGCGAACATCCAGCCGCTGTGGGCGCGGCTTGACCCGGTGATCCCGGACATCGCGCTGGACATGATCGGACCCGACCGGCGCGGCGATACCTATGCGTTCCGCAAGATGCTGGACTGTGGTGCCGACTGGTGCCTTTCGTCCGATTGGCCGGTCAGCACGCTGAACCCGTTTGAAATCATCGAAACGGCGATCACCCGGCAGGCCCGGTTGGTCGACCACCCACTGGCCCCGTTTCTGCCGGATCAGGCGCTGACGGTCGAGGAAGCTGTCATGGGCTATACCGTTCGGGCCGCCAATGCCTGCTGGCGAGGTGGATACAGCGGAATGCTCAGGCCCGGCTTTTCCGCGGATATCATCATTCTGGATCGGGACATCTTTGCCTGCGAACCGTCTGCCATTTCAGAAACCAAGGTGCTTTTGACGCTGTTCAAGGGAAAGGTGGTTCACCAAAATGAGAGCTTTCCGGCAGTAACCAGCCAGTTACATTGGCCAAAGTGACCACGATCCAACTAGCATGATGGCAAGGTACTGCCCTTAGAACTGGCTTGCAGTCGACTGATGGGGCTAGGCGAATGGGCTGCATTCTGGCCTGTGGGCAACCAACGGGCGATTCTTGCGCCGTCAGATGTGAACGGAGCGTTATCGCAACTCGTTATTCTGCCAGCTCGCTTTAGCCTCGGCACAACGGCACACCACACTTTGTGACTAGAGGCTCTCGCCGCCATCCAGAACAAGTGCGTGGCCGGTCATGAAGCTTGAGGCATCAGACGCAAGGTAGACGATGCTTGCAGCAACTTCTTCGACCGTCGCCCAGCGTCCCATGGGAATAGAGGACGCGACATAGGATTCAAGGGCGTTGCGTCCTCCCATCTGCGCTTCGAAACCCTGGTTGAAAGGCGTGTCGACAAAGCCGGGGCACAGTGCATTGCAGCGGACATTATCTGCCGCATAGTCGGCGGCGATCTGGCGGGTCATCGCGATGACCGCATGTTTGGTTGTGGCGTAGGCTATCATTCCGCGGTCGATCTGAACGCCCGAGTTCGAGGCCGTGATGATGATCGAGCCTTGGCGGGCTCGCTGCATATGGGGCATCGCCGCGCGCGCCGCGATGAAATGGGCGCGCACGTTAAGCCGCCAAGAAGCGTCCATGTCGTTGACGCTTGCTTCGGTCAGCCGACCGGGCACCTGAAAGCCGGCATGCGAATGCAGGATGTCCAGCCGCCCCAGCGCTGCCACCCGGTTGATGGCTTGGGTAACCGACGTCTCATCGGCGGCATCAAGTGCTATGCCCTCCGCCTCGCCACCTGCAGCGCGGATGTCAGCGGCGACCAAGGCCGCCCGGTCGCCATCAAGATCGGTGACCGTAACGCGCGCGCCGGCGCGGGCCAAAGCCAGCGCCCCGGCCCGTCCGATGCCCGACCCGGCACCCGTCAAGAACGCGACCCGCCCGGCTAGCAACATCACCGAACCCCGCCCTTCTTGCCGCTACGCAAGATCACCTGGGCCGCCACCAGCAGGACCAGCGATACGGCCAGCACCATGGTGCCAATGGCATTGATTTCCGGCGTGACGCCCCGACGGATGGAGGAAAACACGTAGATCGGCAACGTCGTCTCGGACCCGGCGACGAAGAAAGCGATGATGAAATCGTCAAAGCTGAAGGTAAAGCTGAGCAGAAAGCCCGCGAGGATACCGGGAAAGATCAACGGCAGGGTGATCTGTCGAAAAGTGGCAAAGGGTGTGGCGTATAGGTCGGACGATGCCTCCATCAGGCTGCGGTCCATGCCGGCAAGGCGCGCACGTAGAATGATGATCACAAGGGCCATGGAAAACAGCGCATGGGTGGCAATCAACGAACCGTAGCCCATGGCAAGCTGCGGCGCCTGACCTTCGGGCGCGAGGCGTGCCAACATCGGATTGATCCAGTCAAACATCGTCACCAGAGCGATAAGGGTGGCGATGCCGATGACGATGCCCGGAACCATGACGGCCATGTAGATCAGCGCATCCGCGATCGCGCGGACCCGCCCCTTCATGCCCTGCAGTGCCAGTGTGGCCATGGTGCCAAACACACTTGCGATCAGCGCAGAGGACAGCGCGACGACGAAGCTGGTCCAGAGCGCCTCCATCACGAAGGGGTTCGACAGCGCTTTGCCATACCATTGGGTGGAAAAGCCGGTGAACTGGCTTGCATGGCGGCCCGCGTTAAAGCTGAAGATCGCGATGACCGCGATGGGCAGGTAAAGGAAGACATACACCGCCAGGGCGTAGATGCGCATGCCGGTCCCCTACATCAACGACAGGTCGTCGCGCGCGCCGCCAAGGCGACGCATCAACCACATGTAAGCCGTCACGGTGATCAGCATGATCACCACCAACGACACCGCGACCGATGCCCCAAAGGCCCAGTTGCGCGATTGCAGGAACAGATCAACCAGCGCGTTGCCGATAAAGAACACCATGCCGCCACCCAGAACTGCGGGGATCAGATACTCGCCCATCAACAGGATGAAAACCAGCATGCACCCGGTGGCTATGCCGGGCAGCGACAGGGGCAGGGTCACTTGCAGGAAGCTGTGCAAAGGGGGGGCGCCCAGGTCAGCCGATGCCTCCAGCAACCTTTTGTCCAGACGCTCCAGGCTGACATAGATCGGCAGCACCATCAGCGGCAGATAGCCATAGACGATGCCGGTCAGCACCGCGAAGGGCGTGTTGATCAGCCGGACGGTGCCAAACCCGAGCCATTCGATCAGTGCGGGCAGGCCCTGTCCGCCCAGAATGAAGATCCACGCATAGCTGCGGATCAGGATCGAGGTCCAGAACGGCACGATGACCAGGATCAGCAGCACCGTGCGCCATTTGGGATCGACCCGCATCGCAAGGAAATAGGCAAGCGGATAGGCGATCAGCAGCGCCAGCAGGGTGCCAAGGGGGGCAAATGTCAGGGTATTGGCAAAGGCCGCCCAACGGGACGGCAGGTTTGCATATTGCTCGAGGGTAAAGGCGGGCACGTAACCGCCCGCCGCCGCCCGTTCACCAAAGCTGAAGATCACCACAAAGCACAGCGGCAGCACCAGCATGACTGCGAACCAAAGCCCCGCCGGGGCGAGGAGAAGCCATGTTGAGAGCCGCCGCTGCATCTTTTCAGGCCGACTTGAACCGAGCCATCAACTCGGCGCGGTTGGGATCGGTCAGCGTCGCGGCGGCGCCGAACTCCAGCGCGCTTAACAGCTCTGCAGCCGGATACAGGATCGGGTCGTTCAACACCTCAGGCGGCAGCAGGGCGTTTACCCGGGCGTCGGCCACGGGATAGCCGTGGAACAGCGCCTCTTTGGCATTCACCTCGGGCGTGAGCATATAGTTGATCAGCGCATAGGCCGCGGCGCGGTGCGGCGCGCTTTTTGGAACGGCGTAGAAATCCGACCACAACTCGCCACCTTCCTTGCCCAGCACATAGACGATCTCGGGCATGTCGCGGTTCATCTGCTTGGCATCCCCGGTCCAGCAAATCGTCATCCAGGCATCACCAGACCGCATTGATGGCTGGTAGTCCGAACTGATGGCAAACAGGTGCGGCTTGGCGGCCAACAGCAGTTCTTCGGCTTTGGCCAGTTCGGCAGGGTCAATGGAATTGAAGGAATAACCAAAGTACTTCAGCGCGTTGCCGATAGTGGTCAGCTGATAATCATGCACCATGGTGCGGCCAGAGAAAGTTGTCTGGGTCAGATCCCAGAATTCTTTCCAAGTGGTGGGCGTGGTGCCGCCTGTGTGGTTGGTGTTGACCGCAAACCCGGTGGTGCCCCAGTTCTTGGAAACCGCGTAAAGCTTGCCGTCCACCGTTCCCGGCCCGGCAAATCGCGGATCAAAGCTGGCGGGATCGTAGTTTGGCAGAAGCGCCAGATCCAGCGGCTCGATCAGGTCCTGTTCGACGTAGGTGGTGATTGTGTAGTTGGTCGGCACGAACACGTCCCAGCCCGACCCGCCCGCTTGCAGTTTGGCCAGCATCTCTTCGTTCGAACCAAAGACGTTCACCTGTACCGCAGCGCCGGTTGCCGCAGCAAAGGCATCAAAGTTCGCCGGATCGTGATAGTTCGGCCAGGTCGCAAGGATCACCCGGTCACCGATGGCATCCTGCGCAAAGGCCGGGCGCGGAAGGAAGCCCGGCATTGCAGCACCAAGGGCGGCACTTGCGGCCCCCAGGCCCGTCATCCCCAGGAAATGGCGGCGGCTCACCGAGCCGTTCTGAAAGCGCCGCAGTTCTTCCATGAACTTCTGACGCGATATGTGGTCGATCTTGTCGGTCATAATTGACGTCTCCCCGTTGGTTGTGTCCGATCAGTCCTCTGCCAGTATCAAGCCTGCATCCTCGGCCCAGCCGATGTAGCCCGTATCGCCGGCGGTAAAGCCACCTTCGCCCGCCTCGGCCTGCCGTGCGACCAGCACCAGGAGGTCACCCAATTCCGCATGCCGGACCAGATATTCAGTATGCTCGCCCAGAAAGATGCGGTTGATGACGGTAACCGGCTCAGACACCGCGCCAGCGCGATGGGAAAGTTCCACCTGCTCCGGGCGCAGGCTGAGAGTGGCGGCCGTACCGGGCGGAAGCGCGTTGGCCACCCTTCCGCTGAACCGAAGACCCGAAGCCGTGCGGATGTGTCCGCCACTGCCGGCGCCTGCCACCATAAACCCGTCGATGAAATTCGACTTTCCTACGAAATCTGCAACATAGCGGCTGTTTGGTTGGTCATAAAGTGCGCTTGGCGCGCCGGATTGTACGATCTTTCCAGCGCGCATGATGCAGATCCGGTCCGACATCGACAGCGCCTCTTCTTGGTCATGGGTGACCAGAACGAAAGTGATGCCAAGCTGACGCTGGAGGGTCTGCAATTCGATCTGCATCTCACGGCGCAGCTTGCGGTCAAGGGCGGCGAGGGGTTCATCCAGAAGCAGGATCTTCGGTTCGTTCACGATTGCGCGCGCCAATGCCACGCGCTGCTGTTGGCCACCCGACATTTCCCAGATGCGGCGGGCACCAAAGCCGGGCAGGCGGACCATCTCCAGTGCCCGGTCGACCTTGCGGGCGACATCGGCGCTGTCTGGCCTCGGGCGGCGTTGGATCAGGCCGTAGGCGATGTTCTGCGCGACCGTCAGGTGCGGAAACAGCGCATAATGCTGGAACACCATGTTGACCGGCCGGTGGTAGGCAGGCACTTCGTTGACCTGTTCCCCGTCCAGCAGCACTGCGCCCGTCGTCGGCGCCTCAAACCCCGCCAGCATCCGCAAGGCGGTGGTCTTGCCGCAACCCGAAGGGCCAAGGAAAGACAGGAATTCCCCCCGCGCAATACCAAGGTTGAGAGCGTCGGCAGCCAGCACATCGCCAAAGCGCTTGGTCGCGTCACGAAACTCGGCGATCGGGGTGTTGCTTGCCCCGGCACGCGTTGCGCGATCATCGAATGAACTTTGCATGGGGCGCGGCATATCCTATGAAACCCAGCAAAGCGTAGGAAACGATCCGATGGCTGTATATATCACAAATGAGGTATCCTTGCGCGTCGGGCCGGAGGCATGACACCGGCCACCTGGGTGCCGTTGGCCGCAGCGGTGGTTGCGTCGCTGGACTCGCCGGCCTTGCCACAGTCGTTGGCCGATCTGCTTCGGCAGGTGGCGCCGTTTACCTATACAGTGGTATTCGGCTATCGCGGCGCGGACCGCCCGGTCGACCTGTACGACGATTTTCCCCATGGAAAGCGGCAGATTTTCGTCACCGACTATCAGGCCGGGCCCTATCTGCTCGACCCGTTCTACCAGGCGGCGCTGCGACCGGTGCCGCCGGGGCTGTACCGCTTGCGCGATCTGGCCCCCGACCGCTTTTATCAGGGTGAGTATTTTCGCAACTACTATGCACAAACGGGCCTTGCCGAAGAAATCGCTTTCTTCGTCGATTTGCCACACAAGACGATCGCCGTGCTGTCGCTGATGCGGGCCGAGCGACCGTTTTCGCAAAAGGAATTCGCGGCTTTTTCTGCACTTTATCCGTTTGTCGCCGCAGTGGCCAAACGGCAATGGACGGGCCTCGCAACAGCGATTGGCGAAGACGCCAGTGCCACGGAAAGCGAGGGGCTGCAAAAGCGTGTTGCCTATGTCTTTGGCAGCTTTGGCGATGGTATCCTGACGCCGCGCGAACGCGAAGTGGCGGAGTTCACGCTCAAGGGACACTCGGCGGAATCAGTCGGGCAACTTTTGCAGATCTCGCCCGGCACCGTGCGAATTCATCGGCGCAACATCTATTCGAAACTGCGCATCAACTCGCAGGGGGAATTGTTCTCTCGCTTCCTGGGGACGCTGGTCGATCTGACCTGAACAAGAGTCGGCCGGGAATGGCTTTTGGTCGCTGCACTCGGCTCTTAGAAGACGCGCGCCGGCGACAGCTATGACCCTAACCGTTTGGCTCATCGAGGGATCGACGGACTAGATCGGATGAAAGCAAGCGGCAGCGTGGCCGCCGGAATCCGTCTTCAGTTCAGGTACTTCGGCGCGACAGATAGCGTCAGCGCGCGGGCAGCGGGCGGCAAAGGCGCAGCCCTTGGGAAGGGCGAAAGCGGAAGGGATCTCTCCCGTCAGGCTGGCCAGTTCGCGGCGCTGCATCGGATCTGGTGTGAAGTTCGAGGCCATCAGCGCGGCGGTATAGGGGTGGCGGGCAGCGGCAGCTGGGTGCGGCAGGCGTTCTACGACGGAGCCAAGATACATCACCACGATCTGGTCGCAAAAGTAACGCACGAGGCCAAGGTCGTGGCTGATGAACAGATAAGTCAGCCCCAGGTCGCGCTGCAGGCCCTGCAGCAGCGCGATGATCTGCGCCTGGATCGACACGTCCAGCGAGGCGGTGGGTTCGTCCAGCACCACCAGATCCGGGGACATTGCAAGCGCCCGGGCGATGCCCACTCTTTGCCGCTGGCCGCCTGACATCTGGTGCGGATAGCTTTGCGCCATCGCCCGCGACAAACCGACCTGATCCAACAGCGCGCCAATCCTGCCCTCTGGAAGACCTGCGCCTTGCACTGCCGAAGGCTCGGTCAACACGTCGGATACGGTGTAGCGTGGGTCGAGCGAGGAATAGGGATCCTGAAACACCATCGACATGCGGCGACGAATGCGGCGCAGCTCTTTCGTACCAAGTGTCGTCAGTTCGGTGCCGTCAAAGCGGATGCTGCCCGAGGTTGGGTCGATCAGCCTTAGCACCAACCGCGCGAGCGTGGATTTGCCGCAGCCGCTTTCGCCAACCACGCCGACGACGCCGCCTTTCGGGATCGACAGGTCCACCCCGCGCACGGCCATCATGCTGCGCGGCTTCGACAACCATCCGCCAGGTGTCACAAAGCGTTTCGACAGACCGGAAAGGGTGACAAGGTCAGACAATGGCAACCTCCAGCGCATGGTGGCAGGCGACAGTGCCGCCGGGGGTGGGCGTGATCTGCGGGATAGCGGTCAGGCAGATTTCGGTGGCCTTGGGGCAGCGCGGATGAAACCGGCAACCCGTCGGATACTGTGCAACGCCGGGCACGGTGCCGGGGATGCCCTTCAGTGCGCCGGGTTCAATGCCGGCCCGCGGGATGCAACCAATCAACGCTGCAGTATAGGGATGCGCGGGGGCCGCAAAAAGCGGGCGAACCTCGCGCGCCTCGGCCAGCCTGCCGGCATAAAGCACGGCCACCCGGTCGCAGATCTGCGCCACGACGCCCATGTCATGGGTGATAAGGATCAGGGCAAGGCCCCGCTCCTTTACCAACGTGGCGAGGATGTGGATGATCTGCGCCTGCACCGTCACGTCAAGCGCGGTGGTGGGTTCATCGGCGACAATAAGGTCCGGGTCGCCCGCCAATGCCATGGCGATGACAATGCGTTGCTTCATCCCGCCCGAAAGCTGGTGCGGATAGGCGTCGCAGATCACCGCAGCCTCAGGAATGCGCAGCTGCGTCAAAAGGTCGACCGTTTTGGCTCGTGCCGCCGCGGCGCTCAGGCCAAGATGCATGCGTGCCACCACATCAACCTGCGGGCCGATGCGCTGCACCGGGTCCAGCGCCGTCATCGGGTTCTGGGTGATGAAGCCTATCCGCCGGCCACGCAACGGGCGCAGCTTGGTTTCAGGCAAGCGGGCGAGATCGGTGCCATCGAACATCACCGAGCCTGAAGTGATGCGTCCGCCGATCAACGGCAGCAACCCGGTCACCGCCAATGCCGTCAGCGACTTGCCTGATCCCGATTCACCGACCAGCCCAAGAATCTCGCCCCGGTCCACCGCGAAACTGATACCGCTCAGCGGCTCGACAATCCCGATGCCAACGGTCAGGTCTTTCACATCCAAGAGCATCAGGTGCCCCGCGATTTGGCGCGGATATCTAGCGCGCGAATGAGTGCATCGCCGAAAAGGTTGATGGCGATGACGGTGATGGCCACGGCAAGCCCCGGAAACAGGATGATCCAGGGTGCCTTGAAAAGCTGCGCCGTGCCGGATGACATCATGCCCCCCCAGCTTGGCGTGGGGGGCTGCGCGCCAAGGCCGAAGAACCCGAGCGTCGCTTCAAGGATGATGGCGTCACCGGTTGCGAGCATCGCCGAGACAAGGACCGGGGCAAGCGCGTTCGGGATAAGGTGGTGAAACACGATGTAGCTGTCCGACGCGCCAAGACTGCGTGACGCCTCGACATAGGTTTCGCCCTTGATCGCCATGATCTGCGCACGAGTCAACCGGGTGAACTGCGCAAGATAGGCCACTGCGATTGCGGTCATCGTTCCGGTAACGCCGGGCCCGATGATCGCGACCAGCATCAATGCGACGAGGATTTCCGGAAAGGACCACGTCAGGTCGACAACCATCGTCACCGCCCGGTCAAAACGCCCGCCGAAGTAGCCCGCCGAAGCGCCCAGAATCATGCCTGCGGTGACCGAAATGCCGATGGCGATCGCCGATACGGACAGCGAAGTTCGCGCGCCGTACATCATCCGGGTCAAAAGATCGCGGCCGAATTCGTCGGTGCCAAGCCAATGGTCGGCAGAAGGCGCTGCATAGGCGCCGGGCAGGTTTTGCGCGTCAAATGCGTAACTGGTCAGGATCGGCGCAAAGATCGCCATCAGGACAAGTGCAATCAGCCAGACCCCGGCAATGATACCTGTGGGCGACCGCAATGCGCGAAGTATGGCGGTTTCCTTCAGCGCGCGGCGGGGTGCAAGTGTCGTCATTGCAGTGCTGCCCGGACGCGCGGGTCCATCGCGGCCTGCAGAATATCGCCCAGAAGGGTGCCAAGCATCACGGCCATCGCCAGAAGCAGAAGGCAGGCCTGCACCACCGGATAATCGTGCTGGTTCAGCGCCTTGATCAGCAACGTCCCAAGACCGGGCCTTGCGAAGACGACCTCGACAGTGACCGCGCCGCCCAGCACCCAGCCAATCCGTAGCGCAAGAATTGTCACCACGGGTATCAGTGCGTGGCGCAAAACATGGCGTAACTGGATGCGCATTGGCGGCATGCCCTTGGCGTGCAGCAGCATCACGAAGTCGCGCTGCGAGGCGTCGATCATCGCCACACGGGTGACGCGGGCGACAAGGGCGATGCCACCAAGGCCGATGGTCAGCACCGGCAGCACCAGCCCGGACCATGTGCGCGCGCCAGAGACCGGGAACCAGCCAAGCTGCACCGAAAAGGCGAGGATGAGGAGGAGGCCGAGCCAGAAGCTGGGAACCGTGGAACCAAGGAGCACGCCGCCCATGATCGCCTGATCGGCAAGCTTGCCACGCTTCAGCGCCGCGATGACGCCGAGGGCAATGCCGAAGACGGTGGAGAACAGCAGGGCCAGGCCGGAAAGCACCAGCGAATGCGGCAGGGCCTGACCCACAAGGTCGATCACCGGGCGCTTGCCGACGATGGCGGTGCCCATGTCGCCGGTCAGCAGATTGCCGAGCCAGATCAGGTACTGTTCGTAAAGCGGCCGGTCCAGCCCGTAGCGGGCGGTGATCTCCGCCCGCTGTTCGGGGCCGGAGCCGACCTTCAGGAGACTGTCCACCGGGTCGCCGGGGATCAGATGGATGATCGCGAAGATGATCACCGAAACGGCGAGGAACACCGGAATGAGCAACACGAGCCGACGGAGTGTATAGCCGAGCATCCCGGTGATCCTTCTTCAGGTCTGTGGGGTGAACCGTCGCGGCAGACCGGGGACCGGTCCGCCGCGACGGCGCAGGGGCTTATTCGACCACAGTGGTGTCGAGGATCGTGGCAGCACCGATGCGGGTGCCGTGAATTTCAGCCGGCAGCACCAGGCGATCCTTGTTGTAGCCGATGTTCTGCACCGGCTGGTAGATCGGTGCCATCGGGAACTGCGACAGCACGTATTCGTGGTAGGCGACGAAATTCGCGGTCCGTTCAGTGCCGTTGGCTGACCCAGACATCGCCTTCACGCGCAGCTCTTCGGCCTTCGGGTCGTTGAACATCGAAATGTTCGGATACCCCAGACGATCACCGCCAAAGAACCAGTCGACGATGTCGGCATTGTTCCAATAGTAGGACCGCACCGCCGCCTGCTGCTCGCCCGTCTTGTACTGGTCGCGGATCATCGAGCTGTCGAAGGTGGTGATCTCTGACGCGATGCCGACCGCCTTGAACTCGGCCTGGATGACCTCGGTCAGACGCCGAAAGACGGAATCGCTTTGCGTCCACAGGGTGATCGACAAGGGCACGCCGTCTTTGGCGCGAACCCCATCGGCGCCCATCGTCCAGCCAGCCGCGTCAAGAAGTTCAGCGGCTTTGGCCGGATCGTAGCTGATCAGGTATTCCGGCGCGACCTTGGATTCCGGCAGGGCCGAGATCAGGAACTGATTGGCCACCGAGCCGACACCGCCATAGACCGAGTCGAGGATCTCTTGCTGGTTGACGGCAAGGGCAGCGGCGTGACGCACGTTGATGTCATCAAACGGAGCTTTGGTCACGTTGAACGGCATATACACAACTTCCTGGCCCGGCAGGGTCAGTGCGGTGATGTTCGGCTCTTTCGCCAGTTCACCCAGAAAGTCGGTCGGGACGCCCAGCAGCATGTCGACGCCGCCGGTCTTCAATTCCAGGAAGGCGGTGCTTTCTTCGGCAATTTCGCGCAGCGTGATCTTGGCGATCTTTGCCGGACCCTTGTTCACCGCCAGCGATGAACCCCAGGTGTAGTCGTCGTTGCGCGCCAGCACGGTTTCGGACCCGATGGCGAAGCTTTCAAGCTTGAACGGGCCGGTGCCGACGGCTTCGGTCACGCCGTAATTCTCGCCAAGGGCGGCGAAGGCTTTCGGTTCGACGACACCCATGAAGCTGCTGGAGAGGTTGTAGAGCAGGTTCGGATCGGGGTTCTTCATCGTCAGCTTCAGCGTGCTTTCGCCAACTGCTTCGATCTTGTCGATCGACTGGGTCATGTAGCTATTGTCGGTGGCAGCATAGAGCGCCAGCCAGGCGGCAGCGGCGGTGGCGTTAAAAGGCTCGCCATTATGGAAGGTCACGCCGGTCTTCAGGGTGAATTCCCAAGACATGCCGTCGGGCGCCTCGACCCAAGAATCGGCAAGGCCGGGGTGGAACGACTGATCGGCATCTTGCACAGTCAGCGTGTCATAAATCAGACGAGCACCAACGTTGGTGTTGCCGTTGGTGACGACATTGTAGGTGGGAACGCCGACTTCGTCCTGCTGCAGGACAAAGATGGCCTCCTGAGCAAAGACCGCGGGTGCGGCGAGGATAAGCGCAGCAAAGCTGACGCTGGTGGCCAAAGCGGCCCTGCGGAACGAGATGGACATGGAAGCCTCCGGTTGGGTTATCGTTTTTTTGCAGGCGTGGTTCCAGACCGGGGCGTCGCGCCGGTATGGCCGATGAACGTGCCGTAAAGTGAAGAAACCTGGGCCATCCGGTCTTCGACCTCGGCACCAAGCTGGTTGAAGACGCCGTTCACCATCTGGCCGATCAGGCTCGACATGGCAGAGGTGGCGTCCCAGAAATGATTGAAATCTGTAGGCACCGCGAACATCTCGGTGACCGTGCCACGACCCCAGTCACAATAGGGATCAGTGATCAAGGTAACCGGAATGTTGGCGGCGTAGGCTTGTTCCGCCAAAGCACGGGTCAGCCGCGAATAGCGGCGCGCTTCGATCAGCACTAGGCAGGTGCTTTGCGGATCATCCAGCAGGATTTCCGAGAAATTGGTGCCCGCAAGATCGGCAAGCCGAACGCCCGGGCGCAGGTATTGCAGCCCATGAGCCAGTTGCAGGGCGTGGCAACGCTCGGTCTGAAAGCCTGCCACAAAGACGTTTTGCGTTGTTGCAAGGCGTTCAAGTACCCGCTGAAACTCTGCGCTGGCGGCAATTTCGTGCACCGAAACAATCGCCGCAAGCTCCAGTTCCAGCGCCCGCGCCCGTTCCGTGTCGCTGTGACGCGAGCGGACGTGGAAGTCACGCAAGCGGTCGCCGATCATCCAGGCGGCATCGCCGAAATCGGCCTGGAGCCGGCCTTTCAGTTCCTTGAAATGGCGAAAGCCGATGGTGCGGCAGTAACGGCCGATCGACGCTTCGGACACGCCGATCTTGGCTGCGGCGGTGGCCGCCGTCTCGAATGGCAGACTGCGCAGATTTGTCAGCATGTAATGCGCGATCAGGCTTTCCGCCTTGGTCGCGGTTTCCATGCTGGCAGACAACCTCTCGCGGACATCGGCAGGAAGCGTTGTTGGGGTGGTTGATCCTTCCAAGCTTACCTCCCTTCGATGTTGATCTAGCATGATGGACAGAAAACTAACGAATCGTCAATCTTGCAAGAAATCTAAATGACTCATAGGATCAGTCACCGGATTTCTTTCAGAGGATTCTCTCATGACGCCCACCCACTCCGTCACGGCCCCCTTGCGGATTGACAGCGCGGAATTGCGTCTGGTGCGCTTGCCGCTGGTCACGCCTTTCACGATCTCGACCGGGACGATGGTGGAAAAGGTGTTTCCGCTGCTGACCCTGCGTGCCGACGGAATCGAAGGCTATGCGGAAGGGGTGATGGACCCACTGCCCGACTATCTGGAGGAAACCATTGCTGGCGGAATGGCGTTCCTGAGGGACCTCATCCTACCGCAAGTGGTTGGGAAAACATTTGAAAACCCGGCGGCGATGGACAGGCTTCTGGCCCCATGGCGCGGGCATCAAATGGCCAAGGCCGTGGTCGAAATGGCGTTCTGGGATCTGTGGGCCAAGTCGCTGAACCTGCCATTGAAAACGGTTTTTGGTGGCAGCGGCGACAAGGTTGCTGTCGGCGTGTCGCTTGGCATCGGACCGGTCGAAGAAACGCTTGACCGGGTGGCCGCGCATCTGGCCCAGGGCTACCAGCGGATTAAGCTGAAAGTCCGGCCCGGCCATGACGAAGTGCTGGTGGCCGCAGTGCGCAATGCCTTTCCGGACTGCCATCTGACGGTAGATGCCAACAGTTGCTACACCCTTGCCGACACCGCGCTGATGCGGCGGCTGGATGCCTTTGCGCTGGACTACATCGAGCAGCCTCTGGCCTGGGACGACATTCACGACCACGCCGTGCTGCAACAACGGATACAGACGCCGATCTGTCTGGACGAATGCCTGCGCACCAGCGGCGACGTGCGCAAGGCGCTGCAATCCGATGCGGCACGGGTGGTCAACATCAAGGTTGGCCGATCGGGTGGCTACGTTGAAAGCCTGCGGATGCATGACATCTGCGCTGCATTTTCGGTGCCGGTCTGGTGCGGCGGGATGCTCGAATCCGGAATCGGGCGGGCGCACAACATCCATCTGTCGACCCTGCCGAACTTTACCAAGCCCGGCGATACATCAAGTGCCAGCCGCTATTTCACCCGCGATCTGATCGAGGAAAAGCTGGAAACATCGGAGGGTTGGATGCCCGTGCCGACGGGCCCGGGCATCGGGGTCACGCCGGACTGGGAGTTTCTTGCCACCATCACGCGGTCCACCGAAACCTTCCGGCCATGAGCGACCTTAAGGCGTCTGGCATTGTCATCCGCGATCTTGCCGGTATGGCCGAGTTTCATGCCGCCGAGGTCCTGCAGCGGGCTGTCTGGGGGGAAGGTGATGTCGTCGATCCGGGGGATCTGATGATGGTTATTCAGGCCGAAGGCGGTCTGGTTGCGGGTGCGTTTCGCGGCGGCCAGATGCTCGGTTATGTCTTCGGATTCCCCACGCGAGAGCCGTCGGTGCAGCATTCCCACCGCCTGGCCGTTCTGGCCGAGGCGCGTGGCATGGGGTTGGCGCTGGCGCTGAAATGGCACCAGCGCGACTGGTGTCTGGCGCGGGGGATCACGCTGGTGCGCTGGACCTTCGATCCGCTGCGCCACACCAATGCAAACCTGAACATCGCACGGCTGGGGGGGCGGTCGTCGATCTATTCGGCTGACCATTACGGCGCGATGGCAGGCATCAACAAAGGCGCCCCGTCGGACCGGCTGCTGGTCGATTGGTCACTTGATGCGCCGCACGTGGCCGCCCTGCGCCAAGGTCAGCGGCATGAGCTGCCGCTCGGGCTGGAACGGATCGCTGTACCAGCGGATTTCGGCGCGATGCTGGCCGCCGATCCAGCCGCCGCCTTGGCACAACGGTTGCGGCTGCGCGAGCGGTTCCAGCACCATTTTGCCCAAGGTCAGCAGGTCTGCGGCTATGATCCGGCAACGCATGCCTACCTGTTGTCGCCGCTGGCGGGTACGCCCGCGCCCGGCTGATCACGCCCCCTTTAGTCGCAGGGCGGCGACCCACGCCATTGCCGCCATCACGCCTGCGGTCGCAAGGCATAGCGGCAGGCCGCCCAACTGGTAACTGACCCCGGACAGCAACGTGCCCAACAGCCGACCCGCAGCATTCGACATGTAGTAGAACCCCACATCCCGTGAAATCCGGCTGGCATCGCCAAAGGCAAGGATCAGGTAGGAATGAACGGCCGAGTTGATCGCAAACACAAAGCCAAACACCAACAAACCCAAGACCAATGTGACGGTCAGCCAGTCAGCTGGACCACCTGCCATCCAGACGACGGCTGCCAAAGCGAATGGGATGGGGACCAGGTAACCTGCCCAACGGATGGCCTTGGTCACAACATCCGGTCCGGTGGCGCGGATGATGCGGGGGGCAGCCGCCTGCACCGCGCCATAGAGAATGATCCAAAGCGCCAGAAATCCACCGATCACGAAAAACGCCCAGCGTCGCCCTTCGGTACTGCCATCCGAAAGCACCATTTGAAAGTAGACCGGCACGCCGACGACGAACCACACATCGCGCGCCCCGAACAGGAACATCCGCGCCAGACTGAGCCGCTGAACGCGTGGATCGGACGACTTCCAGCCTGTGAATTTGGCCGCCGTGTCGCGGACCGGCAGGCCCGATGGCAAGAACACCGCCACCGCAATCAGGATCACGCCTAATACCGCTGCCATGCCCCAGATCGCTGCGGTAAATCCCCATATGCCCAGCAGCGCCGCACCAAGAAAGAAGCCAATCCCTTTCACCGCGTTCTTCGATCCGGTCAGGGCGGCAACCCAGCGGAACAGGCCGGCATCGCCGTCAGGTGCCAGCAGCTTGACCGCCGATTTGGAGGACATCTTGGCCAGATCCTTGGCCACACCCGACACGCCCTGCACCGCCATCACGAAGGCGACTGATGCCCCGACACTCCATGCCGGGTTCAGCTGCGCCAATGCAGCAAGCGCAGCGATCTGCAGCACCAAGCCGCCATAAAGCGTCGCAGCCAGCCCAAATCGGGCAGCCAACCAGCCCGCGTAAAGGTTGGTCACGATCCCGGCCAGTTCATAGAGCAGGAACAGCCAGGCCAGTTGCACCGGGCTGAACCCCAGCGCGTTGAAATGCAACAACACCAACATCCGCAGCGCACCATCGGTCAGCATGAAGGCCCAGTATGCCGCCGTGACGGCACAATAGGCACGCAGCGGGCTTGAGGGTGAGGCTCCGTCCGTCACATCGCGCCCGCCACCATGCGGGCAATGTCGGCCAAGCGGCAGGCATAGCCCCATTCGTTGTCGTACCAGGCATAAACCTTCACCTGCGTGCCATTGATCACCATGGTGGATTGCGCGTCGATGATCGAAGATCGCGGGTCGTTGGTGTAGTCTGATGAAACCAGCGCCCGCGTCTCATAGCCCAGAATACCCCGCAGCGAACCCTCGGCGGCGGTCTTGAACAGGGCGTTGACCACTTCGGCCGTCGTTTCACGCGCGACCTCAAAGACGCAATCGGTGAGCGATGCGTTCAGCAGCGGTACCCGTACCGCGTGGCCGTTCAACCGGCCCTTGAGTTCGGGATAGATCAGCGTGATCGCGGTGGCCGATCCGGTGGTTGTCGGGATCAGGTTCAGCAGCGCCGACCTTGCGCGCCGCATATCCTTGGCCGGGCGGTCGACAATGGTCTGGGTGTTGGTCACGTCGTGGATCGTGGTGATCGACCCGTGCCGGATGCCGATGCCTTCATGTATCACCTTGACCACCGGGGCCAGGCAGTTCGTGGTGCACGAGGCCGCCGTGATCAGGCCGTGAACCGCCGGATCATACAAGTGATGGTTCACACCGTAGACCAGGTTCAACGCGCCGCCGTCCTTGACCGGGGCGGAAACCACGACCTTGCGCACCCCCGCCTGATAGTAGGGCGCAACCTTGGCAGCCGTCTTGAACACCCCGGTGCAATCGATCACCAGATCTACCCCCAGCGCAGCCAACGGCAGCGCTTCAATGGTTTTTTCGTGGGTCAGGCGGATGCGCTGCCCCTTCAGGGTCAGGCTGTCGGTGTCATGGCTGATGCGGGCAATCCAGCGTCCATGCACGGAATCGAATTCCATCAGCAGCGCATGCTGTTCGGCATCACCCATCGGGTCATTGATCAACACAACCTCCCCTCCAGCGCCCGTGTCGATAAGGTCGCGCAACACAAGCTTTCCGATGCGGCCAAGGCCGTTTAGGGCAATCCGGGGCATTCGTCTTAACCTTTCACATTCAGTGTGTTTCAGTGCCGATCCGGTCGACACGCGCCTGAAGTGCCAGGGTGTCCAGTGCCTCGAATGGCAGTTCCACGAAGGCCGCAATCCGGCGGCGAAGCGCGCCATAAGTCTGCGCAAATACAAGCGCACGTTCGGCATCGGTACCGTTGGATTTCACTGGGTCAGGCAGCCCCCAATGTCCGGTAATCGGCTGGCCGTGCCAAGGCGGGCATTCCTCTGCTGCAGCGGTATCGCAGACGGTAAAGACGAAATCCATCTCCGGGGCGTCGGGTTGCTGAAACTCGGAAATATGTTTTGATCGCAGGCCAGTCACGTCATGGCCATTGCGCCGCAACACCTCCAAAGCAAAGGGGTTCAGGTCCGTGTTCGGTCGGACTCCCGCCGAGAACGCCCGGAACTTGCTGCGTCCCAGATCGCGCAGCAGCACCTCGGCAAAGATTGAACGGGCTGAATTTCCGGTGCAGATGAACATCACGTTGAAGGCGGTTTCACGCATCGCAAGGCTCTCCTTTGGGTTTGCAACCACGGATCGAAGCAGATCGGGGCGCCCGCGGCCAACATCCAGCGCCAGATAGCCGATCAGGCTTTCTGCCGCGTCCAGCGCAACCGCATAGCGAAGCGAGCGACCCTGTCGTTCGACGGAAACCAGACCAGCAGCCGTCAGATCCGTCAGATGATGCGAAAGCGTGTTCTGCTTCAGCCCAAGCGCTGCCGCGATCTCGGTCGGGCGCACGCCCTGAGGGGCAAATCGCATCAGCAGACGAAAGACCGCGAGGCGGCCCGAGTGTCCAAGCGTGGCAAATCCAAGCGCAGCGTGGCTGTGTTCCATATTTCCAGTTTATAGGAAATGATGTGTGGGCTCAAATGAACCTTTTATGACCAAACACTTGGCTCATAGCCCTCCGAACATAGCCCTGTCGTCACCGCCCGGACGAAGCGCGACAAAAGTCCCCCCTTCAGCCATAATTTTGCTTTGAAGGTTTGGGAACTGTGTACCAAACCACCGAGAGTTCGCCGAAATGAAGCTGATTGTTCAAATTCCTGCCCTAAATGAGGAATCGACCCTGGCGGTAACGATCGCTGCGATACCGCGAAGGATTGCCGGCATATCTTCAGTTGAAATTCTGGTGATCGATGACGGCTCCACTGACCGGACGGTAGAGGTTGCCCGAAAGGCGGGCGCCGATCACGTCCTGCAAATGAGCAGCCATGTCGGCCTGGCGCGCGCCTTTTCTGCCGGGATTGAAGAAGCACTGGCGCTGGGCGCCGACATCGTGGTGAACACCGACGCCGACAATCAGTATTGCGCCGACGACATTCCGGCCCTGGTGAAGCCAATCCTGGAACGGCGCGCGCAGATTGTCGTCGGCGCACGCCCGATCGCCACGATCGAGAGCTTTTCGCCGCTGAAAAAGATGCTTCAAGGTTTGGGAAGCTGGGCTGTGCGGCAGGCCAGCGGCACCAGCATTCCAGACGCCCCAAGCGGTTTTCGCGCCTATTCCCGCGATGCGGCCGCGCGGCTATGCGTGCTGAACACCTATACTTATACGCTTGAGACGATCATTCAGGCCGGTCGAAAACGCATTCCGATGGTTTCGGTGCCGGTGCGGGTGAACCAAGTTGACCGGCCCTCACGGCTCTTGCGCGGGATTGGCGATTATGTGCGCCGCTCTGCCATTACGATCCTACGGGTCTTTGTGATCTACGCGCCCTTGCGGTTCTTTCTGGCGCTCGCGGCGCTGTTTGCACTGCCTGGATTGGCTGGGATTGGTCGCTTTCTGTACTACTACATGGTTAGCGATGGGGCGGGTCACGTCCAGTCTCTGATCCTGTCGGGGGTGCTGTTGGCGATGGCGACGATCCTGCTTGCCGTCGGCATTCTTGCGGATCTGATCGCGGCAAACCGCGGCCTGCTGGAAGAAATCCGCGCGCGCGAACTTCTGCGTTCGACCCGTGAGCCACTTTCTGAACGGCAACGCCTGAACACGCTGGCCGTGGTCAATGACCTCGGAGGCTGATCTGGATAAATCAGTTTCTGCCGCCTCGCCCACCACCGGGTACTGGCCGCGGGGGGTGATCTTCATCGCTTTCGCGCTGCTGCTGATCTTGTCGTTCACCCATAATGTGAACTGGGACGAATTCTACTTTCTGTCCCATGTGCACAGTTATCTTGACGGGCGTCTTGACCGCCCGATGCAGACCTTTTTCGTGCATGCCTTTGGCTGGCTTGACCATGTGCCCGGCACCGAAATACACCAGATCTTCGCCGCGCGGCTGGTCATGGTGGCGCTGCTGGCGGGAACGGCGCTGTGCATTCACCGGATTGCGACTTTGCTGTCGGATACGCGCTCGGCGGATATCGCGGTGGTCTTGTTTTTGTGTTCGGGCTTCGTTTTGCCGCACGGAGCCAGCTTTCGCGCGGATCCGATTGCGGCCAGCCTGCTGATGGGCGCGCTGGCGCTGATGATGACCAGCCGGATGCAGGTTTGGCAGATCGGTCTTGTCGCACTCCTTTCCGCATTGGCGTTGCTAGTGACGATCAAATCCGCCCTCTATCTGCCGGTTCTGCTGGCTGCGATGATCTGGCGCGCATCGCAACGGGAAATGGTCCTGCGTTGCCTGGCTGCGGGCCTGCTGGCGCTTGTTTTGGCAGGGCTTCTCTATCTGTGGCATCAGGCCGGACTTGAGGTAGCACCTGAGAGGGCAGTCACAAACGACGCGCGCGAAGCGTTCAGCCGGACCCTTCTGTCCGCCGGACTGTTCCCGCGCCGAAACGATATCGCCTTGTGGGTCTTGCTCAGCATTCCGGCGATATTGCTGGCAGTGCAGGGTCTGCGCGCCGCGCCATCAAGGCGCCTGCGGATTGTTCTTGTGCTCTTTGCTGCACCACTCATCGCGGTTGTGGTTTATCGCAACGCGTTTCCCTACTTCTTTCCCTTTGCCATCCCGCCGCTGATGATCGCCGCCGCAATCGGGGTGCGCAGCCTGGCGGGTCAGCCGATGGTCAAGCGACTTGTTGCGCTAGCGTTGATCCTGGGGGTCGTTCAGGCCGCCCTGACCCTGCGCGAGGGAAACGCAGTGCAGCGCGCCACAATCGCCGAGGTGCACCGGCTGTTCAAGACGCCGGTGCCCTATATCGACCAGCATTCCATGATCGCAAGCTTTCCCCAGGTCGGGTTTTTCATGTCAACTTGGGGGCTGGAACGGTATCGCGACGCAGGGCAACCGGTATTCAAGGCGGCGATCGCGCAAGCGCAGCCCCCTTTGCTGATTGCAAACAAGTGGCAACTTGCCCAAGCCCTGTCTGGCGAAGCCTCGTCAACCCGTCCCGCCGTGCTGTTGCCCGAGGATCAGGTGGCATTGCAGGAAACCTACGTGCATTATTCTGGGGCAATCTGGCTTGCCGGCCGCAATTTTACCGCAGGGGAAACACCGCTGAGTTTCGAGCTTCCCATCAACGGCAATTACCGGATCGTTGCCGATGGGAATGTCACTATTGACGGGCGGTCGTTTGTCCCCGGTGATGTTGTCGCGCTGGGTTCAGCCCCGCACCAACTTACCGCGTTGCCGGGCAGCGAGATCAAGCTGATCTGGGACACTGGCGTAACGCCGCTTGATGACGCGCTGCCAAACGTAGAGCTTTACGCCGTGTTTTGGCATTTATGATGCCCGCTACTCGCCAGCCCCCGAAGGACGCCGAACTTGTGGCGCCCGGCTTGGATCGTGCCATTCGCACGGTCCTGCTCTGGGGGACTTATGACCTCGACAAGCCACGCACCCGGCTGTTACGGGATGGGTTGGCAAGCATCGGCGTCGAGGTGATCGAGGTTCACAAGGAAATCTGGGCCGGTCATGCCGACAAAAGCCAACTGTCCCGATTGCGAATGATCGGGCTTTTGCTGCGGGTTCTGCTTTCCTATCCTCGGTTGATCTTTCGCTACCTCAGGGCGCCGGACCACGATCTGGTTCTGGTGCCCTACATGGGGCAATTCGACGTGCTTATCCTGTGGCCCTTTGCAGGGTTGCGACGGCGGCCGGTGGTTTGGGATATGTTTCTGTCGCTGTACGACACCGTGGTGAATGATCGACAACTTGCGCCCGCGCGCTCGATCTCAGGGTATGGCCTTTATCTTCTTGAATGGCTGGGGTGTCGGGCGGCGGCAAGCGTGCTGTTGGACACCTCGGCACATGCAACCCGCATGTCGCAGCTGTTTCGTCTCAAGCCGGGCAAGGTTGATGCCGTCCCGGTTGGCGCTGAACCTGGGACGTTCAAGCGCCTTCCGGCACGCACAAAGACTGATGCCCCGACGCGCCTGCTGTTTTACGGACAGATCAGCCCGCTGCACGGCATCGACACAATTCTTGCCGCAGCGGTGTCGGATCGGGGCCGCCGGTATCATTGGCGGATCATTGGCACCGGCCAGGATCAGGCGCTTGTCGACGCCGCCCGCAATGCACCTGATGCCACGCACATAAGCTGGGATGCTTGGGTCCCCTATGACCGGCTTGCGGATGAGATTGCGCAGGCCGACATCTGTCTTGGCGTCTTCGGGACATCTGAGAAGGCAGCTTCGGTGGTGCCGAACAAGGTGTTTCAGGCGCTCTTCTCGGGGCGCTCGGTCATCACCCGCGCCTCACCGGCGATGAGCGAGGCGTTTCCCGACGCTGACGCCGGTCTGCAGCTTGTTCCCCCCGCAGACCCCTTGGCTTTGCTGGACGCAATCGGACGGTTGGAACAGGCCGGATTTCCCCGGCTGCCGCCTGAGAGCCTCGACTTTGCCAGCCCCGGACAAATCGCGCGCCAGTTCTGTACGCGTTTGGCCCCTCTCGTCAAAGGTCGATAGATCGTGCCAACCCAGACACCAGCACCCGCAACGCCGGACGGACCGCCCGCCGTTCTTTGGCATCGCCATTACGGTGCTGCGCTGCCTTCCCGCAACTGGGTGCCGGCTCCGCGATATCTGCTGCGGCGCGATCTCCTGCTACGGATCTTTCGCGATCTGCCCCCCGGACGATTGCTTGAATTCGGCTGTGGGGCAGGTGCCTTGCTTGTCGATCTGTCGCGGATGGGGTTCTCGGCAGTGGGGGTTGATCAATCCGTCTCTGCCCGGCAACTGGCACAAGTGTTGAATGCCGATACCCCCGCCATCCGGATAGCCGAAACGGCGGATGGCGAGGCCGAAGCTTCGTTTGACTATCTTGCCGCCTTCGAAGTGCTTGAGCATATCGAAGATGACCATGGCGCCTTGCGCGAATGGGCGCAGTATCTGCGGCGCGGCGGTACGCTTGTGATATCAGTCCCCGCCCATCCCGAACGCTGGAACCCGGCCGATGTCTGGGCTGGGCACTATCGCCGCTACCGGCGCGCCGACCTCATGGCATTGGTCGATGCCGCGGGTTTCGAGAAGGCCGAGATACAGTCCTACGGGTTTCCATTGGCAAACTTCATGGAGAGACTGGCAGCACCCATCTACGCCCGCCAGACCCGTGCAAGGGGTGCCGCCGAGATGAGCCTGAGCGAGCGGACCGGGCAAAGTGGATCGGACCGCCGACTTCTGACGCGCTTATGGCCGTTTTACAGCAGCCTTCCCGCAGTCTTGGTGATGCGCATGATCCTCGGGGTGCAAAAGAGATTTTGCAACTCCGACCGCGGCATTGGCTACATCCTTGTCGCGCGCAAGGTCTGACGGAATGACGCGCGCTCTCAAGCTTTTGGGAAGCCTGATCGCAATCGGCTTTCTCCTTCTCGCCCTCTGGCAGGGCGGTCGCGAAATGCCGCGGATTGATCTGTCTTCGGTCCGGGCGTGGTCGGGAATATCAATCGCGTTCCTGCTCTACGTTCTGGGGCAGATGATCGGTGCCGTGGCCTGGCGTGGCACGCTTTTGATTTACGGGGTGCGGCTGATCCCCTGGCGGGCCGAAAGCCAGCTGCTGGTCTCTCAGATCCTGAAGTACATTCCGGGCAACATCGCGCACCTGTTTGGCCGCGGGGTTCTGGCGCGGGCGGATGGGGTGGCGGCATCGACGATCGTTCTGGCGATGTTGCTGGAAGTCGGTTTTCTGTTGGGGGTTGGCGCGGCGATTTCGGGGCTGTTGGTTCTGACCGCGCCGGAGTTTGTTCGCGGCCTGTCGGGAGCTTTGCCGCAGCTGCCGGTCTCGCCGCCCGTGATCGCGGGCGGGCTGGCGGTTTGCATCGGGCTGGTTGTCCTGCTGATCCGGAGGCGGGCGCGGCGATACGATCCGGTCCCGGCGCGGATGCGGTTTGCGGTCATTCCGATTGGCCTGCATGCGGTGAATTTCTGTGTGCTGGGGCTGTCGCTTTGGGCGGTCACGCTTGCGATCCCGTCTGAGCCGGGGGTGGGGCCGGTGTTCTGCACCGGGGTTTTCGTGATCGCCTGGTGCGCGGGGTTTGTGACCCCCGGCGCGCCGGGGGGGATCGGGGTGCGGGAGGGGATCATCACGCTCGGGTTGGGGCTGGTGATCGGGGGCGGGCCGGCCCTGGCGGCGGCGCTGCTGCACCGGCTGGTCTCGGTTCTGGGGGTTGTGGCGGCGTTCGGGATCGGCTGGCTGCTGCGGCGCGGGGGGTGAGGGGCTTGTCCACGCGTGGACAAGACTCCGCAGTGTGGGATTTCAAGGGGTTAGGTTCACAAAGTAAGGAAGTTTTAACGCTTTGGGGGCCGCAATGGGGTCCGGGGTGGAGGAAGCTGGACCCGACGCTGCGCAATGAACACGCATGGTATGGGGCGGGTTGGTATGGAATGGTATG
>NZ_JANMET010000071.1:0-16822 GCF_031377265.1 Tabrizicola sp. | reverse complement strand
CCAAGCAGTCGCTGAACCGGGTGCTGCGGACGCTGATCGACGATGGCCTGGTGCGCAGCGACAAGGGCAAGGTTGACGCGCGCGAGCGGCATCTGTTCCTGACCGAAACCGGGCTGGTGCTGGAACGCGAGCTGTCAGATGCCCAGCGGGCGCGGATGCGGGCAGCCTATCGGGCGGCAGGGCCACAGGCGGTACAAGGTTTTCGCCAGGTGCTGGAGGCGATGATGGACCCGGAAATGCGGCGGCAATACAGCCTTCTGAAAGAAGTCGGGCGTCTGAAAGAGGGTGGGGCATGAGCGAGACACAGGCGCATCTCTTGGTGGTGGATGACGACGAGCGGATCCGGGGGCTGTTGCAGAAGTTCCTGATCCGCAGCGGGTTTCTGGTATCAGCCGCACGGGATGCGGCCCAGGCACGGCGGATTCTGGCGGGGCTGGAGTTCGATCTGATCGTGCTGGACGTGATGATGCCCGGCGAGGACGGGGTGAGCCTGACCCGCGATCTGCGCAAACGGATGACCACGCCGATCCTGCTGTTGACCGCGAAGGGCGAGACCAGCAACCGGATCGAGGGGTTCGAGGCCGGGGCGGATGACTACCTGACCAAGCCGTTCGAGCCGAAGGAACTGCTGCTGCGGATCAACGCGATCCTGCGCCGCGTGCCGCAGGCCAAGGCGGTGGAACCGGTGCGCCAAGTGCTGCATCTGGGGGCGGTGCGCTATGACCTTGACCGGGGCGAGATGTGGCGGGGCCAGGCACTGGTGCGGCTGACCGCAACCGAGGCGCAACTGATGCGGATCTTTGCAGGTCAGCCCGGAAACCCGATCAGCCGGGAGCGGCTGGTCGGCGATCTGGGGCGGATCGATGCGGCACAGGAGCGGGCGGTGGACGTGCAGATTACCCGGCTCAGGCGCAAGATCGAGGACGATCCGAAGGCACCGCGCTATCTGCAGACGGTGCGTGGCGAGGGCTATATGCTGCAGCCGGATTGAGGTGCGGCAAAGGGCGGGGGCCAGCCCCCGCACCCCCGGGATATTTGAAGAAGAGGAAGACCTGAGTGCTGGTGTTCACGGATGCAGCGTTTGCGGGCCACGTGACGCCGCCCGGCCATGCGGAACGGGTGGAGCGGCTGGCCGCCGTTGAGGCAGGTCTGGCGGGGCTTGCGGTGGAGCGGCGCGCCTGTCCGGTTGCCGAAGAGGCGGACATTCTGCGCTGCCATCCGGCGCGGTATCTGGCGCAGTTGAAAGCAGCGGTGCCAGAAGTGGGTTGGGCGCAACTGGACCCCGACACGTTCATGTCGCCGGGGTCTTTGGAGGCGGCGATGCGGGCGGTGGGCGGGATCTGTGCCGCCGTCGACGCGGTGGTGACCGGAGAGGCGAAGACCGCCTTTGTGGCAGGCCGGCCGCCGGGGCACCATGCCGAGCGCGAGACCGCGATGGGGTTTTGCCTGTTGGGCACTGTGGCGATCGGGGCGAAGCGGGCGCTAGATCATCATGGGTTGGGGCGGGTGGCGATTGTCGATTTCGACGTGCATCACGGCAACGGCACGCAGGATCTGTTGTGGGATGAAGCGCGCTGTCTGTTCGTGTCGAGCCACCAGATGCCGCTCTATCCCGGCACCGGGCGGGCGGAGGAGCGGGGCGCGCATGGGCAGATGTTGAACGTGCCGCTGCGCGAAGGGTCTGGCGGGGCGGCGATGCGCGCGGTGTATGAGCGGGTGGTGTTTCCGGTGCTGAAAGCGTGGCAGCCGGAGTTGCTGCTGATCTCGGCGGGGTTTGATGCGCATGCGGATGATCCTTTGGCCGGGCTGGAATGGCAGGCCGAGGATTACCGCTGGCTGACCGGGCGGTTGTGTGATTTTGCCGGCGGGCGGGTGGTGTCGTCGCTTGAGGGCGGCTATGATCTGGATGCGCTGGCGGCATCGGTTGCTGCGCATGTGGGCGTGTTGGAGGAGCGGGGCCGATGAGCGATAAACCCATTGACGGCATGACATTCGAAGAGGCGATGGCCGCGCTGGAGCAGGTGGTGGGCGCGCTGGAACGGGGCGAAGTGCCGCTGGAGCAAAGCATCGCCTTGTATGAGCGCGGGGCGGCGCTGAAAGCCTATTGCGCGACCAAACTTCGCGACGCCGAAGAAAAGGTGGAGATCATCCGCGCGCAGGAAGGCCGGGCCGTGGGTGTAACGCCCGTGGAGGGGATGTGAATTTTTCCGACCGGCTGGCGGCGGATGCGGCCCTGATCCAATCGCGGCTTGACCGGGCACTGGCGGGCCGGGCCGATCAGCCGGTGATCCATGCGATGCGCTATGCGTTGTTGGGTGGCAAGCGGCTGCGGGGGTTTCTGGTGCTGGAAGGCGCGCGGATGCTGGGGGCGGGCGGGGCCATCAGTGCGGCGGCGGCGGTGGAGGCGTTGCATGCGTATTCGCTGGTTCACGACGACATGCCCTGCATGGACAACGACGATCTGCGCCGGGGTCTGCCGACCGTGCATGTGAAATGGGATGAGGCGACGGCGGTTCTGGCCGGGGACGCGTTGCAGACGCTGGCGTTCGAACTGCTGTGCGACCCGGGCCTTGGGTCTGGCGAGGTGCGGGTGGCACTGGTGCACGGGCTGGCCAAGGCCTCGGGTGCCGAGGGTATGGTGCTGGGCCAAGCGCTGGACATCGCTGCCGAAACGGCGAATGTGCCGCTGACGCTGGAGGCTATCACCGCGCTGCAGGCGGGCAAGACCGGCGCGCTGATCGGCTTTGCGGCAGAGGCGGGGGCGATCATGGCCGGGGCGGACCGCGGGCCATTGCGCGCCTATGCCACGGCGCTGGGACTGGCGTTCCAGATTGCTGATGACCTGTTGGACGTGAGCGGCGATGCGGCCAAGGCCGGCAAGCGGCTGCACAAAGATGCCGAGGCCGGGAAGGCCACTTTCGTGTCGCTGCTGGGCCTTGCGGGCGCACGGGCGCGGGCGGTGGCACTGGTAGAGGAGGCGTGCGATGCCTTGTCGCCTTACGGAGCGCGGGCCGATATGCTTAAAACCGCAGCACGCTTTGCCATCGCGCGGGAGAGTTGAGTGAGCGATCTGAAAACACCGCTGCTGGCCCGGGTGAAGTTTCCCGCTGACCTGAAGGCGTTGAGCGACCGTGAGTTGCGCCAGCTGGCTGATGAAGTCAGGGCAGAGACGATTGCCGCGGTCAGCGTGACCGGCGGCCATCTGGGCGCGGGCCTTGGCGTGGTGGAACTGACGGTGGCGTTGCATGCGGTGTTTGATACGCCGCGCGACAAGCTGGTCTGGGACGTCGGGCACCAGTGCTATCCGCACAAGATTCTGACCGGGCGGCGCGACCGGATCAGGACGCTGCGGATGGAGGGCGGGTTGTCGGGGTTCACCAAGCGAAGCGAAAGCCCCTATGATCCGTTTGGCGCGGCGCACAGTTCTACCTCGATCAGCGCGGCGCTGGGCTTTGCGATGGCGGCGGATCTGGGCGGCGACCCCGGCGATGCGATTGCGGTCATTGGCGATGGCGCGATGTCAGCGGGCATGGCGTTTGAGGCGATGAACAACGCCGGGCATCTGGGTAAGCGGCTGTTCGTCATTTTGAATGACAACGAGATGAGCATTGCACCGCCGGTGGGGGCGTTGTCGGCCTACCTGTCGCGGCTGTATGCCGAGGCACCTTTGCAGGATCTGAAGCAGGTGGCAAAGGGCTTTGTCGGCCTGCTGCCGTCGCCTTTGCAGGAAGGGGCGAAGCGGGCGAAGGAAATGCTGAAGGGCATGGCGCTGGGCGGCACCCTGTTCGAGGAGTTAGGGTTTTCCTACATCGGCCCGATTGACGGCCATGATCTGGACCAGCTTTTGCCGGTGCTGCGCACGGTGAAGGCGCGGGCGACGGGACCGATGCTGATCCATGTGCTGACCAAGAAGGGCAAGGGCTATGCCCCCGCCGAAGCGGCCCGCGACAAGGGCCACGCGACGGGCAAGTTCGATGTGCTGACCGGCGTGCAGGCCAAGGCCGCCTCAAACGCGCCAAGCTATACCAAGGTCTTTGCGCAAAGCCTGATTGCCGAGGCAGAGCAGGATACAAAGATCGTCGCTGTCACGGCGGCGATGCCGGATGGCACCGGGTTGAACCTGTTTGCCGACCGCTTTCCCAAGCGGTGTTTCGACGTGGGAATTGCCGAGCAGCATGCGGTGACCTTCAGCGCCGGGCTGGCCGCGGGCGGGATGAAGCCGTTCTGCACGATTTATTCCACCTTCCTGCAGCGCGGTTATGATCAGGTGGTGCATGACGTGGCGATCCAGCGCCTGCCGGTGCGGTTTGCGATTGATCGGGCCGGGCTGGTGGGCGCGGACGGGGCAACCCATGCCGGGGCGTTCGATGTGGCGTTTCTGGCGAACCTGCCGGGGTTTGTGGTGATGGCCGCGGCAGATGAGGCGGAACTGGTGCATATGGTGGCCACGGCAGTGGCGCATGAGGCAGGGCCGATTGCCTTCCGCTTTCCGCGTGGCGATGGCGTGGGGGTAGAGATGCCTGCGCGCGGCGTGCCGCTGGAGCTTGGGCGTGGCCGGGTGATGCGCGAGGGCAGCCGGGTGGCGATCCTGTCGTTTGGCACGCGGCTGGCCGAGGTGATGAAGGCGGCCGAGGCACTGGCCCAGCGCGGGGTGTCGCCGACGGTTGCGGATGCAAGGTTTGCCAAGCCGCTGGACCGGGATCTGATCCTGCGGCTGGCGGCGGAACATGAGGCGCTGATCACGGTGGAGGAGGGCGCGATTGGCGGTTTTGGGTCACACGTGGCGCAGCTTCTGGCCGATGCCGGGGTGTTTGACCGGGGGCTGAAGTATCGAAGCATGGTGCTGCCGGATGTGTTCATCGATCAGGCCAGCCCCGAAGCGATGTACCGGGTGGCCGGCATGGATGCGGCGCAGATCGAGGCCAAGGTGCTGGAAACGCTGGGCGTGGCGGTGGTGGGGCGGCGGGCGTGAGGCTTGCTAGCGATGGCTGCGCAATTCGTCCATCACCCGCACCAGTGCCTCGCTGATGCCGGGTTCGGACAGCGCGTGACCGGCCAGCGACACCATCCGCAGATCGCATTTGTCCCAGCCGCTGGCCAGTTTCCAGGCGGAAACCGGCGGGCAGATCATGTCATAGCGGCCCTGCACGACGGTGGCGGGGATATGCTCGATGCGGGCGCGTTCGCGCAGGATCCAGCCGTCTGATTGCAGAAAGCCACCGTTCTGGAAATAGTGATTCTCCAGCCGGGAAAAGGCGCGGGCATAGTCTGACGGGCTTTCGCCGAGCGGGCCTTCGTGGTGGATCGAGGCGAGGGCGTTTTCCCAATTGGCCCAGATCCGGCCAAAGCGGGATTCCTCCATCAGGTTGCCGGAAAACAGACGACGGTTGTAGGCGTTGATCAGGTTTTCACGCTCATCCACCGGAATGGCACCGACAAAACGGCCCCAAAGTTCGGGAAAGAAGGCGCCCGCGCCGCCGCCGTAGAACCATTTCAGTTCGGCCTTGGTCATCAGGAACACGCCGCGCAGCACCAGATGACTGACGCGGTCGGGGTGGGTGATGGCATAGACAAGCGCCAGGGTCGCCCCCCAGCTGCCGCCAAAAGCGATGAAGCGGTCGATGCCAAGGTCTTTGCAGATCGTCTCCACATCCTCGACCAGATGCCAGGTGGTATTGGCGATCACGGAGGCATGCGGGCGCGACCGACCGCAGCCGCGTTGATCAAACAGCACCACGCGGTAGACCATCGGGTCGAAATACCGGCGCATCGCCGAACTGCAGCCGCCCCCCGGCCCGCCGTGAAACACGATGACGGGAATGCCGTCCGGCCGCCCGCACTGTTCGACATAGATCCGGTGGCCCTCGCCCATGTCGATCAAACGCTGATCGAACGGATCGATCGGCGGGTAAAGAAACTCGACTGCGCGCTTTTGACCTGATCTTTGATCCATCACCGCTCTATATAACGCTGGCAGAGCCCGGAGTCGAAGGGCAATCAGGAGACACTGATGCAAGCGTCAACAACTGTCGATCCCGCCGAAGTGGCGAAGTTTGAAGCGATGGCGGCGGAGTGGTGGAACCCCGCGGGCAAGTTCAAGCCGCTGCATATGCTCAACCCCAGCCGGTTGGACTATATCACCCGCCAGATCGCGGCGGAGTTCGGGCGTGATCTGGCGACGCAAACGCCGTTCGCGGGGTTGCGGATCCTTGATATCGGCTGCGGTGGCGGCTTGTTGTCCGAACCGATGGCGCGGCTGGGGGCCGCAGTGGTGGGCGCGGATGCCGCCCCTCGCAACATTCCGGTGGCGCAGCTGCATGCCGAACAATCCGGGCTGGTGATCGACTATCGCCACACCACTGCCGAGGCGCTGGCCGAGGCGGGCGAGGCGTTCGACGTGGTGCTGAACATGGAAGTGGTGGAGCATGTGTCGGACCCGCAGGCCTACCTGACCGCGTGCCAGCAGTTGCTGAAACCGGGGGGCCTGATGATCTGTTCCACCCTGAACCGGAACCCGAAATCGTTCATGATGGCAATCATCGGGGCGGAATGGGTGATGCGCTGGTTGCCCAAGGGCACGCATGACTGGCAGAAGTTCATCACCCCGGATGAGCTTTATGCATTGATCCGCACTGCCGGGCTGACGCCGGTGGACCGCAAGGGCATGGTGTTCAACCCGGTCGGCTGGAGCTGGAGCCTGTCGGACCGCGATCTGGGGTGCAACTATGTGACGGCTTCGGTCAAGCCTCAGGCCAAGCTGCAGGCCACGCCTCAGGCGTGAGTGGGGATCGGGCTGGCGGCGTGGCTGCGGCGCTGGCGGTCAAAGACGCCTGACACTTCGCGGATCAACTCGGCAAGATCGTCGATATCGGCGGCGCTGTGATTGGCGGTCAGGCCGATGCGCCAACGCGGTGCGTGTGCGGCGACAATGGGGGACTGCAGCAGGGTGACCCGGGCCCCCGCACTGTGCAGCAGGGCGGTTCGCGCGGCGGCGGTTGGTTTCGGCAGGCGCAGCGGCACCAGCGGTGACGGCTGGCCCATCACCGGCAAACCATCGGCCATCAGGTGATTGCGCAGGCGCAGGGTATTGCTATGCAACCGACGGCGCAGCGTGCGGCCTTGCTCCGATTGCACAATCGAAAGCGCCGCCCGGATGATTGCAGCATTGGCCGCAGGCAGGGGTCTGCGCGCGGTGCGAGTGTGGTGCCCGGATGTGGCGAACCCGGCAAAGCCGCCTTTGGCACCAAAGCATTTGGCAAAGCTGCCCACCACCACGTCAATGCGCCCGAGGCAGCCCTGAATCTCCATCAATCCCGCGCCGCCCAGACCCATGGACCCAAGATCATGGCTGACATCAAGCACAAGGCTGGCCCCATGCAGGCGCGCAAGATCCAGCAGCAAGGGCAGGTCGGCCACCACCGATCCATGCGCCGACACCGCCGAAAGCGCCACGAAAAGCCGCCCCCGACCGCGCAGACCGGACAAGCGTTTCAACCGACGTTCCACCGCCTCGACCGACCCCGACGGGCAGCGATGCGGGGTGGCACCTGCGGCCAAAACAGTCTCGAACATGGCGGAATGGGCACCTGAATCGATGATCACATCGTCATTCGGGCGGATGGTGCGTGTCATGGCGGCGCGCATGGCTTCGGTGCCGCTGACGTAGGTTTCGACCTCTGTCAGATGCAGAAAAGCTGCGATGCCATCGGCAAGGGCGCTGTGGGGTGCTGGGCCAGCGGCGTGCAGCACAGGGTGACCGGACAGCGACAGGTAATCCTGCAGGGCAAAGTTCCGAGCCGGCGGAATCAGCCCGGAACCTTCCGTGACAGGCGGCGGAACAACCATGGATGCGTCGTCTGTGGGGCGAGCCATAGGGAACCTTTCAAGGTTTCTGCTGGAACTGCGGCACTCATGAACACATCGCAACAGGCAAAGATCACCATGGCGTGACCCTGCCTCAGCAGCCTCTGTCCGGGCGCGTTAATTCCCCGTGAAATCCGCGAATTGACGGCGCTAACCCCGCGAAACGGGCCGCGGAATGTGCCATGCTGGCCGCAACAGCACGCAAGGAGGCCCGGAAATGGCGGAATGGCAGGCAGTGACAACGGGTTTGGCGCAGGGCGGCTATGTCGCCTGGGAGGCGCTGGTCGAGGCGGCGTCGGGCGATACCGCGCGGCGGTTCGTGCCGGTCTTCGTCGCGTTGCAGCAGCCTGACGGCCAGGCGATGACGCTGGTGCAGGCGATCGACGCCACGCTGGCCTTGCCGGGGGCGCGGTTCAGCGCGCATGAGCGGGATCTGTTGGCCACCGAACGGGCGCTCGCGGGCACCGCGGATTGGCCGCATGAGGTGCGCCTGGTGGCGTTTTGCCCGCGGTCCGTGCTGAACGCTGTGCCGCCGTTCTGGCACGTGCTGGACGTGGGGCCAAGTGTGGCCTTGCCAGATGCCGCGCCTGATGAAACCGGGCAGAACCTGCTGCTGACCAAGGGCGATCTGGCGCGTGACGTGCCGCTGGTGGCGGTGATCGATGACGGGATTGGCTTTCTAAACGCCCGTTTCCGCAAGAACAGAGCCGAAACCCGGATCAAGGCGGTCTGGCTGCAAGCGCCGGAGCGGGTGGCGCAGGGGATGGCGACGCCGGGTGATATCCTGTGCGGCAAGGTGCTGACCGAGGCCGAGATCAACGAATATCTGACCACTGGCAGCACCGAGGCTGAGGTCTATGCGCAGGTCAACCGCGCCCTGCTGCCGCGCACCGACCGCCCGATGACCAACCAGCGGGTGGCGCATGGCACGCATGTGCTGGACATTGCCGCCGGGGCCGCGCCTTGGGCTGGCGATCCGTTGAGTGCGGTGCCGCTGTTGGCGGTGCAATTGCCCCCGGCCGCGATCCGCGAGACGGCGGGCCGGCGGATGGAGGCGTATCTGGTGCAGGGCCTGCGCTGGATTTTGGCCGAGGCGCTGCGTCAGGCGAATTGCACCGATGTGCCGCCGGTGGTGATCAACCTTAGCGTCGGCTCTCTGGCGGGGCCGGGGGATGGGACGGCGTTTCTGGCCGATTGGTTCCGCTATGAGATTGCGCGGCATGCGCGGATGACGGGGGGCGAAGTGCGGCTGGTGGTTGCCTATGGCAACGCGCGGCTTGGCAGGCTGGTGGCGCGCGCCGAGCTGCGCCGGTCTGCGCCGGTGCAGATGACTTGGCGGGTGCTGCCGGATGACCACAGCTCCAGCTTTCTGGAGCTGCGGGTGGACGCGGGCATGACGGAGGGGCTGATGCTGGGGATGCGGCCGCCGGTCGGATCGGGCCTGCCGGACCTGACGGTGCCTTGGCCAAAGGTGGGCACCGGGTGGCGGCTGGACGGGATGGTGGCTGCGGTGACGTCGGTCGAGGAACCGGGGGGGCAGGCACTGCTGCATCTGGCGCTGGGGCCCACGGCGGGGCTGATGGGCCTTTGTCCGCCGGGTGCATGGCAGGTGGACCTGCGCACCACCGACGCCGAACCAGTGCGCCTGACCGCAAGGGTGCAGCGCGACGACACGCCGCCGGGATACCGGACGCTGGGCCGCCAAAGCTGGCTGGACCATCCGCTGGGTTGGGATTGGGATGAGGAGTTGCGCGGCTATCTGGCACCGCGCGCGTCGCAGGATGCGCCGGGCTGCCCGGTCACGCGCGATGGCTCTGGCGTGGCGTTTGCCGGGGTCGGGGATGCGCGCGTTCTGTTTGTGGGGTCGGTGCGACCAAGGATCGGTGCGCCGAACAACGTGCGACCGATGCCCTTTTCGGCCGAAGGGGTCAGGTATCTGGCCCGACCCGGCGAATCGCTGGGCCCGACGCTGGTGGCGCGCAGTGAAGACGGCACCGCCTTGCCGGGACGTTCGGCCACAGGGGTGCTGAGCGGGTCGGTCGCGCGGATTTCGGGGACCAGCATGGCGGCACCAATGGTGGTGCGGGCGTTGGCGCAGTACTTCCTGACAACGCCAGAAGCCCAGCGCAACCCCGAGGCGGAACGCCGCGCGCTGACCGGGGACGACGACTGGGATGTGCCTGACCGGCGGGTCGGGCATGGCGTGCTGATCGCCGTATGAAAAAGGGGGCGGTCCTGCGACCGCCCCGCTTTGCCGATACTGCCTTGCCGATACTGCCCGATCGGTTCTTGAGTTTCAGCCGCTGGGGTCTGTGACGGGTGCCGCTGGGCGCGCCCATTCCGCCACTGCCGCCTGCCACAGCGCGGGCAAAAGATGCCAACCTTCAGCCGCCGGAAGGGTTGTGGTGCCAGACCGCCAGCCATGCGGGGTGCTGGCGCCAAGTGCCGCGCACCATTTGCGCAATGAGAAATCCCCCGACCAGTCATCGCCGCGCGCCACCCATTCCGGCACTGGGCGCGCCGGCCCGCCGCCAAGGCAATGCGCCACGAACCCAAGGGCCAGCGACAGGCCCAAAAGCCCACCATGCGCGGAATCCAACGGGTAATGCACGCCTGCGATGGTGCGGTTGTCGGCAATCCGCGCCGCAAGGCGGAACAGCAGGATCACCGGATCGGTATCAGGTGCGGCTTCGACGACGGGCGCAAGTTTGCCCAAAAGCGTGTCTATCAAGGCGGAATCTGCAGTGCCTGCCCCTGCCAGACGCAGGGCAGCAAAGATCGTGGCAAAGGCGAACGCCTCGGTCGCGTGGCCGGACGGGTAGGCCGAATGGCCGGGCGTCTGGATGATCGGCTGAATCTGCGGCGACAGATCGACCGGGCGCGGCACCGAGCACAAATGCTTCATCCGCTGTTCCTGCGACACCACGCTGTCGTACAGCGCAGTGATCAGCAGCACCGTGAACGGCCGCCGATGCGGGCTGTGCGGGCTTTGGGCGTTGAAGAACGACAAAAGGTCGTCGGTCTGGGCCAGAATCTCCGGCAGACGGTCGGCGCGCAAATCCATCGCGCTGCGCACATCGGTCATCTGTTCCGCGATCTTGGCCGGGCCGGGCGGGCTGAGGCTGACAAGGTCGCTTTCGGTACGCACCAGATAGGCCGGGGGCAGGCCGGGGCGCACGGTAAACAGCGACATCGCCTCATGCGCCAGAACCTCGCCGCGCGAATGGGGTTGCAGGCGCATCAGCCGGGTCAGGTCGTTGGCACCATCGGGGGTGGGAGGGGCGGCGGTGCCGTCCCAGTAGCCCATCAGCGCCTCGGCCGTCAGCGCCAGTGCAGACGCGAGAAACGGAGAGCCACCACCACCATGCGTGCCGTGCGTGCCGTGCGTGCCGTGGGTGCCGTGCGTGCCATGGGTGCCATGGGTGCCGTGGGTGCCGTGGGTGCCGTGGGTGCCAAATACCGACATGAAATCCTCCAGCCTGAATTGCAGTAACAGTTGCACCGAAAGACCGATCGGCAAAGACGGCACGCACGCAGCGCAACCAAATTGACGCAGAATTCACGAATATTGCTTGTGGCGGTGGGACCGCTTAGCCTTCTGCCAATAAATCTGGGGATGGTGATGTTTATACGCCTCGTGGGCGTCTTTGAAGTGCGCGACGACCTTGGGCGGGATTGCACCCCTCGTGGGGCGAAGGCGCGTGCGATTCTGGCGATGCTGTGCCAGACCCCCGACCGTCGGCGCGCCCGGCGCTGGCTGGAGGCGCGGCTGTGGTCGGATCGGGGGGCGGAACAGGCCAGCGGCAGCTTGCGTCAGGCGCTGATGGAGATTCGCAAGGCGCTGGGAGCCGAGGCCGACCGGCTGGAAGCCGACCGGGATTCAGTGCGGATCAGCGGTGTGGTGACCGATCTGGAGCAGGATCGCGACGCCGCTGCACAGGCGCTGCAATCGGGGCGGGAGTTTCTGGAAGGCATCGACATCATCGACCAGGCCTTCGAGGACTGGCTTCGCGAAGAAACCGCGCGCGTGGAAAGCCAGATGGGCACTATCCGCCCGACGCTGGCCCGGGTGCCGATGGCGCATACGGCGCGTCTGCCCTTTGTTATCCGTCTCGGTCGTCTTCCCGAGGGCCTTGGCAGCTTCGTCGGCATGGCATTGGCCGATGCGATCGGACGTCTGGTGTCGGAATTTGCGCATATCGACCTTTACGGGTCCGGCGGCATGCCGATCCCTGTCGATCTGCCGCGCGAGGGCATGGCGCTGCATGTCGAAGGCGCCGAGATTCAGGACCGGGTGCATGTGCTGATCAGCCTTTCGTCCATCGCCAGCGGGCAGATCATCTGGAACCAGCGCGCGGCGGTGCCGGCGGCCGATACCGACCTTATCGGCGCCGGCGATCTGCCGCCGCTGGTGTATCAGGCGGCAGACGCGGCGCTGTCCTATTTTCCCCGGATGCAGGAATGCGCCGAGGGACCGCGCCGCGCCAATGCCCTGATCGCCAGGTCGCTGACCGAGATGTTCAGCTACGATGGTGCAAGGTTGCGTGCGGCAGATCAGTTGCTGATCGAGGCGGGTGAGATCGCCAGTTCCGCGCGCATCTATGCCTGGCGTTGCCTGGTGCGCCAGATCATGATCGTCGAGCGGACCGAAACGGACTACACCCGCCTGATCGCGGAAACCGACGAATATTCCCGCAAGGCGCTGGAACTGTCCAAGGCCAATCCGCTGGTGCTGTCGCTGGTCGGGCTGTCCCGGGTCATCGTGGATGAAAACCCCGAAGCGGGCAGCGTGCTGGCGCGGGATGCGCTGGAAATGAGCCCGCATAACGCCCATTGCCATTTGGCGCAGGCGATCGCGCTCAGCCGCACGGGCGACAATGTCGCGGCACTTGATGTGGCGCGGCGCGGCGCGGAAATTGCGGCCAGAACGGCGCATGTCCACTGGTGGGAGGCTGCGTCCGGGTTGGTGGCGCTTCGCAGCGAACAGTACGCCGCCGCCATCGCGCATTATGAGGCGGCGCATTACCGTGCCCCCAGCTTTCGTGCAGCGATGCGGCATCTGTTGTTCCTGTATCTGTGGGCGGGCAAGCGCGACAAGGCCGCTGTCGTGCTGAAGGGCCTGTTGCGGGTGGAGCCGGATTTCACCCTGGACCGGATCATGCACGAGCCGAACTACCCGGCGGTGTCGTTGCGGCGCAGCGGGCTTATGACCCGATTTGGCGATCAGTTGAAGGATCTGTGACATCTGCTTTCGTCATTTCGTAACAGTCCCGTCATAGGGATTTCACCGAGTTTCCGCAGGACGGGCGGCATGCCTTCATCAATTGGAGATGTGCCTCATGACGATCCGGTCCCTCGCCCTGTCTACCGCCGTTCTTTGCATCGCTGCACCGGCGTTTGCCGAAGACAGCTTTCCCGCCACGCTGGCAGGCCACGCGCTGATCCCCGCCGCAACCTTCATTGCCCCGCCTGCCGATGCCCCGAAGGATGCAGCCATCAGCGGCAAGTTCACCGGTGCGGCCCGCGTGATGGAACCGGAAACCGTGGTGGGCGACACTGGCGCCAACCACGGCAAGCGGCCGACCGGTATGAAGTTGCCGTTCAAGGGCCAGCCGCTGCAGGGCCTGTCAGGTTTTGCGATGACCAGGGCCGAAGACGGGTCGATCTATGTGCTGACGGATAATGGCTTTGGCACCAAGGCCAACAGCCCCGACGCGATGCTGTTCTTTCACCGCCTGATGCCGAACTTCGACACCGGCGCGGTCGAGGTGAAAGAGACGGTTTTTCTGCACGACCCGGATTTCAAGGTGCCGTTCCGCATCGCCTATGAAGGCACCGACAGCCGCTATCTGACCGGCGCGGATTTCGACACCGAAAGCATTCAGTTGCTGAATGGCGAGGTCTGGATCGGTGATGAATTCGGCCCCTACATCATCCGCGCGGCGCTGGATGGCAAAGTGATGGCTGTGTACCCGACCATGATGGGCGAGACGGTTCTGAAGGGCCCCGATACCGCGGGCATCAGTGCGGTATCGGTGATGGGCAAGGATTGGACGGTGCAGCGGTCTGGCGGGTATGAGGGCATGGCGCTGCAGCCGGGGTCAAACCTGTTGTGGGCGCTGTTCGAAAAGCCGCTGCTGGGCGAGGATGGCAAGCCCGAGGGCACCTTCCTGCGGTCGCTGGCGTTTGATCCGGCCAAGGGCGAATGGACCGGCGCAGGCTTCAAGTTCGCGCTGGCGGATGGCGCGACGGCAATCGGCGATTTCAATTTCATCGACGCCACCCGCGCGCTGGTGATCGAGCGCGACAATGGCGAAGGTGCCGCCAGCCTGAAATGCGCCGGCGATCCGATGCCGGACTGCTTTCCCGCGCCGGCAATGGTCAAGCGCATCGTGCTGATCGACACCGCTTCGGTCGATGCTGACGGCTTTGTCCGCCGCATTGGCCATATCGACCTGATGGATATTGCCGATCCCGATGCCAAGGCGCGGCTGGAAACGGTGGGCGGCACGGCGGGCAAGTTCACCTTCCCGTTCTTCACCATCGAAGACGTGATGCAGGTGGATGACACCCACATCATGGTGGCGGTGGACAACAACCTGCCCTACTCATCCGGCCGCGCCTTGGACAAGGCGGCGGACAACGAGTTCATCTTGTTGTCGGTGCCGGAGTTTCTGGCGGCAAAGTAACCGGTTTGGGGGCGGCTTTTGAGGCCGCCCCGACCGCGTAGGTTGCAGACTCATGGATCGTCAAAGCCAGAACATCCCTGTTTCCGCCTGGGCGACGGCGGGACGGAAGGTCTTGGCACCCGATCAATCGCCTGCGCTGATCGTCGGCCCGAGGCAGTTGGGAAAGACGGGCCGAAGCCGATCCATCTGGCTCGTCGGTCGGCTGGAATAGACTGATCATCATCGTCTCCGTCAGTGCGATGGCTTGATTCACGCGGCGACGGCAGCGCCAATCAAATCAATGGATGCTGACCCAATTGAGCGGCGTCATTTGGTTTGACAAAAACCGGCAACTTTCGGTCTAATGTTTTCAATGGGTTACGGGATTGCGATGTCAGATGGTTTGATGCGGTTGGGCAGGAAATGGCCCTTTCTCGCAACGTTTGCAGCTTCTGGTATCAATCAGTGGTCTAGAAAATCAATGGCTTAGCTGAGTAGGACGACAAGCATCGTCAACCATTTGGTTTACGTCCTACAAGGTCACGCACCGAGGTGACATCTACACGGTGCTTTGCCATATCCGACAATGCCGCAAAGTTCCTCTTGAAATAGTCTTTTGGGCGGGATGGATGTTCTGCCTGCAAGTCCACGATTGCCATGAAATCCAGCATTGCCACAGCTGCCACCTCATGCGGTTCGTATCCTAAGATTCGTCCAGCCTCCGCATCTATCGCGCCCTTGGGGTCCGTCTTCACGGCATCGAGAATTCTAAGCAGCACGTGCAGGACAGCTGATTGACAGAAGACGGCGTAGTCCTCGCGCGCGAAGTCTGCTCCGCCATGATCTTCTGTCCTGCCAACAATCCAGTCGATAGAGACGCTGAGTCCTTCAGAAATGCCGATGAGCGCATCTACTCCAGGAGGCTGCGGCTCCTTCAGATTCATGTAGTTCTCAAGAGACCTTTTCGGCAGACCGCACCTCTCGGCCATTTCCTGGATCGTAAGGCCGTGCCGCGCCTGAAGCTGGCGAAGCCGGGCCGCAACGTCGACGGATTTGGCGTCGATACTGATTGACGCACCTTTACAGGTGTTAAGTACGCCTTGTTAGGTTCTATCAGGCACCCTATGACGGCACTTTTTGACCTTCTAACACCTACCCTCGCCAAAATGACGCACGTTACCTTCCGGTCTGGGCTGCTTTGTTGACAAGTGGGACTTCGCTGCACGGGTGGTGTCTGGAAAACGGCCTGGCGATGCAAAACGTTCGCGCCGCACTGTTGGGGCCTTGGAGAGGGCCGAAGGCTGATCAGGTAGTGGGCAAGAAGGCAAGCGCCTCACTTTCTCCCTCTCCAACCTCCCCGAACCTGTCCGCCTCGCCTACCAGGTGCACCTTGCCGAGCGGTCTGGCCTTGCAGCAGCGGCATTGGATGACGCCGCGCACCTTGCGCTTCTGGCCAAGCCGGAGCGCACCCAGGAGAGGGCAATAGATCGGGCGGCTATCCTGGTCTTTGTTGAGAAACACAGGAAGACCGGCCTTCAATGGCCGAAAATCGACGCCCTGTTGAAGGGAGCGGGCTTTAGCGAACAGCCAAGCCACCAGACCCTTAAACGGTGGTTTAAACTGGTCGAGAACGTCGACCCGATCAATTGGGCACCGGCCCTTGCGCCCGGCTATTCCACCACTGGCGCGCCTTTAGCCGACTGTCAGCCCGACGCCTGGACCGACTTTGAAAACCGGGTCGCGGCGTCCGGCAACAACGGGACGGGCGCGAACTTCAGGGCGTTGCACAAGCAAACCAAGGCCGAAGCCTACAAGAACGGGTGGGCATTCCCCGCCTTACCGCACCGTCATGCGTCATTGGGCGAAGATGGCCGTCGAGAGGCAGCGCACCCTTGAAGAGGGCGCGGAAGCCGCCGCGCGCAGCCTCACCCATTTCTTCCCGCGCAGCCTTTCGGGCATGGTCGCGATGGAGCAGGTCGAGGTGGACTTCCGCGAGTTCAAGGCCTTGTGCATCTGGCCGGACGGCTACATTGGCTGCCCTTGGGTTGGTCTCGCTGGCGACCGGGCCTCATCCAAGATCGTCGGCCGGACCATCCAGAAGTCGGAAACGGCGGAAGACCGTCGTCACCGACGCGATGATCCAGGCTGCGGCCTTTGCCGATCAGATCGTGATGACCGTGCCCTCTGCCAGCCGCGATGAAACCTATGGCTGGCTGGGCAGCTTCCCGTCCATGCGCGAATGGCTTGGGCCGCGCAACGTAAAGAACCTGGTCGCCAACGGCTTCACCATC
>NZ_JANMET010000032.1:0-2999 GCF_031377265.1 Tabrizicola sp. | reverse complement strand
CGCGCAGCGTCTCCATCTCGGGAAAGCGGATGTAGTGAAAGAAACACCGCCGCAGAAACGCGTCCGGCAGTTCCTTTTCGTTGTTCGAGGTGATGATCACCACCGGCCGGTGCCGCGCCCGCACCATCTCGCCGGTCTCGTAGACGTGAAACTCCATCCGGTCGATTTCCTGCAACAGATCGTTGGGAAATTCGATATCCGCCTTGTCGATCTCGTCGATCAGCAGCACCACCCGCGCCTCCGCCTCGAAGGCGGTCCACAGCTTGCCCTTGCGGATATAGTTGCGCACATCATTAACCCGCGCGTCACCCAACTGGCTGTCGCGCAACCGGCTGACGGCGTCATATTCATACAATCCCTGTTGCGCCTTGGTTGTGGATTTCACATGCCACTCTATCAGCGGCATCCCCAGCGCCTCTGCCACCTGCCGCGCCAGTTCGGTCTTGCCGGTTCCCGGCTCGCCTTTTACCAGCAGGGGCCGCTGCAGCAGCACAGCGGCGTTCACCGCAACCGTCAGATCCTCGGTCGCCACGTAGGCTTTGGTCGATTCAAATTTCATTGCGCTTTCAACATGCTGCTGCCTGGATTTGTCCAAACCCTACCGGCCCGCAGAATTTCTCGCAACCGCTAGTGACAATGCCCGCATCATAAGCTAAATGCCCGCCAACGGGAGCGCATCATGACAGAAGCCTACCTGTCGGGGCGATCCGACGACAAGGAGAGTGCTGAGATGAAGGCCGAAGTATTTCTGCCAGACGACTATCGCCCAGCCGAAGACGAACCTTTCATGAATGATCGGCAACTTGAATACTTCCGCCGCAAGCTGTTGACCTGGAAGCAGGAACTTCTGAACCAATCCGCCGACACGATCGGCAGCCTGCAAGACAGCGGCCGCAATGTTCCCGACATCGCTGACCGCGCCTCTGAAGAAACCGACCGCGCGCTGGAATTACGCACCCGGGATCGTCAGCGCAAACTGGTCGCCAAGATCGACGCCGCCCTGCGCCGCATCGAAGCCAACGAATTCGGCTATTGCGAAATGACCGGTGAACCGATCAGCCTCAAGCGTCTTGACGCCCGCCCGATCGCCACCATGACCCTTGAGGCGCAGGAAAAGCACGAGCGTCGGGAAAAGGTTCACCGCGACGATTGAGGCCGTTCTTGCCCCGCTACGCAGAACAACGCAGACTGACCGCCGGGCCACAGCGCCCGGCGGTGTCGTTTCCGGGGGAAGCATGAGCTTGATCGGCCAATCCGTCACCGTGATCGGGGCAGGGGTCGCAGGTCTGGCTGTCGCCCGTGCCCTTGCGCTGCGCGGCGCATCGGTCACCGTGCTGGAACAGGCCGACGCAATCCGCGAGGTGGGCGCTGGCCTGCAAGTGTCGCCGAACGGGGCCTCGGTGCTGCGCGCGCTTGGGCTTTGGGACCAGCTGCAAGCCGCCTCCACCCGCGCCGATGCGGTGGAATTGATCGACGGTTTGTCAGGTGGCGTGGTCACCCGGCTGCCGGTTGGCCGTCTGCGCCCGGCGCAAGGCTATCATTTCCTGCACCGCGCCGATCTGATCGGGCTGTTGCTGCAAGGCGCAGTCGATGCCGGCGTGACCTTGCGCCTGCTGCAACGGGTGGATGCAGTAGATCTGTCCGGCCCGCGCCCTATAATCCAGATCGGCGATGACCGGATTGAGTCACCGCTGGTCATCGGGGCGGATGGCCTGCATTCCCGCCTGCGCCTTGCGCTGAATGGGCCCGAACAACCGTTCTTCACCCAGCAGGTCGCGTGGCGCGCATTGATCCCTTGCGAAGCGGGTGCCGCCCCGGTGGCCGAAGTGCACATGGGGCCGGGGCGTCATCTGGTCAGCTATCCGCTGCGCGGCGGCACCTTGCGCAACATCGTCGCGGTGGAGGAGCGGCAGAAATGGGCCGAGGAAAGCTGGTCCCTGCGCGACGATCCGATGGACCTGCGCCTTGCCTTCGCTGAATTCAGCCCTCGGGCGCGCGGCTGGCTGGATCAGGTCGAGGACCCGTGGCTATGGGGCCTTTTCCGGCACAAGGTGGCGCAGCACTGGTACCGCGCGACCCCACATGGCGCTGCGGCCATCCTTGGCGATGCCGCGCATCCGACCCTGCCATTCCTTGCGCAGGGGTCATCGATGGGCCTCGAAGACGCGTGGGTTCTGGCACAGGCTCTGGCCAGCCATGACACGCCCGCTGCGGGCCTTGCCGCGTGGCAGGCCGCACGCCAGCCTCGCTGTACCCGGATCGTTGCCGCCGCCACCGCCAATGCCCGCGCCTACCACCTGCGCGGCCCGTTGCGGTCGCTGGCCCATACCGGGCTGCGGCTGATTGGCGGCATTGCCCCCGGCGCGATGCTTGGCCGCTACGATTGGCTGTATGACCACGATGTGACCGTCGGATAGGGCGGCCCGCAGCACGGCTCGTGCCGCAAGGCCGCAGCGGGCCTTACGCCGCCACCTCGGCCCAGACCGGCACATGGTCTGACGGCTTGTCGCCACCCCGCACCGCCTTGTCGATACGGCAGTTGATCAGCCGGTCGGCGGCCTGCGGGCTCATCAGGATATGATCGATGCGGATGCCGTTGTTCCGTTCCCACGCGCCCTGCTGGTAATCCCAAAAGCTGTAGTGCCCCGGCCCTTGCACCCGTGCGCGGAATGCCTCTGTCAGCCCGAGGTTCAGCAACCGCCGAAACGCCTCACGGCTTTGTGGCAGATACAGCGCGTCGGTGACCCAGGCTTCGGGTTTGGCCGCATCCTCTGCCTGCGGGATCACGTTGTAATCGCCCAGACAAACAAAGGCCTCTTCGGTGGCCAGCAGGTCACGCACCCGCGCCTGCATCCGCGCCATCCAGGCCAGTTTGTATTCATACTTCGGCCCCGGCGCCGGGTTGCCATTCGGCAGGTACAGCCCGCAGACGCGCACAGGCCGCGCGTCCATTACCCGCGCCTCGATCCAGCGGGCCTGTTCATCGCCGTCATCGCCGG
>NZ_JANMET010000117.1:0-15042 GCF_031377265.1 Tabrizicola sp. | reverse complement strand
GCGGGGTCCGACCCTTCCGGTGCGGTCATTACCGGCACGCCGGCGCGGGTGCCCCAGATCTGCAACTGCTCCACCGCTGCCGCCCGAAACGTGTCACCCGCCGCAATGATCACCGTCTTGCCCGCCGCCTTGAACTGGCTGGCCAGCTTGCCGATCGTTGTGGTCTTGCCCGATCCGTTCACCCCCACCACCAGCACGACCTGCGGCTTTTTCGGATAGATCGGCATCGGCCGTGCAACTGGCGCCATGATCCGCGCCACTTCCGCCGCAAGCGCGCCGCGCAGCTCACGGGTAGAGATTTTGCGCCCCAGCCGCCCCTCCGCGATGTTTGCCGTCACCCGCACCGCCGTATCGACCCCCATGTCGGCCCCGATCAGCAGCTCCTCCAGGCTTTCCAGCATCGCGTCATCCAGCACCCGGCGCGGCGCATCATCTGCCGCCTTGCCAAACAGCCGGCCCAGCAGACCGGGCTTGCCCGCCTCAGCCACTGGCGCAACGTCAGCCGTCACCGCATCCGGCACCACCGCATCTGGCACCACCGCATCTGGCACCACCGCATCAACCGCCGTGATGTCCGGCTGGGCGACCAGCGCTTCCAGCCCCTCGCCGATCTTGTCGGAGGAACGGAACATCCGGTCTTTCAGCTTCTTGAAGAACGACATCTCTGGCCTCGGGCATTGGGCGCGGTGACCTATCACTTATGGGCTTTGGTCGTTGGTGAAAAGGCACTGCCGCCGGATCGTGCGAAATCGCGGCCCGCTTGAGGGGGCTGGCAGGGCTGCTCGTGCGTGCTAGAACTGCAACATGACCGCAAACCGCCCCTTGCCACTGGCCGTTTTTGCCATAGCCGCGCTCAGCCCGTTGCCGCTTTTGGGGTTTGGGCTGTGGGCCGGGGGGGGCTCGTTGTGGCTGGCATTCCTGTACATGGCGCTGCTGACGATCCTGCTTGACCAGATCATCCCGCTGACCGCAGGCGCGGCGGATGGGGCCGAGTTTCCTGCCGCCGACGCACTTCTCGCGGTCATTGCCGTCGGTCACTTCGCCACCCTGCCGCTGGCCACCTGGGCCATCGCTGCCGACAGCGGCCTAGGCACCGGCCAGCGCATTCTGGTGTTCCTGTCGGCCGGGTTCTGGTTTGGCCAGGTCGCCCACCCAGCGGCGCACGAACTCATTCACCGCCCCAGCCGCGGGCTGTTCCGCCTCGGCGTGGCGATCTACACCAGCCTTTTGTTCGGCCAGCATGCCTCGGCGCACCGGCTGGTGCATCACCGGCATGTGGCAAGCACGCTTGACCCCAACTCCGCCCGCGCCAACGAAAGCTTCTACCGCTTTGCCCGCCGCGCGTGGCGGGGCAGCTTTCGGCAAGGCTGGCAAGCCGAAACCGACCTGCGCGCCCGCAGCGTCAGCCACAGCCCGCACCCCTACGCCGTCTATCTGTTCGGCGGCGCGCTGTGCCTTGCCATCGGCTGGCTGATCGCCGGGGTTGGCGGGGCGCTGGTCTGGGCTGGCCTTGCCCTGCATGCGCAAAGCCAGATCCTGCTGTCCGATTACGTCCAGCATTACGGCCTGACCCGCGCGCTGCAGCCCGATGGGCGGCCAGAACCTGTCGGCCCCCGGCACAGCTGGAACACTGCGCATTGGTTTTCCTCGGCGATGATGCTGAACGCGCCGCGCCATTCCGACCACCACGCCCACCCCGCGCGCCCGTTTCCCGCCCTGCGCCTGCCGCCCGAAGACATCGCCCCCCGGCTGCCGTGGCCGCTGCCACTGGCCTGCGTGATGGCGCTTTTCCCCGCGCTCTGGCGGCGGTCCCTGCAACCGCACCTTGCCCGCTGGAACGCTGACCTCAAAGCGCAAGACACGGCCACCTGACTGGAAATCGCCCGCCATCTCTGGCACTCTGCCCCCAGCTGACCTCCGGAGCAATCGATGCGCGCCCTTGCCTTTTCCCTGTGCCTAACCCTCTGCCCCACCCTTGCATTCGCTGAGAAGCCGATGACGGGCGCAGAGTTTGACGCCGATGTGACCGGCAAGACCGTGACATACGACTACGGCGACGGGCTGTTCGGCACCGAAGAATACCTGCCCAACCGCGAGGTCCGCTGGGCCTTTGAAGGCGACACCTGCATCTACGGCAAATGGTACGAATCGGGCGATGAAATCTGCTTTGTCTATGACAACGACCCGACCCCGCAGTGCTGGCTCTATTTCCTCGAAGGCGGGGCGATCCGGGGCCGCTACATGGGCGAAGGCGGCGGCTGGGAAATTCTCGAATCCGCGCGCACTTCGCAAGGCCTGTCCTGCGCCGGGCCAGATGTCGGGGTTTAGGGTGCACCCGCTGGCCTGCGGCCTTGCCCTGCTTGCCCCATCGCTGGCGGCCGCCCAGCCGCCGATGACCGGGGCCGAATTCGCGGCTTATGTCGGCACCGATACGGTGACCTATCAGTACAGCACCGGCGAGCGCGGTGTTGCCGATTACGCGCCCGACCAATCCCTGATTTGGACCTTTGAGGATGGTACCTGTGTCAATGGCAATTGGTTTGAAGACGATGACCGGATCTGCTTTGCTTTCGACGATCCGGAAATGTCGGCCTGTTGGTACTTCTTCAGATACACCGCCGGCATTCGGGCCGATATCACCGACTATTCGCCCCACGTGGAAATCCACGTTATCGCCAGAACCAGCGCGCCCCTGCCCTGCGCCGCGCCGAACCTTGGGGTTTAAGATGCGCCTTACCGCCCTCCTCGCCTTCCTCCTGCTGCCATTGCCCGCCCTTGCCGAGACCCCGATGACTGCGGCGGAATTCGACGCCTATGTCACCGGAAAGACCCTCACTTATTCGCAGTTCGGCACGATCTTTGGCACAGAGGAATATCTGCCGGGCCGTAAGGTCCGCTGGGCTTTCACCGAAGACATCTGCCAATACGGCACCTGGTACGAAGAGGCGGGCAACATCTGCTTTGTCTACGAATACGATCCCACCCCGCATTGCTGGAGGTTCTGGCAGGAAGGCGATGGCCTGAAGGCCCTTTCGGTCAACGACGCCCCCGGATCGGAACTGAGCGAGGTCGCGCAGACCGATCAGCCCCTGTCCTGCGCCGGCCCCGATGTGGGCGTCTGATGCGCGGCACGCTGGCAGCCCTTCTCGCCGCCCTGATCCTCGCCCCCTGCAGCGGGGCCGCCGAAACGGCCATGACCGCCGAGGAATTTGATGCGTTTTCGGTCGGCAAGACCCTCGAATACACGATCGACGGGCAGGATTATGGGTCTGAATCCCATCTGCCGGGCCGACGGGTGATCGATGCCGATACCGGCGGTCCCTGCCATCCCGGTCGCTGGGAACCGCGCGGCGAGGATATCTGCTTTGTCTACGATGCCGATCCCACCACCCTGCATTGCTGGCGGTACTGGCGTGATGGCGAAGGCCTCTTGGCCCGCGCCGTCGGCAGCGCCCCGCAAGACCCTCCCGCCCGGGTAACGGTCGCCGCACAGCCCCTCGTCTGCCCCGGCCCGGAGGTGGGGGTATGATGGCCCCCCTTTTCGCTGCAACCCTCGTCGCCCTCACCCTCGCGCCCGGTGCCGCCACCGCAGACCCGGCCCTGACCGCCGAGGCGTTCGATGCCCTCAGCCAAGGCAAGACCATGACATGGTCCGAATTCGGCACGGTCTACGGCGTGGAACAATACCTGCCCGACCGCCGCGTCCGCTGGACGATCCTTGGCGATATCTGCATGACCGGGCACTGGTACCCGCAAGGCGACGCGATCTGCTTTCAGTATGAGGACCGCGATACCCCGGCCTGCTGGTTCATCGGCCAGCAAGGCAGCACCCTGACCGCGCTTGATACCGAAGACGCCCTTGACACGCCGCCGGTGATCATCGAGGAAACCACCGAACCGTTACCCTGCTTTGGCCCCGAGGTTGGCGCCTGACCCACCCGAACCCCGGCAGGAAGGGCAACCCACCCATCTACCGTCATCGCCAGAACTCGCCTGATCGAAAAACCGATGTTCCGGCGCAGCCCCCAACAGCGCCAAACTGCGGCCGCGCTATCGGCCTCAGAACAGGCTGCCCTGATCGCCGCCTTCGCCACCCTTCGGCTTGCGCCCCGGCCGCACCCCCAGCACCAGCCGCCCGTCGTGGAACTCCACCTCCAGAACAGCCGCCTTTTCTGCCGCCGAGCGCGTGGTGACGACCGCGCCGTCACCCCGCACCACCGCATAGCCGCGCTTCAGCGTCTCGCCGTAGCCCAGCGTCACCCGAGTCCGGTCCAGCGCCTCCAACCGGTCGGCCAGCTGCTGGAACCGCGCCGCTGGCGCCGCCTCCAGCCGCAGGCTCAGCGCGCCAAGCGTGCCGCGCCCCTCCGCCACCCGCCGTGCCGCATCGCCCTGCAACCGCGCCAAGGCCGGGGCCAGCCGTGCCGCCAACGCATCAACCCGGTCGCGGCTGCGTTCCAGCCGCCGCGCCATTGCCGCGCCAAACCGCTGATCTGATAGCTTTATTGCATCCCGCCGCCGCACCAGCAGGCCCAACAGCACCTCAGGCCGCATCAACCCGGCCACCCGGTCAAAGCCCCCGCGCTTGCGCGCCACCGCCAGCCCCAGCGCCGCCGCCAACCGCGCAGCCGCACCGTCCATCCGTTGCCGTGGCCCGGCCAGCAGCGTCTCCAGCCGTGGCAGTGCGCGCCCGATGTCACGCAACCGCTGGCCGCGCTGCCCCACGCCCTGCACCACGCCGCGCACCAGCCGCGCGCCAACCGCATCCAGCCCCGCAATCAGCTCCAACCGCACCGGCACCGCCAGTTCTGCCGCCGCCGTCGGTGTCGGTGCGCGCAGGTCAGACGCGTAATCGATCAGCGTCGTGTCCGTCTCATGCCCCACGGCGGAAATCAGCGGAATCTCCGAACCTGCCGCCGCCCTGACCACGATGTCCTCGTTGAACCCCCACAGGTCCTCCAGCGACCCGCCGCCCCGCGCCACGATGATCACATCTGGCCGCGGGATCGGCCCACCCGGCGCAATCGCATTGAACCCCTTGATCGCCGCCGCCACCTCAGCCGCGCAGGCCTGCCCCTGCACCGCCACCGGCCAGATCAGCACATGGCGCGGAAACCGGTCGCGCAACCGGTGCAGGATATCGCGGATCACCGCCCCGCTGGGCGAAGTGACAACCCCGATCACCGACGGCAGATAGGGGATGACCTGCTTGCGCCCCGCATCAAACAACCCCTCCGCCGCCAGCGCCGCGCGGCGTTTCTCCAGCATCGCCATCAGCGCGCCAGCCCCCGCCGGGGCCACGTCATCGACGATCAGCTGGTACTTCGACTGGCCGGGGAAGGTGGTCATCCGCCCCGTGGCGACAACCTCCATCCCCTCCTCAGGCCGCACCTGCATCTTGGCGACCTGCCCTTTCCAGCTGATCGCGGCAATCACGCTGCGATCATCCTTCAGGTCAAAGTAAAGATGCCCCGAGGCCGGACGCGACACCCGCCCCACCTCGCCGCGCACCCGCACCAGCCCAAATTCCCCTTCGATCACCCGCTTCACCGCACCGGAAAGCTCCGACACGGTGTATTCCGGCTGGTTGCCTCGGGGTTCATCGCCGGGGGCGGGGTCGTCGTCGATCAGGTCCATGCCACATAGTGCCAAACCCCGCAGGCGCGCACAATCCAGCAATCCGCCCCAGCCGCCTTCACAGCCCGTCCCGGCGACACCTATTGAAAGTCCCTGAGGAACGGTTAACTTTTCGTTAACATATTTGAACTTGAGCAAGATTGGACACCACGACATGCGTCCGCTGATGATCGCCGCATTCCTGTCGCTCTTCGGAACCCTTGCCGCCATAGCCGAGAATTGCGATCCGAACTACACCAACCAGTGCGTGCCGATAGCCTCCGACGTCGATTGCGCCGGTGGTAGTGGCAATGGTCCTGCCTATGTATCCGGCCCCGTCTATGTTTTGGGCGACGATATCTATGGCCTTGATGGTGACGGGGTCGCCTGCGACAAGGGCTGATCTGCACGCGTCCACCTTGCGCGGACCTGGCTGCCCGCCTATGACCCCCAAGATGATATGGCCAAGCGGGGGGCGCCCATGAACATCCTCATCCTCGGGTCCGGCGGGCGGGAACACGCCCTCGCCTGGGCCGTCAAGCAGAACCCCAAGACCGACCGGCTGATCGTGGCCCCCGGCAACGCGGGCATGGCGCAATTGGCCGAATGCGCCGACATTGACATCCTTGATGGGGCCACGGTCGTCACCTTCTGCGAAGAAAACGCCGTGGATTTCGTCGTCATCGGCCCGGAGGCCCCGCTCGCCGCTGGCATCGCCGACGCCACCCGCGCCGCCGGAATCCTGACCTTCGGCCCCTCCGCTGCCGCCGCCCGGCTTGAGGCGTCCAAACGCTTCACCAAGGAGGTTTGCGACAGTTGCGGCGCCCCCACCGCCGCCTGGGCTCGCTTCACCGACCCCGCCCCCGCCAAGGCCTACATCCGCGCCAATGGCGCCCCCATCGTGGTCAAGGCCGATGGCCTCGCCGCCGGCAAGGGCGTCGTCGTGGCCATGACCGTCCCCGAAGCCGAAGCCGCCATCGATGATATCCTCGGCGGTGCTTTTGGCGACGCAGGTGCCGAAGTGGTGATTGAAGAATTCATGGATGGCGAAGAGGCCAGCCTCTTTATCCTGACCGATGGCCTGAACGCCCTGCCCATCGGCACTGCGCAAGACCACAAGCGCGTGGGTGACGGCGATACCGGCCCCAATACCGGCGGCATGGGTGCCTATTCCCCCGCCCCGGTGCTGACCGCCGCCATCCAGCAGCTGGCGATGGATGAAATCGTGCTGCCCACGATCAAGGAAATGGCCCGGCGCGGCACGCCCTATAGCGGTGTGCTCTACGCCGGCCTGATGATCAAGAATGGCCGCGCCCGCCTGGTTGAATACAACGCCCGCTTTGGCGACCCCGAGACGCAGGTCCTGATGCTGCGCCTTGGCGCGCAGGTGCTTGATCTGATGCTCGCCACCGCCGAACACCGGCTTGAGGGGGCGCAAGTCCATTGGGCCGATGACCACGCGCTGACCGTGGTGATGGCCGCCAAAGGCTACCCCGGCGCCTATGCCAAAGGTTCGGTGATCGGCGGCCTCGACGGCCAGCCCGAAGACAGCCGCCACATGGTGTTTCACGCCGGAACCGCCGCGCATGACGGCCAGATCATTGCCAACGGTGGCCGCGTGCTGAACATCACCGCGCGCGCCGACACGCTGGTCGAAGCGCAGGCCGCCGCCTATGCCATGGTCGATGCCATCGACTGGCCCGAAGGCTTCTGCCGCCGCGACATCGGCTGGCGCGCGTTCTGACCCAGCAAGCGCTGTTCCGCCCAACACCGCCAACCGAACCGGTTTCGCGGTCTTCCCGCGCAGAGGTGAGACAAAAGGCTTGCAGCGCAGCCGCTCCATTCAGTGACCGCCGGGGCTTGCACCCACCCCTGCCGCCGCATACACAAGCGCGCGACTTAACGGCCGGTGCGGAGGATCCATGCCACTTCTGGTGATGAAATTCGGCGGCACCTCCGTGGCTGACCTTTCGCGCATCAAGAACGCCGCCGCCAAGGTCAAGGCCGAGGTCGCCCGCGGTTATGATGTGATCGTGATCGTCTCCGCCATGTCGGGCAAGACCAACGAGCTGGTCGGCTGGGTCGAAAGCACCTCGCCCCTTTATGACGCGCGCGAATATGACGCCGTGGTATCCTCGGGCGAAAATGTCACTGCCGGATTGATGGCCCTCACCTTGCAGGAAATGGACGTGCCCGCGCGCAGTTGGCACGGCTGGCAGGTGCCGATCCAGACCACCTCCGCCCATGCCGCCGCCCGTTTTGTCGACATCCCCCGCGCCAACATCGACGCGAAATTTGCCGAAGGCTTCAAGGTCGCCGTGGTTGCCGGTTTCCAGGGCGTCAGCCCCGAAGGCCGAATCACCACCCTTGGCCGGGGTGGCTCCGACACCACCGCCGTCGCCTTCGCTGCTGCCTTCGCCGCCGAACGCTGCGACATCTACACCGATGTTGACGGCGTCTACACCACCGACCCCCGCATCAGCCCCAAGGCGCGCAAGCTTGACCGCATCGCGTTCGAGGAAATGCTGGAGCTTGCCTCACTAGGCGCGAAAGTCCTGCAGACCCGCTCGGTCGAACTGGCGATGCGCTACAAGGTACGGCTGCGGGTGCTGTCCTCGTTCGAGGATACTGATGAACACTCTGGAACCCTGGTCTGCGACGAGGATGAAATCATGGAATCGAAAGTTGTCTCCGGCGTTGCCTACAGCCGGGATGAAGCGAAAATGACCCTCGTGCGCGTCGAGGACCGCCCCGGCATCGCTGCTGCGATCTTTGGCCCCCTCGCCGATGCGGGCGTGAACGTTGACATGATCGTGCAGAACATCAGCGAGACGGACGCGCCGGGTGACAAGCGCGCCTATACCGACATGACCTTTTCCTGCCCGACCAATCAGGTCGCCCGCGCAAAGAAAGCCATCGAAGATGCTCGGGATGAAGGAAAATTCGTCTACGCGGACCTGGTGACCGACATTGATGTGGCCAAGCTTTCGGTCGTCGGCATCGGCATGCGCAGCCATGCCGGCGTCGCCGCCCGGATGTTTGCGGCGCTTGCCGCCGAGAACGTGAACATCAAGGTCATCACCACATCCGAGATCAAGATCTCGGTCCTGATCGACCGCAAGTACATGGAACTTGCCGTTCAGGCCCTGCATGACACGTTCGAACTGGACAAGGCGTAAGGGCTGTCCCCGACCCGCGTCACGATGGCCGGGGTCCGGCCCCCTGGCCTCAGCCGTGCGGTGGCTTGTAGGCACCAGTGGCTTTGCCCGCCATAGCCATCGCCGCCATCGCATCCGCGGCGGTCATCAGCTTGACCGTCGATGACTTTGAGACCGTGCCTGCCGACGCGACGGCGGCCGCACCGGCCATCATCATCTTGTCGTCAGGACCTTCGATCAGGCAGATGACGTCATATTCCCCAAACGCAAAGAACAGATGATGCAGCTTTCCGCCCAGCGCCTCGATCAACTTGCGGGCGGCAGCCTCGCGGTCGCTTGGGCTTGTGACCATCGACTTGATCGCTTCCTTGGAATAGCTCAACTGATAAAGATAAAATGCCATCGTCATTCCTCCCATTGAGTTTACGTCAACGCCAAGCTGCACTGACCAGACAAACATGCACGGCTTGACCCAACGCGTCGAGATTTCTTGTTCGCAAGTGCCTCCAGCCAGCCATCTTGAGCCTGTTTTCCGGGGTCAACCGCAAGGGCTTCTGCCCGATAGCAACTTTGGGGCGCATGCGAACTTTGGCCTTCTACCTTGGCGCGCGCTGACCCGCCAAGTGGCGTTGGGCGAGCGGGATTTCCAGCGTGGCCAGACGGCGCATCTCGTTGCGCGCCTGTCCGTTGCCTGCATCAAAAAGCGCGGCCACGCAGGCGTCTCGATCCGCGCCATGCAAGCCCTGCAAGACACGTCCAAACGCGACAAAGCCTGCGGTTTGCGCCGCTAACGCGCGGTCATGCCCGCCAATGCCTCGAACGCGGGCAATGACGCCTCGATCATGTCCTGCGAGCCGGTCAGGCTGATCCTGAAATCCCCCGGCCGCTCGAACAGCGTGCCGGGCATCACGTAAACGCCCCGTTCGGCCATCGCGGCGGTAAAGGCCAGCGCATCGCCGCCGGGTGCCTTGCCCCACAGATAGAACGTGCCTGCGGGCTTGGTCATCTGATAGCCCCACTGGGTCAGCGCGTCATACAGCCGGTCACGCTTGCGCTGATAGGCGGGCACGTCGATCGACACCGTCTCTAGATCCTTCACCGCATATTGCAGGATCGAATCCGGAAAGGCGCATCCCGATGCCAACTGCGTCTTTTCCGCCGCCGCCCGCAGCATGGCGCGCACCGCGGCAGGCATCCCCGGACCGAAGGCAAGGTAGCCCAACCGCAACCCCGGCGCCAAAAGCACCTTGCCGAAACTGTAGTCGATCAGCGTGTAGGGATAGACCTCGGCCGGGCTGGTGAACGCGGCACCATCAAACCTGATCCGCCGGTAAGGCTCGTCCGACAGGATAAAGATCGGTCGCCCGAACTCCGCCGACTTCCGCGTCAGCATCGCCGCGAGTTCGGCCAGCCTCTCGCGGCTGTAGATCACCCCGGTCGGGTTGTGCGGCGTGTTGACGACGACGATCCGCGTGCGCGCCGTGATCGCCGCCTCGATGGCGGCCACATCCAGATCAAAGTTATCGTCGCTGAGCGCGACCTTGACCGTCTTGGCATGCACCAGCGACAGGCTTGTTTCATACAAAAACCAACCCGGCACCGGAATGATGCATTCGTCGCCTGGGTTCAGCAGAATCGTAAATGCCAGCGTGATCGCGCCGTAAGCCCCCAGCGTCATGGCAATGTCATCGGGCGTGAAATCCAGCCCAAGTTCCGCCCGCAACCCTTCGGCGATCACCCGGCGCGGTTCTGCCTCGCTCAGCTTGTAGGCAAACCAGTCCACCGCCTGCGGCTCGATATGGGTGCGCAGGGCGCGCACCAGATCAGGCAAAGGCTGCTCATGCGGGTTGCCAAAGGTCAGGTCGGCGACCACCTCGTCGTCAGTGCCACCACCCCGGTAGGTCTGAAAGAAGGCAAACATCGTCCGCAGGTCATTGCCTGCCGCAACGGAATGATCAGATAAGATGTTCAAAGTATTTGCTCCATAAAGGGTCTGCCGGCGAGGGTGCAGCGCACCATGACCCGGCTAGTAACGGACAGTATTGTCCCTTCATTTCCACCAAAAAAACGCAGCAGGCTTTGAAAAGCGTATCCCAGAAGGTCTGACCTGAAAACCGCTATTTCGGATGTTGCCCCCCTCGACATCAGCACGGCAGCGGGCCAAGGCCAATTACCCATCGGTGCCACGCGCGGCCCCGGATGACCCCACGCTGCAGCCGACAAACGGGCACGACAACCGTCAAACGCGGCCCGAGAAACGAGCCATGCCAGTGGCAGGGATCTGCCTGCAGTCCAACGGCGGAAACCATCGCTCGGATGGGTATTCCCGAACAATCTGAGAAAAGATCGACGGAACCTTCCGAGTGCGACGTTGTCCTCCTGGGACAACAGGAGACTGCCATGACCAAACGCCACATCCGCTGCGCGCTTAGCCGGTCTGGCACCTGTCTTGCAGTGCTTTTGCACGCCGGCAACAGCGCCGCAGACGCCCTGGCCGCGCAATCAACCGCCGATGCAGTCATGGCCGCCAACTGGGCCGAGACGGTCACGATAACGCCGGACGGTACGTCCTTTCGCTATGTCTCTGACGGTTTGCCGAACCACGCCTTGACCGATGCCTACCTCGTCCCCATCGGGCACGAACAACCCTTCACCGAATTCGAGATCATCCCCTCGGCAGGCTTCGTCACCGCCACCACGATTAACGTCACCATCCCCCTCACCCCCGTCTACAGCGACACGGTGGCCCCCACTTCGCTTGGCATGATCGGTGTGATGATCAGCGGCGCGCGCCTGTTCAACGACTATGAAGATCGACTGTCGCGATGGACGACCAGCACACCCAGGACGGCGCGTCGTTTCTGGATACCTGCAACGGCCACCCGCTGCAAAACGGGTCAAGCTACCACTACCACGCATCGCCGCCTTGCGTGACCGAAACGGTTGACGCTGCAGGCGCTCATTCTACCATGATCGGCGTGCTTCTGGTCGGCTTCCCGATCTAGTGTGAAGGTTTTCCGATGCGGGCTGTGGCGTGAGGGTGGGGCTTTCCCAGATCAGTCATTGGTTCTTGCCGCAAAATCTTGGTCAGGGCAGTCTCGCTTAGACAGCACAGCTTTCTTGAAAAGACGCGGGTCACCCTTTTCATTCATGTGTTCGGAAGCGGCCCAGAGGTTCACGACCCATTACAAGAGAAGCTGGCTGCTACTACCTTGGCTGCCGTCGCCGCAGTGCTTTGACACGCGTTCGCCGTGGTTCTGGTGGTGCTGGCCCGGCGGCATGATCGGGTAATTGAGGCGATCTTGTCTGGCATCCCGAATGGTTCTGCGGCGCTGTTCGTCTACTACGGCCATGCGCGCCTCGACGCGATGATACTGATGAACCAGTGGATCAACTTTCTCGCCATGCCGACTTTGGCGCGCCTCTGCCAAAGCCGCAAGCGGCCTGCATTCACGCCGGATCTTGCAGACCCGCCACGGAACCGCTTTCCGCGGTTTGCTACTGACCGCCAGTTCCGTGAGTGATCCGCCGCAAGACCACCTCTAGCGGGCCGCGCTGAAACATGCGGGTCCACGCGAAGGCCAGCAGCATAACGCCTGCCGCGATGGCTATCGACAGGATCAGCAGCTTTGCCTGCCCAAGCTGGCCGTAAAGCCCAAGGCCATAGCCGCCAAAGACCGCTCCGGCGATGATACCTTGCACGACATAGCCTGACAGCGATTTGCGGCCCGATGCAAGCAAGCCCGGCGCCGGGACAGTCTTTCGCGCAAACCGGATGATGCCGACCAGATAGGCCGCCGCCAGCATCGGCGCACCCATCGCCAGCGCCATCATCCCCAGCGCCTGCGCGATCCCGGTAGAGGCGGGCAAAAGCCCGCTCATCGCCGCCGCATAGACCAGATTGAGCGGAACCCCGACAGTCAGCAGGACCGGCACTGCGCGCGAAAGCCGGCCAAACTGCGGACTGCCCGCCGCGAAGAAATCGACTTTCGCGGCCGCGATCCCCATAGCAAAGGCACCCAGCGCCAACGGCCCGTTGAACAGGGCAACGAACAGGAAGGTCGTGGGCCAATCCATGATCCGGGTGGTCACACCTTCGGCAAAGCTGCCGCCAAGACCCGGCCCGCTGGGGATCGGCATGGGTGCAGTCAGCACCACCGCGATGATCCCCATCGCAAGAACCGCCACCGGCACCATCTTGGCGGCAAACACCGCCAGCGCCTGCGGAGATTTGCTCCGCTTGGGCCAGATCAGCGCGCCCAGCACGGCGTAAAGCACCAAGATATCGCCCGTGAACACCAACGCCGCATGCAGCGCGCCCAGCAGCGCAAGCCCGGACAGGCGGCGCGCATATCTGAGGCCAAAGCTGACGTTGGACCGTGCCGCCGCCTGATCCTGAGTATCCATGCCCCAGCCGAAAATGAACGAAAAGAGCAGAAAGAACTTGCCCTGAAACAGCGCCTCGACGGCAAAGACGGCGGCCTGATCGGCAAGCAGCATTGGAGGCACCAGTTGCTGTGTGACGGTCAGGCCGAGAAAGGGAATGTTGACGATGCAGATGCCGATCAAGGCAACGGTGCGGATCGTATCAACTTCGATGTTGCGGGGGGTCTGGGTCAAGGGGAGTCTCCTTTGAGCGATTGCTCAATCATGGGGCAAACGTGGCCTGCCACAGTCGTGACTGCGGGTTGGTCAGCAGGCGGGTGGGTTCAGGATGTCTTTCGGCAGGGTTTTGCGCCTGCGCTCACGGTCCCGCAGGGCGCGCGGACACGGCGGTTATCCAGTCGGTCAGCGTGGTCAGAACCGGCGGCGCATAGGCGTTGCGGCCCGCCAGCAGGAACCGCGCCTGCGCGCCAAGCGGCCATTGCGTGGGGAGTTGGTAGTTGTAGTGCTGCGCGGCAAACAGCGAATGGGTTGCCCCCGACACAAGCATGAACCGGTTGTGTGGGTTGGCCCCGGCAAGGGCCGCGCTGTAGACCGACACGGTCTGGGGCCCACCCACGTTCAGATCATCGGCACCGGACAAGACCAGCACAGGCAGCATCAAGCCAGGCAAAAGCCCACGCACGTCTTCGCCAAAGCTACGCTGCTCGAAACCGAACCGCGCCTCTGACGTCAGTGCTTCGTCTGCCGTTCCGGCCTTGCGTTCCTGCGCAGTATAGTCGGCGTAGCTGGCCGCAGAGGCAAAGCTGATCAGGTCTTTCACATTCTGCGCCTTCACGAATTCGGCAATCATCTCGGCACTTTGGCCTTCGGCTTCAAGCCGCCGGGTCGTGTAGTAGGCACCCTGCTCTTGCCAGCTTACTGCAGCCCCGATCAGCACCAGAAACGACGCATCGTCGGTCAACCTCGGCACGCGCGGCAAGACCCAGCCCGTTTGCGAAAACCCGATCAGGCCCAAGACCCGCTCCTTCGCGTCAGGCAAGGCACGCAAGGCGGCAAGGGCAGCCACAGTTTCCGCAGCGCGATCCTGCATGCTTTGGTCCAGCCAGTTGCCGGTTGATGCCGCGACCCCCGGCTTGGAACAAAGGCCGGATTATCGGCCAAAAACGCCCGCTTCAACCAAAGCACGTTTGGGCCATTCGCGTGCGTCTTGAGATTGCTGAGAACATCCGGGACCGCGCCCTGTTTAATATGGCCATCGACTGCAAGCTCCGGGGGCTGTGATCTCGTGCGTCGCAAAGTGCGGGACGTCTTCGTATCGGGCCACATGAAAGAGCGCACTTCCGTCATGCAGAGCAAGACAAAGCGGCCGGTACTATTCGAGATCACCGAGCAGACCCGCAAAGCCGTGCAACGCTGGATCGAATGCCCGGCGATGTTCGGGTGCGACGATCTTTGGCCAAGTCGGTTCCATGGCAGCCCGCATCTCTCAACAAGGCAGTACGCGCGTATCCTTCGCGGCTGGGTGACTTCGATCGGGCTGGAGCCAAGCGCTTACGGCACACACTCAATGCGCAGAACCAAGGCGGCGCAGATCTACAAGAAAACCGGTAACCTGAGGGCCGTGCAGCTCTTGCTTGGCCACACCAAGATGGACAGCACCGTGCGCTATCTGGGCATTGAGCTGGAGGACGCGCTTGAGATTTCGGAGGGGGTCGAGATGGGATGCTTTGACAACGTTGGTGTGCCCTCCTGCTCGGCGATGGTGTGGATGTAGCCGACGGCGACAGTCGTCTTGACGGGCCTGGCGATGTAGCCTATAGCTACATGGATGAAGCCGATCAGCTACTCGAAAGCCGCGATCAGGGCGCTGCGCCGCATGCCGCGA
>NZ_JANMET010000021.1:0-2820 GCF_031377265.1 Tabrizicola sp. | reverse complement strand
GCCGTCGATCTGGTCATAGGCGCGGAATTCGCCAAAATACTTGGTGATCGCTGCGGTCAGCGTCGTCTTGCCGTGGTCAACGTGGCCAATCGTGCCAATGTTGACGTGCGGTTTGTTCCGTTCAAACTTTGCCTTTGCCATCCGATATCTGCCCTTGTCCTGAAGGGGCCCACAGGCCCTTTGCTGTCACGCGCGGCGGATTAGCGCGGCGATCAGGGAAATTCAAGCCTGACTTGGCGGACAGGACCGGGGTGCCACTACTTGACGGACATGTCCGGTGCGGGCGGCGTGGTGGCAGGCGGCGGCAGGCCGATCCATTCGGGGTTTTCCAGAAGCCAAAGCTCCACCTTCTTGACCGCGTTGTAGGCCAGCGCATCCATTTGCTGCTGGCGGGTGCGGGTCAGGCCGGTGCCAATGACGGTATCGCCGGACAGGCTTTCGAACACGGTGAACTGCTTGCCTTCGGCGTTGAGCTTTTTCTGCGCAGCGTCGTCCCAGATATTGGCCGTTATCACCAGAATGGATTTCGGGGCCGCAACCACCGGAATGCCGGGGGGCGCCAGTGCGTAGCCGTCAACCGAAATGCCGATGTTATAAAGCTTGCTGCCCTCATAGCGGCCAAAGCGGTCATCGACCGCTTGCTTCATCGTGGCCACCCATTCCTCCGGCGTCGCCTTGCGCGAAATCGGCACCATTTCGACCTTGTCGGCGACCACGATGTTCAGGCCAAGGGCAAAGTTGCCAAGCGGCACCGGCGGGTCGGCCAGATCGCTGGCCCCGCAGGCCCCAAGCAGCATGAGCGACACTAGGCCGGCGAGGTGGTGACGGAAAATCATGCAGGATCTTTCGGTGACGGGGGTGAGATGGGGCTGATCCGCAATAGCCGTTTGGCGCGTTTGGCGCAACCGTGGTTGGGGTTCGGATAAGGCGAGTTTTTTTGTCACCTTTATTGACACGGCTGTTCTCACGGCCTAAGCCTTGCACAATCCAACGAGATAAGGACGCAATCCCATGTCGACACATCGCCCCGTTACGCCCCGTTTGTGGGGCAGCCTTGCCCTTGCCGGGGCGGCACTATCCTTTGCCGGCAGTGCTGGCGCGCATGGGGTTACGGCGCCAGTGAACCCGGCGCAGGAACGGGTCTGGCTGGCGGATGCCACCGGCGGCGAAGCCGGAGAAGCGGGTGCGCCGGCAGTGACCGAGGGCGGTGAAGGTGGCGAGGCAGGCAGCGTTGCTTCTGGCGATGCGACGGTGGATTTCCTGGCCGGGCTGCTGCAGATCGAGGGGCATCTGGCATCGGGCTTTGCGCTGTGGCAGAACGGCGAGAAGGAAAACGGCCTGGCCCACATGGGCCACCCCAAAGCCGAGGTTTACGAGGCGATCGAGGGCATGCTGACCGAGTTCGGGCCGCCACAGTTCGAGGTGCAACTGGATCAGCTGGTCGAAGCCGCCGCAAACGGTGCCCCCGACGAGGCGCTGAACGCAATGTATGCCAATATCGTGGCGCAGATCGGCGTGGCGAGGGAGGCTGCCGTGGCCGCAGACCCGAAGGATGATTTCACCGCCATCGTACATCTGATCCGTAAGGCCGGCGATGAATGGGGTGAGGGCGTGAAAGACGGCGCGTTGGTCGAGTTGCATGAATACCAGGATGCCTGGGGCTTTGTGCAGGCCGCACGGGACCGGGCCACGGTTCTGTCGGCATCCGCCGATCCGGTGATCAAAGCTGCCGCTGACGCGACGCTGGCCGCATTGGACGAGCTGTCCCCTGCCCTGCCTGCGGTGCTGCCGACCGGGCCTATCGAGGGGGACGCTGGGTACTTTGCGGCGGCGGCGGCGAAGATCGAGCTTGCGGCGTTCAAAGTGAAATGATGCTGGTCATCGACAGCGTTCTGGTCGCCGCCGAAGCCAAGGTTCTGGCCGAGGCGGCGCGCGGGCTGGACTTTGACGATGGCCGCAAGACGGCAGGAAAGTTCGCGCGCGAAGTGAAGGCGAACGATCAGGCAGCGGCCACGCCTGCGCGCGACGCGATACTGGCGCGGGTTGAGCGGGCCTTGCGGGAAAATCCGGTGTTCCGGTCAGCAGCGCGGCCCAAGGCGATGACGCCGCTGATCCTGTCGCGTTACCGCGTCGGGCAGACCTATGGGCTGCATGTCGACGATGCGATGATGCAGGGGCTGCGGACCGACCTGTCGTTCACGCTGTTTCTGGCCGATCCCGAAAGCTATGACGGCGGCGCACTGATCATCGAGGACATGCTGGAGGCGCGGTCGATCAAGCTGAAGGCGGGGGATCTTATCCTGTACCCGTCCACCACGCTGCACCGGGTGGAGGAAGTGACGCGTGGCGAGCGGCTGGCGGTGGTGGGCTGGGTGCAAAGCCTGATCCGGGACGGGCAGCAGCGCGAAATGCTGTTCGATCTGGACCAATCGGTGGAAGCGGTGTTCGCCGCCGAAGGCAAAAGCCCGTTGTTCGACCGGCTGGCCAAGACCCGGTCCAACCTGTTGCGGATGTGGGCCGAGCCTTAAGGTCAGCGTTTGCCTTGACGGTGCGCGGTACGGTGGCGCAGCTTGGCGCTTGCCTTAGCCAAGAATGGATATCCCTTGATGTTGCACGTGACCCGCACTGCCCTTGGTCTTGCCGCCATACTGCTGACCGCCTTTGGGGCCACGGCCGAATCGGTGGCGGGCGGCGCGCAGACCGTGACGGTGCGCGTGGTGCTGGAGCCTGCGGCCCAGGCGGCACTGCAAGAGCGCGGCGAGTTCATCATGCTGGCGGCCTATTGGGAGGGCGAGCCCGCACCCGGCCATGGCGATAAGG
>NZ_JANMET010000020.1:0-18980 GCF_031377265.1 Tabrizicola sp. | reverse complement strand
ACCCGCAGGGGGACTTTGCCCATTATTGGCTGCACAACGAAATGCTGCAAGTCGAGGGCAAGAAGATGTCCAAGTCCTTGGGCAACTTCTTCACCGTGCGCGATTTGCTGGATCAGGGCGTCCCGGGTGAGGTGATCCGGTTTGTTTTGTTGTCGACGCATTACCGCAAGCCGATGGACTGGACGAAAGAGAAAGCGGTGGAGGCAGAACTCCGACTTCATGGCTTTGTCGAACTTGTTTCCATGTATGGTGACTTGGCCGCAGCAAAACTGCTCGACCCAGACAAAGCTGTCGTTGACGCCTTGTCAGACGACGTGAACACGCATGAAGCACTGACAGCTTTGATGGGCATGAACGGATCGAATGACGCCACCAGACTGGCGCGGAATATAGAGTTTCTTGGACTTCTCAGTTGGCAAACGCTAGAGGTCCGCGTCCTCGAACATCGAAGGGTTCTCACTCTTCTAGGTCCGCTGGCAGAGAAACTTCAAAGACTGCGGATCGAAGCAAAGAAGAACAAGGACTTCTCTGAAGTTGACGAGTTCAAGGCCAAAATCGCTGCTGCCAATGTATCGATTATGATGACGGCAGATAGCGTGGACTTCAGGCCCGAAATCAATGTTTCTGTAGAGCGGCTTGAGGCCCTTTTATGAAGATCGCGCGTGCAACACAGGGCAGCTCCCGCTCCGTGGTGGCGGTTCGGGCGCTGCCCGGGCCGCAAGCGCCCCGGGCAAGTGGTTCATGCGTTAACGCAACCATAATTAAAAACCATAACCCCATGAAATCCCTCACACCGTTTTTTGTCCACGCGTGGACACCCCAAACGGGAGGCCCCGCATGACCCGCCAGCGCCTCTACCTTTTCGACACCACCCTCCGCGACGGCCAGCAAACTCAGGGGGTCCAGTTCTCCGCCGCCGAAAAGATCCAGATCGCCCGGGCCCTCGACACCCTCGGGGTCGACTACATCGAGGGCGGCTGGCCGGGGGCCAACCCGACCGACAGCGATTTCTTTGCGGCCCCCCCGAAAACCCGCGCCACCCTCACCGCCTTCGGGATGACCAAACGGGTGGGCCGCTCCGCCGAAAACGACGACGTCCTCGCCGCCGTCCTGAACGCCGGCACCCCCGCCGTCTGCCTCGTCGGCAAGACCCATCCCTTCCACGTCGAGACGACCCTCAACGTCACGCTCGACGAAAACCGCAACGCCATCGCCGCCTCGATCCGCCACCTCGTCTCGCAGGGGCGCGAGGCGATCTTCGACGCCGAGCATTTCTTCGACGGCTACCGCGCCAACCCCGATTACGCCCTGTCCTGCCTGCAAGCAGCCCTCACCTCCGGTGCCCGCTGGGTCGTCCTGTGCGACACCAACGGCGGCACCCTTCCCGCCGAGGTGGGCCGCGTCACCGCCAAAGTCATCGCCAGCGGCATCCCCGGTGACCACCTCGGCATCCATTGCCACGACGATACCGGCAACGCCGTTGCCAACACTCTCGCCGCCATAGACGCGGGCGCACGCCAACTGCAGGGCACGCTGAACGGCCTCGGCGAACGCTGTGGCAATGCCAACCTCTCGACCCTCATCCCGACGCTGCTGCTAAAGGAACCCTACGCGAGTGAGCTTCAGACCGGCGTTACCCCGGCCGCTTTGGCAAGCTTGCTGAAAACCAGCCGCATGCTCGACGACATTCTCAACCGCGTCCCCTTGCGCGCCGCGCCCTATGTCGGGGCCAGCGCTTTTGCCCACAAGGCGGGCCTGCACGCCAGCGCGATCCTGAAGGATCCGTCGACCTATGAACACATCGACCCGGCGCAGGTTGGCAACGAGCGTGTCATCCCGATGTCGAACCAGGCGGGGCAATCCAATCTGCGCGCGCGGCTGCAGGCTGCTGGGATGGTTGTCGACCCGAAAGATCCGCGCATGGGACGGATCATCGAAGTCGTGAAGGACCGCGAGGATCAAGGCTATGCCTATGACGGCGCACAGGCGTCGTTCGAACTGGTGGCCCGCCGCGAACTGGGCCTGTGTCCGGAGTTTTTCGAGGTCAAGCGCTACCGCGTCACAGTGGAGCGGCGGAAGAACAAGTATGACCGGATGATCAGCCTGTCGGAGGCGGTGGTGGTGGTCAAGATCGGTGACCGCAAGAACATGTCCGTCTCCGACAGCATGGACGAATCTGGCAGTGACCGCGGGCCGGTGAACGCGCTGGCGAAAGCTCTCGCCAAGGACCTTGGGCCTTATCAGGAGTGCATCGACGATATGAAACTGGTGGACTTCAAGGTCCGCATCACCAATGGCGGCACAGAGGCGGTGACGCGGGTGATCATCGACAGCGAGGATGGGCAGGGACGGCGGTGGTCCACAGTCGGGGTTTCGGCCAACATTGTGGATGCCAGTTTCGAGGCGCTGCTGGACGCGATCCAATGGAAGCTGATCCGCGACTTCGGAGTGCCGATTTGACCGTTGCCGCCTGCGCCAGTCTGGTGGAGCGGGGTGATCCTGAGAGGTTTGCCGCCGTGCTGGCCGCGCCGGTTGAGGTAAGGGCACAGTTGTTTCCGCTGTATGCGTTCAACCTCGAGGTGGCGCGGGCACCTTGGGTGACTGAGGAGCCGCTGATCGCTGAGATGCGGTTGCAGTGGTGGCGCGACGTGGTGGAAAACTCGGCATCGGGGGCGGCAAGGGCGCATGAGGTGGCGGAGCCGCTGCATGAGGTGATCCGTGATTTCGGGCTGCCGCTGGACGTGCTGGACCGGCTGATCGCGGCGCGGCGTTGGGACATTGGGCGGGAACCGTTTGCGGGATTTGCCGGGCTTGAGGAGTACATCGAGGCGACGGGGGCCGGGTTGATGTGGCTGGCCGCGCGGGCCTTGGGCGCGCCGGAAGGGGCGGAGCCGGCGGTGCGGAACTACGGTTGGGCCGCGGGGATGGCGGCATTCTTGCGGGCGGTTCCGGATCTGGAAGCGCGGGGCAGGGTGCCGCTGCCGGAGGGGGTGGCGGCACGGGACGTGGCTGCTGTGGGGTTGAAAAGGCTGAAGGCGGCACGGGCGGCGCGGCGGGACGTGCCGAAGGAGGTGGCCCCGGCGCTGCTGGCGGGGTGGCAGGCCGGGGCGATCCTGCGGCAGGCAGTGGCCAATCCTGAGGCTGTCCGGGAGGGGCGGCTGGGGCTGTCGGAGTTTCGGCGCAGGGGCGGGCTTTTGTGGCAGGCTGTGACCGGGCATTGGTGATGTCCACGCGTGGACAGGCATCGCGCTATAATGAAATCAATGACTTAACCTGACAGATTAGGTGTTTGTTAACTTTCAGGCTGATCCTGCGCCGTTTCGCCCTGGTCCAGCAGCTTTGCAAATCTTGTGCGCAGAGCGGGATCCAGCCAGAACGGCGTCAGGTCATCCTCGCCGCTGCGGAAGGCCGCGTCTTCGACAGACCAGAGGCTGTGCAACCAGGGCCGGAGCAGCGGGTCACTGACAAGGGCATGTTCCACCGACAGGAACGCTGCATCTGCGGTTTCCTGCAGCGCCTGCGCATTGGCGCCATTCGTAGTGTCATGCCGGTATTTCTGGCCAAGTGCGCAGGCCCGGTAGGCCCAAAGCCGGCCATCAGCACTGAAGACCGGATTGGCAAGCAACGTGTCGAGGAGACGGAGGGCGGCCTCGAACCCGCCGGGCGCAGGTTCATAGAGATGGCGCAGGACTTCGGCTGAGCGCGCAAGCGTGCTGCGAAGGGCGTCGGCCTCAGTGCGCAGCTCGCCGGTGATTTCATCGCGCTTCTTGATAAGTTCATCGATTTCAAAACGTTCGCGTTGCTCGAACTGATCGCGAACCGTCGCCACCTCTTTCTCCATGCGCGCGTCGACCTCGATCACGGCCTCTTGCAATTCGCGCTGCACGCTGAGGATCTGGCTGGACAACTCTCTTTCCACGACACTGAAGGTCGAGGCCAAAGTCGTGGTGACTTCAGTCCGTGTGTGGATATAGCCCACCAGGAAGCCGATAGCGAAGCCGGCCAGCAGGACGGCAGTGCCAAAGCTTTCCTGCGCGCTGGTGCCGGCCATACCCGACGCCGCACCAACCTTTGCCCCCATCTTGCCCAGCCAGTCGATGATCTTGGTGAATTCGACCAAGCCGACGCCGACGACCATTGTCGTCAGCCAGTCCGACACTTTGACAAGGTTGTTGTTGGCCCAACTGGCGCGCGCGCGGTCTTGGCCCTGTTCTTCAGTTTCAGAAGTGCGGCCGATTGCGGCTCCGTTTTCCTTTCGGGCTGAATCGGAAGCGACTGCGGCAGCGGGGGCCGCAGGTTCTGGCGGTGCGAGGCGGGAGAGATCGCGTGGCAACGCAAAGAGGAAGCCGAAAAAACCACCGACGAGGGCGGCAGCAGACGCGCCGAGCAGGCCAAACCCCAGCACCCCGGTGGAAACCGTGCTTGGGTGGACATTTGCAAAAAACACAAACAGCAAGGCCGTTGCAGCGGTGACAAGCGCCCAGGCGATTGGTCGGTAAAGTGGCCAGATCGACTTTTTGTCTGTCCTGCGAGACTCAGGCCCTTTGACGCCTAACAGCGTTCTGGAAACTGGATTTTCCATAATCGATCCTTGCAAAAAACCGGAAAACGCATTGGTCTAATGCAATAAGTCTATCACAAACGCCGGTTTGGGAAAAGCCCTGCGTCAAGCCTCGGTCGGGGTTTTCGGCCTGAGCCAGAGCCAGATCAACGCGCCGCCAGCGAGCACCAGGAACGGCAGCATTGCCATGTTCACCAGTTGCCAGCCCTGTTGCACGGACCCGCCAGAACAGTTCATCAACCCGCCTGAAGAGAAGGATGCAGTGGTGACACCGGCAAACACCACGAGGTCGTTCAGGCCCTGCAGGCGGCCACGCTCTTCCGGCCTCTGGGCGGAGGTGAGCATCGTGGTCGCGCCGATGAAGCCGAAGTTCCAGCCGATGCCAAGCAGGATCAGGGCAATGAAGAAATTCTCCAACTCCACCCCCGCCATCGCGACGGCCCCGGCTGCGGCAAGGATGGTCAGGCCAAGCGCGATCACCCGCTCCACCCCAAAACGGGCAATGACGTGGCCGGTAAAGAACGACGGCGCGTACATTGCCAGCACATGCGCGGTGACCACATCGGCGGCATTCGCCGTCTGAAAGCCGCAGCCAACCACGGCGAGGGGCGATGAGGTCATCACCAGATTCATCAGCGCGTAGGACACGGTGGCGCAGATCATCGCAACGGCGATCTGGGGGGTGCGGATCATTTCGGCCCGGGTGCGGCCAAGCGGGGCACCGGCGACGGGGGCCTTGGGCGTGGGGATCTTGAGGCCGGCAAACAGGAAGACGCCCACCAGATTCAGCCCGATCACCGCAAGATAAGTGCCAAGGAACGGTACGGCCATTGAATCAGAGGTGACCTTGACGATCTGCGGCCCGATCACGGCGGACAACAGGCCCCCCGCCATCACCCAGCTGATCGCCTTGGGGCGAAAGTCGTCAGACGCGGTATCGGCGGCGGCAAAGCGGTAAAAGCCCTGTGCCGACATGTAGATGCCGGTGATGAACGCGCCAAGGCAGAACAGGGCGAAATTGGCGGTGGACAGCCCGTAAGCGCCGATGGCGGCACCCAGTGCACCACCCATCGCCCCAAGCACAAAACCGGCGCGGCGCCCGTATTTCTGCATGTAGGCCGAGATCGGTGTCGCCGTCAGCATCGAGCCGATGACGGTGCAGGTAATCGGCAGCGTCGCCCAGCAATGGCTCGGTGCAAGGCTGTTTCCGGCAAGACCAGCGATGGTGAAGATCATCGGCATCTGCGCGCCAAGGATGGCTTGCGCGCCGACCAGGACGAGGACATTGCGTTTGGCGAGGGCATCTTGGGACATGGCATAGGGGTAAGGGGCGGCACAGGCGGGGGCAAGGGCGAAAAGGCGGCTTGCATTTCGGCGCGTGGATTGGGCAGGTAGGCCGGATGGTGGGACGGATCATTCAGACGCTGGACTGCGTGGCCGAGGGCGCGGCTTGGCTGGCCACCCGCGAGCCGTTGTTTGCGCGGGCGCTACAGCAGGTTGGCGACTTGCCGTTGCGGCGCAGCGCGGATGGCTTTGGTGCAGTGTTGAGCGCGATCGTCGGGCAGCAGGTTTCGGTGGCAAGCGCGCGGGCGATCTGGGCGCGGCTGGAGGCGGCGGGGCTGACGGATGCCGGGGCGATGGCGGTGGCGTCGGACGAGGCGTTGCGTGCGGCGGGGTTAAGCCGGCAGAAGGCGCGTTACGGGCGGGCGCTGGCGCAGGCGGGGCTGGACTTCGCGGGGCTGCGGGCCCGGCCGGACGGCGAGGTGGTGGCGGCACTGGTGGCGGTGCCGGGGGTCGGGGTGTGGACGGCCGAGATTTACGCGATGTTTGCGCTGGGGCGGGCGGATGTGTTCGCGCCCGGCGATCTGGCGCTGCAGGAGGCGGCGCGGATGTTGTTCGGCTTGGCGGCGCGGCCGACGGACAAGCAGTTGCGGGTGATGGCCGAAGCCTGGTCGCCGTGGCGGTCGGTTGCGGCGCGGATCCTGTGGGCCTACTACCGGGTGGCAAAGGAACGGGACGGGGTGGCGTGATGCGGGAATTACGGTTCGGAAGCCGGGCGGCGGCGTCGGGCAAGACACGGTCGATGGTGGTGTTCGTGCACGGTTATGGCGCGGATGGGGCGGACCTGCTGGGTCTTGCCGACGTTCTGGGCGAGCATTTGCCGGACACGCTGTTTCTGGCCCCCGATGCGCCAGAGCGGTGTATCGGCGGTGGCTTCGGGCTGCAGTGGTTTGCGATCCCCTGGCTGGACGGATCGTCGCCGGCACTGGCCGAGGCGGGGCTTGATGCGGCGGCGGCGGATCTGAACGGGTTTCTGGATGCGCGGCTGGCGGAGGCTGGCCTTGCGCCCGAGGCGCTGGCACTGGTTGGCTTTTCGCAGGGCGCGATGATGAGCCTGCATGTGGCGCCGCGCCGGGCCAAGGCGATGGCGGGGGTGGTGGCGATCTCGGGGCGGTTGCTGCGGCCTGAGCGGTTGGCGAGCGAAGCGGTGGCGCGGCCGCCGGTCCTGCTGTTGCATGGTGATCAGGACCCGGTGGTGCCGTTCGGCGACATGGCAAGTGCCGGGGATGCGCTGGTGGCCGCCGGATTTGACACCTTTGGCCATGTGATGCGCGGGACGGGCCATGGCATTTCACAAGATGGCCTTGGCGTGACGCTGCAGTTCTTGCAGGAACGTCTGCGTTGAGGGCGTTTCAGGCCAACTGAGCGAGAAAGACCGCACAGCCGGTCAGGGCGGCGTAATCGTCTTCAACCACCGTCACGCAAAAATCCTGTTGCAACAGATCGACCCGGCGCGGTTCGCGGAACGCAGCGCCCAGGTTCAGCGTGGCGAAATGCGGGGTCATCGCGCGAGACATGCCGCCGATCAGATAGATGCCGCCGTAGGGCAGGTGGATCAGGGCGAGGTCGGCAAGTATCTGGCCGAGGATGTGAATATAGAGGCGGGCGGCATGGGCGGCGATGGGGTCGCCTGCGTCCAGTGCGGCCAGCACCTCAGCCGAGGTGAGCGAGGCGGGTCGGCCAGCCTCGGTGGCGGCGAAGGCGTGCAGGTTGGCCAGCCCGCGCCCGGCGAGGACCTCTTCAACACCGGCATGCGGAACCTCGCCTTGCGCGGCGAGGCGCGCTTCGATGAAGCGGGCGAGGCGGAAGTCTTCCTGCGTGCGCACCGGCATGTTGACATGGCCGCATTCAGAAGGTGGCACGATGCGGCCTTGCGCGCTGTGGTGAACCGGGGCTGCGTTCACGCCGGTGCCAAGACCCACCACCAGCATCGGCGCGCCGGATTTCACCGGGCCAGTGATGACAGTGCGCAGATTTTCCGCCGGAAGGTGGCCAAGCGCCTGACCTTGGGCCTGCAAGTCATTGAGAATGGCTATCTTTTGTGCACCCGTCGCTGCGGAAAGCTTGGCCGCGTCCATCACCCAGTCAAGGTTGGTCATGGTGGCGACACCGTCCTGCACCGGGCCTGCGGCGGCCACGCAGACGCCCGAGACGCGGGCCCCGGTCTGCGCCAGATAGTCTTGCAACACATGCGTGATGTCCTGCCCGCGCGCCATGTATTCGGCATTTGGAAAACGCCGGAACGTGTCGTGCAGCACGGTGGTGCCTTCGGCCAGCGCCACGCGGGTATTGGTGCCGCCGATATCGGCAAGGATCGCGAGGGTCATCTCAGGCTCCGGTATTGCGTGCCAAGGCGCGGGCCAGAGCGTGATAAGAGGATTTTGGGGTCCTTGCCAAGGTTGCAAAATCCACATGCACCAGACCGAAGCGTTTTTCGTAGCCTTCGGCCCATTCGTAATTGTCCAGAAGCGACCAGTAGAAAAAGCCCTTTACGTTGGCGCCATCGGCAATTGCCTGTTTGGTGGCGGCGAGGTGAGCGAACAGGAAATCTTCACGAATACGGTCATTTACAACGCCATCTTCAAGTTGATCAGCATTCGCCATGCCATTTTCAGTGACGTAGATCGGCAGATCGCCGACGTAGTCTTTGGCCATGCGGGTCAGAAAATGATGCAAGCCCTCGGGGTAGATTTCCCAGCCCATCTGGGTCTTTGGCAACGGGCCGGGCACGGTGCGGATTGATGGCCACGGCGTTCCCGGGGCGTGGGCGTGCAGGTTCCGGGTGTAGTAGTTCACACCCAGCCAGTCGAGTTTCTGGCCGATCAGTGGCATGTCGTCTTGCCAATGCGCGGGCATATGCGGACCCAGACCTTCCAGCACGTTGGATGGGTAGGCCTGCCGGGTGATGCCTTCGATGTACCAGCGGTTGAAGATTCCGTCCCAAAGGTTTGCTGCGGTTTGATCTTCGGGGCTGGCGCTGACGGTGGCGGGGTAGTCGAAGTTCAACACAATGCCAAGGTTCTGCTGGCCCATGCCGCGCAATCGTTCGACGCTGAGACCATGAGCCAGCAGAATGTGGTGCATGGCACGGGCGGCGGCGCGGATATCGCGCAGGCCGGGGGCGTGGACCCCAAGGAAATGGCTGAGCCATGCAACGCACCACGGTTCGTTGATGGTGGCGATGGCGGCCACGCGGTCACCCAACCGGCGGGTGATGGCTTCGGAAAAATCGGCAAAGCGGTGGCAGGTGTCGCGGTTGGTCCAGCCGCCGGTGTCAGCCAGAGCAGAGGGCATTTCCCAATGGTAGAGGGTCTGGAACGGCTGCAGCCCGCGCGCCAGCATGCCATCGACAAGCCGGTCATAAAAATCAATGCCCTCCGGGTTGATGTTCACGCCATCCGGCATCACCCGCGCCCAGGAGGTGGAAAAACGGTAGCCATCCATATGCGCGGCTTGCAGCAGGTCAAGATCGGCGGGCCACTGGTGATAATGATCGCAGGCTTTCGACCCGTCTTCGGCGCGGACGACATTTCCGGGGGTCGCGGCAAATGTATCCCAGTGGCAGGGGCCGCAGTTGCCGAACGCCGAGCCTTCGATCTGATAGGCGGCGGTGGCTGCGCCGAACACAAAGCCCTCGGGGAAATCATATCGCGACAGGGACATGTCAGCCTCGGGGTGCGGGGCCGGTGGACTGGCCGATGATCAGCTCTGCTTCGAGAAGGCGCTGTTGCGGGCCGCCTTCGGGGTTGGCGATGACGGCAAGCAGCATCTCGGCCGCCAGACGCCCGGCTTCGCGAACCGAGGAGCGGGTGGCGGTGAAGATCGGCACATCCTCGCCGTTCTTCATGTAGCTGAGGTCGTCGTCATGGATGATGATCGACACATCGCGCCCGACCGTCAGGCCCGCGCCTTCGACCGCGCGGCGTACGCCCATGCCGGAAATCATCGACGAGGCGAGGATGGCGGTGGGCGGATTGGCCAGCGCCAGCATCGCCAGGGTGGCGCGATAGCCGGACACCTCGGTCATCTCGTCGGACGCCATCAGGGCGGGGTCGGTGGCAATGCCGCGCGCGGTGAGGGCATCAACATAGCCGGTGCGGCGGCGGATGGCAAAATCCATGAATTCCAGACCGTTGACCAGACCGATGCGGACATGCGCGAGGTCGAGCAGGAATTCGGTCGCGCGCTGGAACGCGCGGCGGTTGTTCACGTCAAGCCAGCAATAAGGTTCCAGCGTGCCGGTGGCGCGGCCATGCACCACAAAGGGCAGACCGATTTCGCGCAGCAACGGGATGCGCGGGTCGTTCAGGCGCGGCGCATGCACGATGACCCCATCGACATTGCCCTTGGATTTCAACGCCCGATAGGTGGCATCTTCATCTTCGTCCGGTACCACTGACAACACCATGTCATAGTCATTGCGGCTGTAAGTCTCGCCCGCGCCGGCGATGAAATCGGCGAACACCGGGTTGACGATTTCGTGCCGGGTGGCGATGGGAATGACGTGACCGACGGCCATTGCCCGCCCGGTGGCAAGGCGGATGGCGCGGGTGTTGGGGTGGTAATTGTGCCGCTTTGCCGCCGCCATCACGCGTTCGCGCGTGGTCTCGTTGACCTCGGGGTAGCCGTTCAAGGCGCGCGACACCGTTGTGGGCGACAGGCCCAGCTTTGTGGCGAGTTCCTTGAGGTTCATGCGGATGGGCTGCTCAAAACGATTTCAATTGTGGCAACTGTAGCCAGCGATAACGATCAGGTCAAAGCTATTCGTTGAGGTCCGTAATCGATTACGGAAGGGCCGTTGCCCAAGGATTGGGCGTTGGGAAAACATTGAAGGCGCTTTGGATTGACTCAAGGAATAGGATCGGCAAGGGTGAGATATCCAAAGCGGTTTGAATTGATTCTGCGGCAGTGCTGCGGGACCGATGCGACGGCTGTTGGTTTCATGCCCCGTCAGAGAGCGGGGGATTCGGGAGGAAGACCTATGAAAACCAGACTGATCGTCAGCACGGGCGTGCTGGCGCTGATCGCAGGGGGCGCGTTCGCGCAGGACCTGAAATTCCCGGTGGGCGAGGGTGCCTTCAACTGGGACAGCTACAAGGCCTATGACGAGGCGACGAACCTTGAAGGCCAGGAAATCAGCATGTTCGGGCCGTGGCGCGGCGAAGACCAGGTGCTGGTCGAAACCATGCTGGCCTACTTCACCGCCGCTTCGGGCGTGAAGGTGAACTACTCCTCGTCGGAAAACTATGAGCAGCAGATCGTTATCGACACGCAGGCAGGCAGCCCGCCCGACATCGCGGTTCTGCCGCAGCCGGGCCTGATCGGCGATCTGGCGTCAAAAGGCTTCATCATTCCGCTCGGCGCCGAAACCGAAGCCTGGCTGAAGGACAACTACGCGGCAGGCGACAGCTGGGTCAGCCTGGGCACCTACAAGGGTGCGGATGGCAACCCCGCGCTCTACGCCTTCCCCTACAAGATTGACGTGAAATCGCTGGTCTGGTTTTCTCCCGACAACTTTGCAGATGCCGGGTACACGGTGCCTGAGACGATGGAAGACCTGAAGGCGCTGACCGACCAGATCGTTGCTGACGGCGGCACGCCCTGGTGCATTGGCCTGGGTTCAGGTGGTGCGACGGGTTGGCCCGCGACCGACTGGGTTGAAGACATGATGCTGCGGACCCAGCCTGCCGACGTCTATGACAAGTGGTACAAGCACGAGATCCCGTTCAACGACCCGGTTGTCGTGGCGGCGATTGAAGAGTTTGGCTTCTTTGCAAAGAACGACAAATACGTCGCGGGTGGCGTTGCTGCGGTGGCTTCGACCGATTTCCGGGACAGTCCGAAAGGGCTCTTCTCCTCGCCGCCGCAGTGCTACATGCACCACCAGGCGTCGTTCATCCCTTCGTTCTTCCCGGAAGGCACGGAACTTGGTACGGACGCGGACTTCTTCTACATGCCGGCCTACGCGGGCAAAGATCTGGGCAAACCGGTTCTGGGTGCAGGCACGCTTGCGTTCATGCTAAAGGACTCCGAAGGTAGCCGGGCGTTTATCGAGTGGCTGAAAACCCCGATTGCGCATGAAATCTGGATGGCAGGATCAGGCTTCCTGACCCCGCTGAAGTCGGCGAATCCGGAAACCTATGCCAACGCCGCGCTGAAAAAGCAGGGCGAGATCCTGCTGAACGCAACCACCTTCCGGTTTGACGGGTCTGACCTGATGAACCCGGCAGTGGGCGCGGGCACGTTCTGGACCGGCATGGTCGACTACGTTGGTGGCAAGACGGCCCAGGAAGTGGCCGACACCATCGAAGCCGGCTGGCCGAAGTAAGGCAGACCCACAGCAAGGGCAGGCACGGACGCAACTCCGTGCCTGCCCGCGATCTTCCGGTTCAGGTCTTGGGAGGGGCACATGAATCCAGCATTTCAGGCTTTGCTGACCATCGTTATCGGGGTTGGCGGCTGTATCACCTACTTCTATGCCTCGAACATCTTTCTGGACAAAGTGCTGTTTCCGGCGCGCGGGCCGAACGCCGGGCGCAACATCAACCGCGCCAATATGGTCCGCCCGTGGTTGTTTCTGATGCCCGCGATTGTGGCGCTGGGGCTGTATCTGGCCTATCCGGTCTTTGCGACGGCGTGGCTGTCACTGACCGACGATGCACCGGGCAACAAGCGGGTTTTTGTTGGATTTGCCAATTATTCCCAGATGTTCACCGAGGACAAGTTCTGGGAATCGATGAAGAACAACATGCTGTGGCTGGTGGTTGTGCCTGCGGCGTCCACCGCGTTTGGCCTGTTGGCCGCACAACTGACCGACCGGATCAGATGGGGAAACATCGCCAAGTCGCTGATCTTCATGCCGATGGCGATTTCGTTCGTGGGCGCATCGGTGATCTGGAAGCTGATCTATGACACACGCCCGGCGGATCAGGCGCAGATCGGCGCGCTGAACGCGATCTGGCTGAAATTCGATGGTGGCATCTGGTCGACGATCTTTCTGAAAGTCGTGCCGGGGCTGGCACTGTTAGCGTTTGGCGCGGCGCTGGCCTATGTGGTCTGGGCAATGATCCGCGACCTGATGAAGGGCACCGAAGCGCCCGGCGGTCTGGCCGGACTGATCCTGCGGGTGGTGGGGGTGGCCATTCTTGGCTGGCTGATCTGGTCAACACTCAGTGGCATCTTGAGCCTGTTCGGCGCGGTTTTGCCCTATGGCGTGCCGCAGACATGGCTGAGCCAGGCCTTCTACAACAACTTTTTCCTGATGGCGGTGCTGGTCTGGATTCAGACCGGATTTGCCATGGTGATCCTGTCCGCCGCCCTGCGCGGCGTGCCGGAAGACACCATCGAGGCCGCGATCATCGATGGCGCCAACCCGTTCCAGATTTTCTTCAAGATCAAGGTGCCGCAGATCATGGGGACGATCGTGGTGGTGTGGACCACGATCACAATCGTCGTGCTCAAGGTGTTCGACATCGTGCTGGCGATGACCAATGGCCAATGGCAGACGCAGGTTCTGGCCAACTATATGTATGACAAGCTGTTCCGGGCGAATGACTGGGGCGTGGGGTCGGCAAGTGCGATGATCATCATGCTGCTGGTCACGCCGATTCTGGTTTGGAACGTCTACAACGTTCGCAAAGAAATGCGCTGAGGGGGCCGGGACATGGAAAATATTGCAGGAACCAAATCCTCGCTGACCTGGGCGGTGCATCTTTCGGTGGTGGCGCTGGTGCTGTTGTGGGTGTTGCCGACCTTCGGGTTGCTGGTGTCATCGTTCCGCACGGGCGATCAGATCAGTACGTCGGGCTGGTGGCGGGCGCTGACCACGCAGGAGCAGCAGTTGCCCGCGATCCGCATCGGTGGGGACGAGGTGCAGAAGGACGGCGCCTTTGTCATCGAGGGGCGGCTGTTCGACACGGCCGGTTCCGTGGTGAGCACCTGGGGCACCAGTTCCAAGGAACCGAACGCCTATGCGGCGGGGCAGGCGGCCGAGCTGGCGGATGGCCAGACCCTGGTGGTGCAGGCGGACGGCAGCTTTGCGCTCGCCTCGCCGACGTCGCTGAAGGACCAGCGGATGCCACGGGTGTTTGCAACCGCATCAACGCCGCCGGAGTTCACGACCAACAATTACCAGAACGTGCTGTTCAGCCCGATGGCCGGGCAGACGGTGTTTCAAGCCTTCATGAACACCGCCACGGTGGCGATCCCGGCGACAATCATCCCGATCCTGATTGCTGCCTTCGCGGCCTATGCCCTTGCCTGGATGGAATTTCCGGGCCGCGCGCTGCTGGTGGCTGCGGTGGTCGGTTTGCTGGTGGTGCCGTTGCAACTGGCGCTGATCCCGCTGCTGCAGTTTCACAACTGGATCGGCATCGGCAAAGGCTATCTTGGCATCTGGATGGCGCATACCGGGTTCGGCCTGCCGCTGGCGGTATATCTGTTGCGCAACTACATGGTCGGCCTGCCGCGCGACATCATCGAGAACGCGCGGGTCGATGGGGCGACCGAGTTTCAGATTTTCACCAAGATCATCCTGCCGCTGTCGTTCCCGGCGCTGGCCAGTTTCGCGATCTTCCAGTTCCTGTGGACGTGGAATGACCTCTTGGTGGCATTGGTGTTCCTTGGCACCGGCAATGATCAGCAAGTGTTGACCGGCAACCTGGTGAACCTGATGGGGTCGCGCGGCGGCGATTGGGAGATCCTTTCAGCCTCGGCCTTCGTGTCGATTGCGGTGCCGCTGGCGGTGTTCTTCTCGCTGCAGCGGTTCCTGGTGCGGGGCCTGTTGGCGGGGTCGGTGAAGTGAGCAAGATGGATATCGAGGGCCGGTCAGTGCTGGCGGCGGACCCGGACTGGTGGCGTGGGGCGGTGATCTATCAGATCTACCCGCGCAGCTATCAGGATTCGAACGGCGACGGGATCGGCGATCTGGCCGGGATCGCGCAGAGGTTGCCGCATATCGCCAGCCTCGGTGCTGATGCGGTCTGGATCAGCCCGTTCTTCACCAGTCCGATGAAGGACTTCGGCTATGACGTGAGTGACTACTGCGACATCGACCCGATGTTCGGCACGCTGGCCGATTTCGACGCGGTGGTGGCGCGGGCGCATGATCTGGGCTTGCGGGTGATGATCGATCTGGTGCTGTCGCACACCAGCGACCAGCACCCCTGGTTCGTAGAAAGTCGCAAGGACCGGAGCAACCCGAAGGCCGATTGGTTCGTCTGGGCTGAACCAAAGCCGGATGGCACGCCGCCGAACAACTGGCTGTCGATCTTTGGCGGGTCGGCCTGGGCTTGGGACAACCGGCGCGAGCAGTATTATCTGCACAACTTCCTGACCAGTCAGCCCGACCTGAATTTTCACTGCGATGCGGTGCAGGACGCGCTGCTGGATGTGGCCCGGTTCTGGCTGAAACGGGGGGTGGACGGATTCCGGCTGGATACGATCAACTTCTACTTTGCCGACAAGTATTTGCGCGACAACCCGAGCCTGCCGAAGGAGTTGCGCAACAATTCCATCGCGCCGTCGGTGAACCCCTACAATCATCAGCTGCACCTCTTTTCGAAGAACCAGCCGGAAAACCTTGAATTCCTGCGCAAATTCCGTGCTGTGCTGAATCCCTACGCGGCCGCCGCCGTGGGCGAGGTGGGCGATGCGCAGCGGGGCCTTGAGATCATGGCCGAGTCTACTTCGGGCGGCGACAAGGTGCAGATGTGCTATCCGTTCGAGATGCTGCAACCGACGCGGCTGACGGCCGGGTTGTTGGCCGGCACCTTCGCGCGGATGACAGCAGTGGCACCGGATGCCTGGCCGTGCTGGGCCTATTCCAACCATGACGTGATCCGCCACATCAGCCGCTGGGGGCTGAACGAGGCTGCAGCCAAGACCTATGCAACGCTGCTGGTGTGCCTGCGCGGGTCAATCTGCCTGTATCAGGGCGAGGAGCTGGGTCTGCCCGAGGTAGAGCTTGCCCGGGACGAGTTGCAGGACCCCTATGGCATCGAGTTCTGGCCGGAATTCAAGGGCCGCGACGGATGCCGCACGCCGATGGTGTGGGTTACCGACAATTCTTCGGGCGGGTTTTCCAGTGGCCTGCCGTGGCTGCCGGTGAAGGCGCCACATCTGACACTGTCCGTGGCGGCGCAAGACGGGGTAGCGGGATCGATGCTGTCGCATTACCGGGCGGCGCTGGCGTTCCGGCGCGCGCACGAGGTGCTGCGCAGCGGCGAAATGCACGACATTCGGGCCATCGGCGATGTGGCAACATTCCGGCGCAGCGGGGAAGAAGACCTGTTCTGCGCCTTCAACCTTGGCAGCAATACCATCGAGGTGGCGCTGCCGACTGGCAACTGGACGGCAATCGGGACAGAACTCGGCAGCCAGACGGCAGAGGGCGGGCGTGTGACGCTGGCCCCCTGGGGTGTCTGTCTGGCCAAACGGGACTGAGGGAGGGGACATCATGGCGGAACTGCTGCTGAAGGACGTCGAGAAGGCTTATGGCGAGGTCAAGGTGTTGAAAAACATCAACCTTGATATCAAGACCGGCGAGCTGATCGTCTTTGTCGGGCCTTCGGGTTGCGGCAAGTCCACGCTCTTGCGGATGATCGCGGGGCTGGAGCGGATCACCGGCGGGCATTTCTCCATCGACGGGGTGCGGATGAACGACGTGCCACCGGCGCAGCGCGGCATCGCGATGGTGTTCCAGTCTTACGCGCTGTACCCGCACATGACGGTGCGGGAGAATATGTCATTCGCGCTGAAGATCGCCAAGAAATCGCCGGATGAGATCAAGGCCGCCGTCGACAAGGCCGCGCGCATCCTGCAGCTGACGCCCTATCTGGACCGCCTGCCAAAGGCGCTGTCTGGTGGCCAGCGCCAACGGGTGGCGATCGGGCGTTCGATCGTGCGCGACCCCAAGGTCTATCTGTTCGACGAACCGCTGTCGAACCTGGATGCTGCGCTGCGCGTGGCAACGCGGATCGAAATCGCGCAGTTGAAAGAAGCGATGCCGAATTCGACGATGGTCTACGTGACGCACGATCAGGTGGAAGCGATGACCCTCGCGAGCCGCATCGTGGTGCTGGCAGGCGGCGGCATCAGCCAGGTCGGCACGCCGCTGGATCTGTACGAGCGGCCCGAGAACGAGTTCGTGGCCCAGTTCATCGGCAGCCCGGCGATGAATCTGATGACCGGCGAGGTGGTGGAAACCGGGGCGATCACGACAGTCAAGCTGGACAATGGCGGGGTGGCACGGTCTGCGGTGCCGACGATTGCCTCGGACAAGGGGCTGAAAGTCAAGATCGGTGTCCGCCCTGAGGATTTCATCGAAACCACCGGCGACGCGATCTTTACCGGCGAGGTGGAGATCACCGAAGCGCTGGGGGAAGTCACGCTGCTGTATTTCAAAAAGCAGGGTGAAGGGCATCAGGTGGTGGGTAAGTTACCCGGTATCCGGTCTGAATTGCGGCGGATGACGGTGAAGCTGACGGCCGATCCCAAGAAAGTGCATCTGTTCGCGAACGGAAAATCGCTGCTTTACCGGTAAGTCAGCGCCAATAGCCCCAGCCAGAACAGGCACAGCGCCGCCGCGATCAGCACCGGCACCCAAAGGGTGAGGCGCGGCGCGGGGGCGAGGGGTTTTGGAATAGAGCTGCGTCGCATATCCGGCATTAAGGGCATGGTAGGTTTCCTTTCGGTTAAATAACCGTATGATCGGAAGAACAGTTCCATCAGATCGACATCTGCCGTTTGAGCAATCGCTGGAGTATGCGGTGGCGGCTGGCGCATGTGGCGCACGGGTGTCCCGGATCGACCTTGGGGCAGGCGTGGCGCAGGTGGTTGAGCGTGGCAGGATGCGGCTGATTTCGCGCGGCCCGGTCTGGACTGGCGACCCGAGTATGGCAGAGCGTCGCACAGCGTTGCGCCGGTTTGCGCGCTGGCCGGGCATTACGCTGGTAACACCGGAGGAAAGCATGGCGGGCTTTGGTCTGATCCCGCTGGTGACGCCGATGCATCATGCGATCTGGGATCTTTCAGGCGATCCGCGCAGCCGGATGGACCGGAAATGGCGCAATCATCTGACGGCGGCTGAACGCAAGGGCTTCGAGTTTGCCGAAAACCGGGCGGGCGCGCTGGAGGCGTTGATCGAAGTTGAGGCAATGCAACGGGCCGCGCGGCGCTATCGCACCCTGCTGCCCGGCTTTTCACGGGCCTTGCCCGACCGGGCGCTGCGGCTGTGGGAATGGCGCCCCGCGGGGACACTTCAGGCCTCGATGTGCTTTGTGCGGTACGGGGCCAGCGCCACCTATCACATGGCCTGGGCGGGGCAAGCGGCGCGGGACGGGGCAGTGCACGGTCTGATGCTGTGGCGGGCGGCGCTTGCACTGCGCGCCGAAGGGGTGCGTTGGCTGGACCTCGGGTCGATCAACACCGAACAGGCGCCGGGGTTGGCGCGGTTCAAGCTTGGCACCGGGGCTGTGGTGCGCCGGTTTGGCCCGACGATGCTGGTGTTGCCGGGCTAGACCCTTGGCATTCGCGCCGCCGACGGGCAGGGTGCGGGCAGCAAGGGGAGAGTGCAATGGCAACCGTTGTGACAGACCAGATGGTGGCGGATTTCCAGCGCGACGGCGTGGTGCTGGTCAAGGGCCTTTGGGCGGACTGGGTGGATATGCTGCGGGCCGGCGTCGCGCGCAATATGGACAACCCAAGCGCCGCCCAGATGGCCACCCTCAAGCCGGGAGAGGCCGGGTCGTTCTTTGACGATTACTGCAACTGGACGGGGATCCCGGAGTTTTCCGAAGTGATCCAACGGTCGGATGTGGCCGATGTGGCGGCAAAGCTGATGCAATCGGACCGGGTGCAGATGTTCCATGACCATGTGCTTGTCAAGGAACCCGGCACTACGAAAGCGACGCCCTGGCATACCGATGGGCCGTATTACTTTGTCGAGGGGCGGCAGACCGTGTCGTTCTGGTCGCCACTTGACCCGGTGCGCGAGGCGGCTTTGCGTACGGTTGCTGGCAGCCATCTCTGGCCACGCGACGTGCTGCCAACGCGCTGGCTGAGCCAGACCGATTTCTAC
>NZ_JANMET010000009.1:0-7997 GCF_031377265.1 Tabrizicola sp. | reverse complement strand
TGCGCCAAAGATCACGATGGGGGTCTGACCGGGGGTAAAGGCACAGGTCTTGCCCAGCGCGAGGGCCTCGTCGGTTGCAGGGTCGATCAGTGTCAGCGGCAGCTTGTTGCGCCCGGCAAAGGCGGCAACGGCGCGGACCTGACGGTCTTCGGCGGGGCCGACCACCGTGATGGCGGTGGCATTGCGCGTCAGCATTGCCCGCCTGCGCGCGGCAAAGACCGACACGATGATGTCCGACATCTCGGGCTCTGCCGCCATCAGGCGCAACATGGCGTCGCGGGGGGCGGCCAGCACCCGGGCCTGGGTTTCGGCGCGCATGGTGTATAGCATCCGCCCACCGGTCAGAAACGCGATTTCGCCGATGAACTGGCCCGCACCAAGGATGTTGGCGTTGGTCGGCTGGCCCAGCACTTCATCCCAAAGCTGAAACCCGCCGTCGAGGACGTAGAAGAACTGATCGGCCGGATCGCCGATGCGCAGAAAGATGGTTCCTTGCGGAATCAGGCGTTCCTCGCCGATGCGGCGGATGGCAGCGATGTGATCATCGCTCAACGGGCGGCGCACCATTGTCGCAAGGTCTTCGGCAAGGCTTTCCATCGGCGGTCCTTTCAGCGATCTTGTGCGGATATTGGCTGCAGGTAACAGAATGACAAGGGAGGCGGCGATGCAGGAACCATCGGTCAACGTGCTGGGTGGTGCGCTGGAATCATGTTCTGCCGACCCGGTCACCGGGTTCTTTCGCAATGGCTGCTGTGATACCGGCCCGATGGACCGTGGCGTGCACACCGTTTGCGCCACGATGACGGCCGAGTTTCTGGCGCTGTCGAAGTACCTTGGCAACGATCTGTCGACACCGCGCCCGGAATACGGCTTTGTCGGGCTGAAACCCGGCGATCAGTGGTGCCTTTGTGCAGCACGCTTTCTGCAAGCCCACGAAGAGGGCGCAGCGCCAAGAGTGCGGCTTGAAGCGACGCATCAGGCCACATTGTCGATCGTGCCGCTGGACGTGCTGCAGGCCAACGCCAGCCCCTGACCTTGTGGGCATTTGCCACCTTGCGAAAGGCGTCGGTGCACAGCAGACAGGCGCGCAAAGGAGCAATCATGGCCCTGCCGCCCCGCTTTTCCGTTACCGCCAGCGAAATCGATACGGTTGTCGGCACCTTTTATGCTGGCGTGCGTCAGCATCCCGTCCTGGCACCGGTGTTTGCAGCGCATGTCGGCGACTGGGCCGCACATGAGGCCAAGATCGCCGGGTTCTGGCGCAACGCGATTCTGTTCGAGCGTGGCTATGATGCTAATCCGCTGGCGGTGCATCGGGCGGCGGGGGATGTCGAGGCCGGGATGTTCGGCGAATGGCTGGCGCTGTTTGACCAAACCCTGGGCCGCGAACTGCCAGCCGATACGGCGGCGGCGTGGTCTGCGCTGGCGCACCGTATCGGGCGCGGGCTGATCTTCGGGCTGGGCCCGGCAGGACAGGCCCCCAACCTGCGCTGAAGGTCAGGCGGCGTTGCTTGGCAAAGCGGCCGCTGCCCGCACACCGGCATCATCGCGCATCAGATCCTCGATGAACAGGCTGAGCAATTGCGCCCGACCAGTGACACCGGCCTTGCGGTAGATTGCGTTGGTCTGGGCCTTTACGGTGCCTTCGCTGGTGGCGCGCAGGGTTGCGATCTCGGCGGTCGACATGCCTTTGATGGCAAACAGCGCCACGTCGCGTTCGGCAGCCGTCAGACCCCATTCGGTAAGGCGTTCTTCCAGCAGATCCATGAAGGCCCCCGATGCACGGCGCAAGCCCGCCTCGGCGGAGTTGCGGGCGCGCAAGGCCCTGAACAGCAACAAGGCACCCAGAACCACCCCGAGGACCAGACCGATCGCAGCACCGATCTCGATCAGTTCGCGCATTTTCCAGCTGATCGGGGTGGTCTTGATGCCCAGCACCGAAGCTAGAATGTCATAAACGAAGAAAAAGGCGCAGGACGCCTGAATAATGAATATCGCGATGATCGGCCCGGGGCGCCTCAACCTGGGAGCCGCAAGATTGCCCGACCGTCAGCCACCTTCGCTGTCGTCATCGTCATCGTCATCATCGTCATCGTCATCGCCATCGTCATCGTCGTCATTGCCACCGTGACCACCATCGTCATCATCATCATCAGACGCTTTGCCGCCCTTGACGATCTCGCTGGCGCTCTTGCGGCCGGATGAGGCTGTCCAGAGATCGCGCAGAATTTCGCCGGTATTGGGGTTTACGATGATTTCCCGCTGCCCGTCTGACCGTTCGGCAACAATTCTAACCCGTCCCAGAAGGGTACGCTCTGTTGATATCCGTTCAAAGCCCTGACGTTTCAGTTGGGCAACAATGTCCGTAACCGGATCTGCGGCAAGCGCAGGCGAGGCTGTCAGGCCGGCCAGACCAACCCCTGCAAGGAACGCCCGCCGCTTCATCGTGGTCCTCCCGGGATCTTCCCGATGTTCAAACTATGCTGCAAAGGCCGAGCCCCGGCAAGGCCGGGGCTCGGGTTGTGATCAAAGTCAGCCCTTGCTGTCCTCGCCGTCATCATCGTCATCGTCATCGTCGTCATCATCATCATCATCATCATCGTCATCATCGTCGCCGTCTTCATCATCATCATCATCATCGCCGTCTTCATCATCGTCTTCGTCATCGTCGTCTTCGTCATCGTCGTCATCGTCACCGTCTTCGCCGTCGTCGTCTTCGTCGTCGTCTTCGTCGTCGGTATCTTCAAAGTCCTCGTCGACGGTCTTGATTTCCACCCCGGTAAGGGCGCTCTCTTCTTCGTCGGCAGCCTGGGTTTCCTGGCTGATGATCTTGCCGGTTTCGTTCGAATAGATGACCTCGGTCACCGTGCCGTCCTTGACCGCCTCCACCTTGGTTTGGGTCGGGCCAACCTTGACCTCGACATAGGTATAGCCTTCGGCAATGTAGCCGTCGGCAAGCGCCTGCGCGTCGATGGCGGCAAAGGCCATATTCGCCGACAGCGCCGCTGCGGCCGTGAACATCAGCAGTTTGGTTCTCAGTTTCATCCGGTGTCTCCTTGCAGATGTGCCAGAGGTGGCGTTGAGGTTTCCGGCCATCGCTTTGGCCGAGCATGAGCAACCCGGCCAGTCAGCGGCGAAACTGCAGGGATATCCATGCCCCTGAGGTTTAGAACCGGGGGCCTAGGCCTTTGGTTTGTGCCCCTAAACGAAAGTTTATGACCGCGCCGCGAACTGAAAATGCAAAACCCCGCCGGGTGAGGACGGGGTTTTGTTCAATCCAGAGGTGTGGGATTTTAGACTTTCATGTCCTGACCCAGATGTTTGGCCACGGTGAAGATGTCCTTGTCGCCGCGCCCGCACATGTTCATCACGATGATATGGTCGCGCGGCAGGCCGGGCGCGATCTTCATCACATGCGCCAAGGCGTGGCTGGGTTCCAGCGCCGGGATGATTCCCTCCAGCTTGCAGCACAGCTGGAACGCCTCCAGCGCCTCGGCATCGGTGATGCTGACGTACTTCGCCCGCCCGATGTCATGCAGCCAGGAATGCTCCGGCCCGATTCCCGGGTAATCGAGACCGGCGGAGATGGAAAACCCCTCCAGGATCTGTCCATCATCATCCTGCAGCAGATAAGTGCGGTTGCCGTGCAGCACGCCCGGACGCCCGCCGGTCAGACTGGCGCAATGCTGCATCCGGTCATCCACACCCTTGCCGCCCGCCTCGACGCCGATGATGTTCACCGACGGGTCGTCAAGGAACGGGTAGAACAGGCCCATCGCGTTCGACCCGCCGCCGATGGCTGCGATCAGGGTGTCGGGCAGGCGGCCCGAGCCCTCCTGCTCCTCCATCTGCCAGCGCACTTCCTTGCCGATGATGCTTTGGAAATCCCGCACCATGGCCGGATAGGGATGCGGGCCGGCCACCGTGCCGATGCAGTAGAAGGTGTCGCGCACGTTGGTCACCCAGTCGCGCAGCGCGTCGTTCATCGCGTCCTTGAGCGTGCCGCGACCGGAGGTGACCGGGATCACCTCGGCCCCCAACAGCTTCATGCGGAACACGTTCGGCGCCTGGCGTTCCACATCATGCGCGCCCATATAGACCACGCATTGCAGCCCGAACTTGGCGCAGACGGTGGCGGTGGCCACCCCATGCTGGCCCGCGCCGGTTTCGGCGATGATCCGGGTCTTGCCCATGCGCCGCGCCAGAATGATTTGGCCCAGCACGTTGTTGATCTTGTGCGCTCCGGTGTGGTTCAGCTCATCGCGCTTCATGTAGATCTTCGCGCCGCCCAGATGATCGGTCATCCGTTCGGCGTAATACAAGGGCGAGGGGCGGCCGACGTAATGCTTCCAGAGCCAGTCCATTTCAGCCCAGAAGGTGGGGTCGGTCTTGGCAAACTCGTAGCGTTCCTCCAGATCGAGGATCAGCGGCATCAGGGTTTCGCTGACGAACCGCCCGCCGAACAGGCCAAAGCGGCCCTGCTCATCCGGACCCGTCATGAAGCTGTTGATTCCGTCCTCGGCCATGGCGATCTCCCTCTTTGCCTTGCGGATGTAGCGCGCGTCTGGCGACGGGTAAAGCGACAAGCCGTCGCTGCCCCCCTGTCACCACCGTGTCATTCTGACGGAGTATTCACGTCAAGAACGCCAAATTTCTGGTAGCCTGGCCGAATTGGACGAACGACATTCAGGAAAGGACGCGTGATGGCCCCGAAAACCGTCAGCTTCACCACCTTCAACCTCTACAATCTCAACGAACCGGGACTTCCGGTCTACAGCGACACGGGCGGTTGGACGCAGGTCGAATATGATCTGAAGATCGCCTGGACTGCGCGCATGCTGCAGGAAATGCGGGCCGATGTGATCGGCTTTCAGGAGGTGTGGCACGCGGCCAGCATCGACGCGGCGCTGAAGGCGTCGGGCCTCGATGCCAGCCATGTGGCGCTGGTGCCCGAAGGCCATGCCGGCCAGATGATCGTGTGCGGGGCCGCCGTCGACCGCAGCATTCTGGTGGGTGAGCCGCGCTGGATCGCGTTCTTTCCCGAGGAGTTCATCCTGAAAAGCCGTGGCGACGATCCGCAGGCAGGCGATGTCGAGGTGAACATCCGGCGCTTTTCGCGCCCGGTGCTGCATTTCCAGATCAAGCCGCACAGCAAGGCCCCGGTCGTCTCGGTCTACGTCTGCCACTTCAAATCCAAGGGTCCAACCGCGATTTTCCGCGAACCCTGGTACGTCAAGGCTACCCACCAGCCGCACACCGAGGCGATCGGCGGGGCGCTGTCCACCATCCGCCGCACCGCCGAAGCGATGGCCCTGCGGATGATGGTGACGAAGGAGATGAAGGGCACCGACACCCCCGTCGTGGTGCTGGGCGATTGCAACGATGGCCAGCATTCCAACACGCTGAACATCATGACCGGCCAGCCGCGGTTCCTGACGGCGCTGTCCGAAGGCGGCGGCGATACCGACCTGTACACCGCGCAGACCCTGCAACAGTACCGCAGCCAGACCGACGTGTATTACACCCACATCTTCAACGACACCCGGGAAAGCCTGGACCACATTCTGATCAGCCAGGAATTCTACGACAATTCGAAAAAGCGGATCTGGGCGTTTGACGGGCTGACCATCGCCAATGACCATCTGAACGAGGACGCTCACAAGGAAACCGGCAGTGGCGATCACGGCGTGGTGCGCGCACGGTTCAAATACATGCCGGCAAAGGCGATCCTGTCTTAGCCTGCGGCCGTGACAAACGCCGCGATCTTGGCGTGATCCTTGACCCCCGGCGCGCTTTCCACGCCCGAGGAGACGTCTACCTGCCGCGCCCCGATCAGCCGCACCGCATCGGCCACGTTTTCTGCCGTCAGGCCACCGGCCAGCATCCACGGGCGCAGCCATTTGCGCCCGACCAGCAGCCGCCAGTCAAAGGCCAGACCGTTGCCACCGGGCAGCGCAGCCCCCTTTGGCGGCTTGGCGTCGATCAGCAACTGGTCGGCGGCAAGGCTCATCTCTTGCAGGCCGGCAAGATCAGCCTCGCCCGCCACGCCGATGGCTTTCATCACCGGCAGGCCGTAACGGGCGCGTACTTCGGCCACCCGTTCAGGTGTCTCGTGGCCATGCAGTTGCAGCATGTCCAGCGGCACCGTGGCAATCAGCCTGTCCAGAAAGGCATCGTCGGCGTCCACCACAAGGGCAACCTTGGCCAGCCCGGCGGGGGCGCAAAGTGCCAGCATCCGGGCCTCGGCCAAGCCGAGGTTGCGCGGGCTTTTGGCAAAGAACACAAAGCCCGCATAGGCAGCCCCTGAGGCGGCCACGGCCAACACATCGGCTTCGGTGCGCAGCCCGCAGATCTTGACACGGGTCTCGCCCATCATCGCGCCTTTGGCTGATCCAGCAGGGCCAGCACGTCATCCTTGGGCAGCGACGTGCTGTCACGCAACACCGCCAGTTCGCGTTCCAGCCTTGCCACTTCGCGGGTCTTTACGGTGGCGGTGGAGCGGTGCTTCATCTCGCGGAACCATTCCCAGACAAAGCCGATCAGTACGCCCGCCACGATGCCCGCGAAGATGATCAGGAACAGCGGCACTTCGGCTGCGAAGGACAATCCGGTCAGTGCTGCCAGATCACCCGGCAGCAGCCGCACCTCGACGGGGGCGCGGTTGGCCAGTGCCACGGTCAGCAAGACCAGCGCCAGACCGCCCAGAAAGACATAGCGCAGCGTGCGGATCATTGGCGTGCCCCCGTTCCGGTGAATGACGCCAGTATCGGGCGGTTCAGCGCCTTGTGCAACCCGGCCAGCCGAAACCCGCGATCACTTGCCGTTCAGACGGTCCCGCAACAGCTTGCCGGTCTTGAAGAAGGGAACCTTCTTGTCATCGACCTTGACCGCCTCGCCGGTGCGGGGGTTGCGCCCCACCCGTGCATCCCGTGCCTTGACCGAGAACGCGCCAAAGCCGCGCAGTTCCACCCGGTCACCCTTGGCCAGGGCGTCAATGATTTCTTCGAATACGGTGTTGACGATCCGCTCTACGTGGCGCTGCGTCAAATGCGGGTTTTCATCCGCGATCTTCTGGATCAATTCAGACCGGATCATCCGTGCGTCCCCCCTGTGGTTCGGTCCCTCGGCAGAGACCGCCACGACGTTCTTGTCCAAAGACTATAGGCAAAATTTGCCACCACACAAACGAAAACAAGGGGCTGGCGGGCAAATGCAAAGGGCCCTGCCATGCGGCAAGGCCCTCTTTTCATAGCAAACACGTCAGAACAACCAGAGGTCAGGCCTTGTCGCCGCTCTTCAGTGCTGCGCCAAGGATGTCGCCGAGGCTGGCACCCGAATCGGAGGAGCCATATTGTTCGACGGCCTCTTTCTCTTCGGCGATCTCGCGGGCCTTGATCGACAGACCCAGCTTGCGGGTCTTGGGGTCGATGTTGGTCACGCGAACGTCGATGTGGTCACCGATCTGGAACCGCTCGGGGCGCTGGTCTGCCCGATCACGGCTAAGGTCGCTGCGGCGGATGAACGACTTGGCGCCGTTATACTCCACCTCGATGCCGCCTTCTTCGATTGCGGTCACGGTGACGGTGATGATCCCGCCGCGCTTCACGCCATCAACTGCATCGGTGAAGTTGTCTTCGCCCAGCGCCTTGATCGACAGCGAGATACGCTCTTTCTCGACGTCAACTTCGGTGACCGAAGCGGTGACCGTGTCGCCCTTGCGGTAGTTCTGGATCGCGTCTTCGCCGCGCTGGTCCCACGACAGGTCCGACAGGTGGACCATACCGTCGATATCGTTGTCGAGGCCAACGAACAGACCGAATTCGGTGATGTTCTTGACTTCGCCTTCGATCTGGCTGCCCACGGGATGCGTTTCCGCAAAGACTTCCCACGGGTTGCGCTGGGTCTGCTTCAGGCCAAGCGAAACACGACGCTTGGCGCTGTCGATCTCCAGCACCATGACGTCGACTTCTTGGCTGGTCGAAACGATCTTGCCGGGG
>NZ_JANMET010000069.1:0-2703 GCF_031377265.1 Tabrizicola sp. | reverse complement strand
CTTGAAGGCAACCTTGCCGACATGCACTACTATTTCGGCATTGCCATCCTTGCGCTGGTCGCCGTCCGGCTGGTCCTGCGCCTCAAGAATGGCGCGCCACCGCCGCCGCCAGAAACAAGTGGTGCCATCGAACTCGCGGGCCGAATTTCCCACTGGCTTTTCTATGTGCTGCTTGTGGTAGTGCCAGTCACGGGACTGTTGGGCTACTACTACGGCGACCCGTATGGCGAGTGGCACACTTATGCCAAGCCGGTGTTCATCGGTCTGATCGCGCTGCATGTCGCCGCGTCACTGTATCACCAGTTCTGGCGCAAGGACGGTCTGCTGACGCGCATGCTGAAGCCCGAGTAAGGCGCGGCCAAAGGATTGGGGGCGGTATCGGCGCGGCTCGCCTTGCCGTCTCTTGGGTCAGTTCCACAGCACTGCCGCAAATGTACCGACCCAGGCCGCGAGCGCAACAAGGACCAGACCGGGCACGACCCAAACGGCGAAAGCCCATCCGCCACTGGTCACGGCCATGATGATCTTGGACAGCGTGTTCGACGTCAGCGCCGCAAGGATCGGCACCACCGCATCCTGTGGCGTGACCTTGCCCGATGCCACAAGTGTTGCCACCGAAATGGCCGCCGCATGGGTATCGACCAGTCCCGCAACCACCGCCGCGAGCAGCACGCCCGCGCCGCCGAACCGCTCTTGCAGACCCGCCGAGATGACAAGGATGACCGCAAGGATCAATCCAAAGGCAAGCGCCGTCTTCAGGCTGAAGACGCCGCCTGTTTGCGCAGCACTGCTTCCCGCATTGCGCGCCGCCAAAAGCGTAAACCCCGCCCCATAGGCCAAAGCGGTGCCCCCAGCCAGAAGCAGGGAACCAGACATGCTGATGAGGGTGGGCATGCTGGTAGCCGCCACGACCAAGGCCATCTGCGCAATCGTGGCGACAGTCGACAAGACGGCCCCCGCGACGCAGGCCGCCAGAAGGTCTGGCGATTTCTTGGCCCGCGATCCCATTGCGCCGATCGTGGCCGTGCTGGAGATAAAGCCCGAAATGGCCCCTGCGAGCGGCAATCCGAACCGGGCACCGAGCAAGCGTACCGCGATGTAGCCCGCCGCGCTGATCGCCATGACCAGCACGATCACAATCCAGATCGAGTGTGGATTGAGTGCCAGGTAAGGACCCATCTGGCGGTTCGGCACCAAAGGCAGAACGACAAGCGTCGCCGCTGCAAAGATCAGCGCGTCGTCCAGTTCGTCTTTCGAGATGACACTGATGACAAGGTTGTGCAGCCAGGCCTTCGCGTAGAGAAGCACCGTCACTGCCACGGCGATTGCGGCGGCCGTCTGAGGCGCTTGCATGCACATGCCTCCCAGCAAGGCAGTCAGGACAAGAACGATTTCCGTGGTCAAGCCCGGATCCTGATCCTGGGCGCGCCAATAGGATACGGCGACCATGACCGCGACGCTGGCGGTAACAACGGCGAGCAGCCCTACGCCCCCGAGGGCGAATGCGACAGCACCTGAAATCGAGGTGATGGTGAACGTCCGGATGCCTGCCGGGGACCGCGCCGGACCAATCCCCTTGCGCCGCTCTCTTTCCGCACCGATCAGAGCTCCGACTGCGACGGCACTGACGAGATTCAGCATGGGCGGATCAAGGAACAGTGCAGGCTCCATGTAAATCGAACGGGTCTTTGTCCAGGATCAATGCATAGCCCGCCCGCCTTGTGAGCATATTGACATGGATCACCTAATCGTCGCAGACGGTGCCAGCAAAAATGGCTGGATCGGCGCGGCTGGCGTCTGAAAGACCGTAACCTGCATCAACTCAACTGTTTCGGTGCGGGGCTAACATCGACCGACAGTTTACAGGAAGACATGTTGTCAGAGTCCGCCCCACCCCAAAAGCTGAAGCGTTCGTTGACGCTTTTGCTCGCCGTGCTCTATGGGCTCGGGGTGACGATCGGCGCGGGCATCTATGTGCTGGTCGGGATTGCTGCGGGGCGAAGCGGCATGCATGCGCCGCTGGCTTTCGTTTTTGCGGCCTTGGTCATGTCCTTCAGCGCTGCTTCTTTCGCCGAACTCGGGACGCGCATGCCTGTCAGCGCCAGCGAAGCCGCCTATGTGGAAAAGGCGTTCAACCGGCCTTGGCTCAGTCTGACCATGGGGCTGCTGGTCGTTCTGACCGCGACAATCTCGGCGGCCACGATCAGCGTCGGCAGTGCTGGCTATCTTGGCGTGTTTGTCGATCTGCCACCCCATTGGATCATCACGCTTGTCGTGCTGTCGATGGGGCTTTTGGCCTGCATTTCCACGCGCCAGTCTGTCACCCTTGCGGGCATCATGACGCTGGTCGAACTTGGCGGGCTTGTGCTGATCATCGCAGCTGGGTTCGGGACAGGCAGCGAGGTCGTGACCCGCTTGCCAGAGATCCTGCCAGAACCCGGCGACGTCGCGGTCTGGGTCGGGCTTTCGGGAACGACGCTCATCGCGGTGTTTGCCTTCATCGGGTTCGAGCATCTGGTCAATGTCGCCGAGGAGATGAAGAACCCCTCGCGCACCCTGCCGTGGGCGCTTTTCCTGACGCTTGCATTGACTGCACTGGTCTATGCGCTGGTGGTCTGGGTTGCTGTTGTCGCAGTGCCACCGGATGAGCTTTCCACCTCCAGCGCCCCCTTGGCGCTGGTGTTCGAACGGCTAACGGGGATG
>NZ_JANMET010000306.1:0-5576 GCF_031377265.1 Tabrizicola sp. | reverse complement strand
CAGCCGCCCCCAAAGATCCGTCCCCCCTCAGGGGCATAAAAGACGCAGGCCTGCCCGGCCGAAACCCCATCCTCGGCCTCGATCAATTCGACCTCCTCCTCGGTCGCCGACAGGGGCCGGATCACCGCCTCACGCGGGGGGCGGGTGGACCGGACCTTCACATCCAGATGCCACTCCGCCCGGCTCGCGAAAGGCTCGTCCCCCAGCCAGTTGATCTCCCTGACCGGAATCACCCGCGTCGACAGCGCCTCCTTCGGCCCGACGATGACCCGGCGGCTTGCAGGGTCCAGCCGGACCACATACAGCGGCTCGCCCAAGCCCCCGATCCCCAAGCCCCGGCGCTGCCCGATCGTGTAGTGGATCACCCCGCGATGCTCCCCCACCACGCGGCCCGCCAGATCCACGATCTCGCCCGGATCCGCAGACCCCGGCCGCAGCCTTTCAATCACCGCCGCATAGTCCCCGTTCGGAACGAAACAGATGTCCTGGCTGTCCGGCTTGTCGGCCACCGGCAAGCCGTACTTGGCCGCCAACGCCCGCGTCTCCGCTTTTGACTTCAGGTGACCCAGTGGAAAACGCAGGTAATCCAACTGCTCTGCAGTGGTCGGAAACAGAAAGTATGACTGATCCCGCGCCGCATCCGCCGCCTGGTGCAACTCCGCCCCAGCGGGCCCCATCTTGCGCTGAATGTAATGCCCCGTCGCCATGCAGTCGGCATCAAGGTCTCTCGCCGTGGCCAGCAGGTCCTTGAACTTCACCCGTTCGTTGCACCGAATGCACGGCACCGGCGTAGCACCGGAAAGATAGGCGTCGGCGAACTCTTCGATCACCGCCTCGCGGAACATGTTCTCATAGTCGAGCACGTAATGCGGAAATCCCATGGCCTCGGCCACACGGCGGGCGTCGTGGATGTCCCGGCCAGCGCAGCACGCACCCTTCTTGGCCAAAGCCGCACCGTGGTCGTACAATTGCAGCGTGACACCAACCACGTCATAGCCTTCGTCGGCCAGCATCGCCGCCACTACCGAACTGTCCACCCCCCCCGACATGGCAACAACAACCCGCGTCTGGGACGGAGGTTTCGGCAGGCCAAGAGAATTCATCGGCATATCGCGCGGCATCGGGCAGGTCCGGGTATAGTGAATGCTCTGCAATATATGAAAATGCCGCATACTCTCAACCCCCCGTTTCAGCATTGATTAAGGCTGTTCCGGCAGTCTGCGTGCAAATGAATGAGGGATGGCTCATGTATCTCAAACGCGTCGACGGCCCGCGCAACATCACCTTGCCAGACGGAACGGTGATCAGCCGTGCCGATCTGCCTGCACAAAACACCACGCGCTGGGTCGCCAGCCGCAAGGCGATTGTGGTTCGGGCCGTAGTGTACGGCCTGATCACGCAGACCGAGGCCCAGGAACGTTACGCTCTTTCGGAAGAAGAGTTTGCACTATGGCGATCCGCGGTGGAACGTCATGGCGAACAAGGCCTGAAAGTCACAGCGATACAGAGATTCAGACAACTTTAGATTGTTTATTACTCGCGCTCACGCATAGTAACGCTCGGTTAACCATTGCCCGCCAATCTCGTTAATGATGAACACACTGGAGCGGAGTTTTAACCAGATGCGCATTCTGCTTGTAGAAGACGACCCGACCACTTCAAAAAGCATCGAACTGATGCTGACCCATGCAAACCTCAACGTCTATTGCACTGACATGGGGGAGGATGGCGTTGATCTTGCAAAGCTTTATGACTACGATCTGATTCTTTTAGACCTTAACCTGCCAGACATGAGCGGGCATGAAGTGTTGCGACAGATTCGCGTCGCAAAGGTTGAAACCCCGATTCTCATCTTGTCCGGGTCGGATGACACGGAAAACAAGCTTAAAGGGTTCGGTTTTGGCGCTGACGACTACATGACCAAGCCGTTTCACCGCGAAGAACTGGTCGCGCGTATCCACGCGATCATCCGGCGGTCCAAAGGGCATAGCCAATCGATCATCAAGACCGGCAAGGTTGCGGTCAACCTCGACGCAAAGACGGTCGATGTTGAAGGCAAGACGGTGCATTTGACCGGCAAGGAATATCAGATGTTGGAGTTGTTGAGCCTGCGCAAGGGCACAACCTTGACCAAGGAAATGTTCCTCAATCACCTCTATGGCGGCATGGACGAGCCGGAATTGAAGATCATCGACGTGTTCATTTGCAAGTTGCGCAAAAAGCTTGCTGAAGCGACCGGTGGCATGAACCACATCGAGACTGTTTGGGGGCGTGGCTATGTCTTACGCGACCCGAGTGCAGCGTCGATGCTGGCCGCGCCGCGACTTGCTGCCAGCGCCTGATCTTTACCTCTGCCCTGGTCCGCCCTAACCTTACCGCGCAATCGATGCGGGGGAAGTGATGGCGGACAAAGCGGTGGAGGCATTGACGGAAGCCGAAGCCCGGGCGGAACTTGCAGTGCTGGCCAACCGCGTTCTCGCGGCGAATGAAGCCTATCATACGCTTGACGCACCCGAGATTTCAGATGCCGATTATGATGGGCTGAAGCGGCGCAATGCAGCAATCGAGGCGCGCTTCCCGCATCTGAAACGCGTGGATTCTCCTTCCGACCTGGTTGGGGCGGGGGTCGCCGAAGGATTCGGAAAGATCGCTCATTCCGTTCGGATGTTGTCCCTCGAGAATGCCTTCGAGGCCACCGAAGTCAGCGAATTTGATCAACGTGTGCGCAAGTATCTGGGAATGACCCAGCAGGTCGACTACACAGCAGAGCCAAAGATCGACGGTCTGTCGCTTTCCCTGCGCTACGAACACGGCGTTCTGGTGCAGGCAGCGACGCGCGGCGACGGTGCAATGGGCGAAAACGTTACCGAAAACGCCCGCACAATTGCTGACATTCCTCAACATCTGACCGGCGCGCCCGAAATTCTTGAGGTGCGTGGCGAAGTCTATATGTCACATGCGGACTTTGCGGCATTGAACACCCGGCAGGCAGCGAAGGGGGAAAAAACTTTCGCAAACCCGCGCAACGCTGCTGCGGGCAGCTTGCGGCAGCTGGACGCCACGATCACCGGCGCACGCCCGCTTAGGTTTTTTGCCTACGCCTGGGGCGCTTTGTCCGAGCCGCTGGCGCAAACCCAACTCCGGGCAATCCAGCGGCTGCGTGCGCTTGGGTTTCAGACCAACCCGCTGACGGTTCTGTGCGACGGGCCTGACGCGATGCTGGCCCAGTACCGGCTGATCGAGGCGCAGCGTGCGACGCTTGGCTATGATATCGACGGGGTTGTCTACAAGGTTAACGAACTTGCCCTGCAGGCAAGGCTCGGATTCCGGTCGTCGACCCCCCGCTGGGCCATTGCGCACAAGTTTCCAGCCGAGCTGGCCTGGACGCGGCTTGAGGCGATCGACATTCAGGTCGGGCGGACCGGGGCGCTGAGCCCGGTGGCGCGGCTGACGCCGGTAACGGTGGGGGGCGTGGTCGTGTCAAACGCGACCTTGCACAATGAGGATTACATCGCCGGGCGTGATGCAAAGGGCAATCCGATCCGCGATGGCAAAGACATCCGGGTTGGCGACTGGGTGCAGGTGTTTCGCGCTGGGGACGTGATCCCGAAGGTCGCGGATGTGGATCTTTCAAAGAGAAGTAGCACTGCCCAACCATATGATTTTCCATCGACCTGTCCTGAATGCGGGAGCCCGGCCCCGCGCGAGGAAGGCGATGCCGTGCGCCGCTGTACTGGCGGGTTGATCTGTCCGGCACAGGCGGTGGAGCGGTTGAAACACTTCGTCTCGCGCGGGGCGTTCGACATTGAAGGCTTGGGGGCAAGACAGATAGAGATGTTCTTCCGCGACACCCAGTTGCCGGTCAAAGCCCCAGCCGATATCTTCACGCTTGCGGCAAGGGATACGGCCAACCCATTGCAAAAGCTTAAAAACCGTGACGGATTCGGGGAAAGATCGGTCGCCAACCTGTTTGCGGCGATCGAGGCGAAGCGCCATATACCGCTTGATCGGTTGATCTTTTCGCTCGGGATCAGGCATGTCGGCGAGGCGGCGTCGGCGTTGCTGGCGCGCCACTATGGCACCTGGGCCGCCTTTGAGACGGCTGTCACAGCGGCTGTTCCGGGAAGCGCCGAGTGGGCCGAATTGATGGGGATCGATGGAATCGGAAACGTGCTGGCAACTAGTCTTGTCGACGCCTTTCGCAATCCAGCTGAACGCAGTGCAATTGATGCATTGGCCGCACATCTGACGGTGCAGCCTGTGGTCACGCGCGCCCCGACGGACAGCCCGGTCGCCGGATTGACTGTGGTATTCACCGGAACTCTGGAAAAGATGACGCGCGCTGAAGCCAAGGCCCGGGCCGAAGCTTTGGGGGCAAAGGTCGCGGGGTCCGTCAGCGCAAAGACGGATATTGTTGTCGCTGGGCCGGGGGCCGGGTCGAAGGCCAAGGATGCCACGCGTCTGGGCGTGCGGCTGATTGACGAGGACGGGTGGCTAGCCCTCATCGGCGCGCCATGAGCCGACCGGAGGTTCTGTTCCCGCTTTATGCCGAATTGGAAACGCTTGACGGTGTGGGTCCAAAGACCGCGAAGGCGTTTGAGGCGCTTGGCGTTCTTCGGCCCAAGGATCTGCTGTATGTGTTGCCGCACTCCGGGGTCGACCGAACGCGCCGCATGTCGGTCCGCGATGTGGTGCCACCGACCACACTGACCGTTGAGGTGGAGGTGGGCGGCCACTTTCCACCGCATCGCAAGGGTGGCCCATACCGCATCATGGTGCGCGATGCCCAGCTGGAGTTTGTGCTGGTGTTCTTTCATGCCCGTGCCGATTACCTGCACAAGCTGCTGCCCACCGGCCAACGGCGGCTGATTTCGGGGAAGGTGGAGCTGTTCGATGGTGTCGCGCAGATGGTGCACCCCGATCATGTGTTGCGGCCCGAAGAAGCCGCCGATTTGCCGGGCTATGAGCCGGTCTATCCGCTTGGCGCGGGGTTGACGCAACGGATCATGTCCAAGGCGGCTGCGTCGGCCTTGGCGCGCAGTCCCGACCTTGCAGAATGGATCGATCCGGCGCTGAAGGTGCGCGAAGGTTGGCCAGACTGGCGCGCAGCGCTGGTGCTGGTGCACAACCCGGCTGATGCCGCCGCTTTGGCGTATACGCACCCCGCACGGGCGCGTCTGGCCTATGACGAGTTGTTTGCGCATCAGCTGACCCTGTCATTGGCGCGGGAACAGATCAGGCGCGGCAAGGGAGTAGCAAGTGCCGGGACCGGCGCTTTGCAAGGTAAGGTGCTGGAAAGCCTGCCTTATGCGCCGACCAAGGCGCAGACCAGGGCGCTGGCCGAGATTGCGGCAGACATGGCATCACCGCTGCGGATGAACCGGCTGCTGCAAGGCGACGTTGGGTCCGGCAAAACGCTGGTGGCGTTTCTAGCACTGTTGATCGCGGTCGAGGCGGGCGGGCAGGGGGTGATGATGGCCCCTACCGAAATTCTGGCGCGGCAGCATTTCGAAGGGTTGGAGCCTTTGGCGGCTGCGGCGGGTGTGCGGCTGGTGCTGCTGACCGGGCGCGACAAG
>NZ_JANMET010000303.1:0-3010 GCF_031377265.1 Tabrizicola sp. | reverse complement strand
ACCTGCACACGCGCCGCGCCGCCGGGCTGTTTGACGTGAGCCACATGGGGCAGGTGATCTTGCGGCCAAAGGCCGGGATGGCGGCGCTGTGTCTGGCCTTCGAGGCGCTGATGCCGGTGGATGTGCTGGGGCTGGCACCGGCGCGGCAGCGCTATGGGCTTTTTACCAATGATACGGGCGGAATTCTGGATGACCTGATGTTCGCCAACCGGGGCGATCCTCTGTTTGTGGTGGTGAATGCGGCCTGCAAGGCGGCGGATATTGCCCATATGTCGGCGGGCTTGCCGGGAGTTGCGGTGGAGCCGGTGACGGACCGGGCTTTGCTGGCGCTGCAGGGGCCGCGGGCCGAGGCGGCGCTGGCGCGGCATTTGCCGGGGGTGGCTGCGCTGCGGTTCATGGATCAGGCGGTGATCGGCGATGTCTGGGTCAGCCGGTCTGGCTATACCGGCGAGGACGGGTTCGAGATTTCGGTGCCGATGGCGGGGGCTGAGGCGTTTGCGCGCAAACTTCTGGCCGAGCCGGAGGTGATGCCGATCGGGCTTGGGGCGCGAGATTCGCTCAGGCTGGAGGCGGGGTTGTGCCTGTACGGCCATGACATCGACGAGACCACGAGCCCGGTCGAGGCGGGGCTGGTCTGGGCGCTGCAGAAGGCGCGGCGGGCTGGTGGCGCGCGCGAAGGCGGCTTTCCCGGTGCGGAGCGCATCTTGCACGAACTGGCAGAGGGGCCGGAGCGGCAGCGCGTCGGCCTGCGCCCGGACGGCCGCGCGCCGATGCGCGAGGGGACAGCACTTTTCGGCCCCGATGGCACGCCTTTGGGCAGCGTGACCTCTGGCGGTTTTGGCCCATCAGTGCAGGCCCCGATTGCGATGGGCTATGTTGCGACCCATTTTGCTGCCACCGGTGCCACGCTGGAAGGCGATGTGCGCGGCAAACGGTTGCCGGTCACGGTGGCCGATCTTCCTTTCCAACCAACAACCTACAAACGCTGAGGATGCGATGAAATACACCAAGGATCATGAATGGCTGCGGATCGAAGGCGATCTGGTGGTCGTGGGCATCACCGAACACGCGGCGACGCAATTGGGCGACGTGGTGTTTGTCGAGCTGCCCGAGGTCGAGACCATGGTTGCCGAGGGCGACGAGGTCTGCGTGATCGAAAGCGTCAAGGCCGCGTCGGATATTCTGGCGCCGCTGGACGGCGAGATTGTCGAGGTCAATGAAAAGCTGGTTGATGCGCCGGCGCTGGTGAACGAAGACCCGACCGGGGCGGCATGGTTCTTCAAGATGAAGCTGGATGATCTGAGCGTGCTGGATCAGTTCATGGACGAGGATGAATATCAGGACCTGATCGGGTGACACAGTCCGGGATCGGGGGCCAGCCCCCGAACCCCCGGGATATTTGATGACAGATGAATGAGGAGCGGGTTTCGCGAGATCCCGGAGCGATGCCAATGACCTACACGCCAGTCGACTATAACCCCTACGACTTTGCCAACCGCCGCCATATCGGGCCTTCCCCCGCCGAAATGGACGAGATGCTGAACGTGGTGGGCGTGCAGACGCTGGATGCTTTGATCGATGAGACGGTTCCTGCGGCGATCCGGCAGAGCAAGCCCTTGTCGTGGCCGCCTTTGGCCGAGCACGAGTTGCTGGCCCGGATGAAGGAGGTCAGCCAGAAGAACAAGGTGATGACCAGCCTGATCGGGCAGGGCTATTACGGCACGGTGACGCCGCCCGCGATTCAGCGGAATATCCTGGAAAACCCGGCCTGGTATACCGCCTACACCCCCTATCAGCCCGAGATCGCGCAGGGGCGGCTGGAGGCTTTGCTCAACTACCAGACGATGATCTGTGATCTGACTGGCCTTGATGTGGCGAACGCCAGCCTTTTGGACGAGGCGACGGCGGCGGCCGAGGCGATGACGATGGCCGAGCGCAGTGCCAAGTCGAAGGCGCGGGCGTTCTTTGTGGACCGGTTCTGCCATCCGCAGACGATTGCGGTGATCCGTACCCGTGCGCTGCCGCTGGGCATCACGATCATCGAGGACACGGTCGACAAGCTGGACCCCGCACAGGTGTTTGGCGCGATTTTCCAGTATCCCGGCAGCTATGGCCATGTTCAGGACTTCACCGCCGAGATCGCCCGGCTGCATGAGGCCAAGGCGATTGCCATCGTGGCGACCGACCTTCTGGCGTTGTGCATGCTGAAGGAACCGGGGGCCATGGGCGCGGATATTGCCGTCGGCTCCAGCCAGCGGTTTGGCGTGCCCTTGGGCTATGGCGGGCCGCATGCGGCGTTCATGTCGTGCCGTGATGATCTGAAGCGGTCGATGCCGGGACGGATTGTCGGCGTGTCGATCGATGCGGGTGGGACCAAGGCCTACCGGCTGTCCCTGCAGACGCGCGAGCAGCATATCCGGCGCGAAAAGGCCACGAGCAACGTCTGTACCGCGCAGGCGCTGCTGGCGGTGATGGCCTCGTTTTATGCGGTGTTCCATGGGCCAAAGGGGCTGCGCGCCATCGCCGAGCGGGTGCATTTCCTGACCAACCGGCTGGCGCGGGCGCTGAAGGCGGCGGGGGCCAAGGTTTCCCCCAAGGCGTTCTTTGACACCATCACGGTGGAGGTCGGCGTCGGGCAGGCAGGCATTCTGGCCGCCGCTCGGCATGAGGGGCTGAACTTCCGCAAGATCGGCAATGACCGGGTGGGGATTTCGCTGGACGAGACCACCGACGAGCGGGTGCTGATCCGCGTGCTGCGCGCCTTTGGCATCGACGGGGTGCCGCCGCACCGCGCGACCCTGGGCTTTCCAGAAGACATGGTCCGCAAGACCGATTACCTGACGCATCCGGTGTTCCACATGAACCGGGCCGAGAGCGAGATGATGCGCTACATGCGGCGTCTGTCGGACCGCGACCTTGCGCTGGACCGGGCGATGATCCCGCTGGGGTCCTGCACGATGAAGCTGAATGCGGCGGCCGAGATGATGCCGATCACCTGGCCGGAGTTTGG
>NZ_JANMET010000269.1:0-2896 GCF_031377265.1 Tabrizicola sp. | reverse complement strand
GGCCCAGGGACACGCGGCGCTTGGACGAGTCGATTTCCAGCACCATTACTTCGACTTCTTGCGAAGTGGAAACGATCTTGCCGGGATGGACGTTCTTCTTGGTCCAGGACATTTCGGACACATGGACCAGACCTTCGACGCCCGGCTCCAGCTCCACGAAGGCGCCGTAATCGGTGATGTTGGTCACGCGGCCTTTGTGGACCGTGCCGATGGCATACATCTTTTCAACGGCATCCCACGGATCGGACTGCAGCTGCTTCATGCCAAGGCTGATGCGGTGGGTTTCCTTGTTGATCTTGATGACCTGCACTTTGACAGTCTCACCAATGGCAAGGATTTCCGACGGGTGGTTGACGCGGCGCCAGGCCATGTCGGTGACGTGCAGCAGGCCGTCGACACCACCGAGGTCAACAAACGCACCGTATTCGGTGATGTTCTTGACCACGCCGTCGACCGTCTGACCTTCGGTCAGGTTGCCGATCACTTCGGCGCGCTGTTCGGCACGCGATTCTTCCAGGATCGCACGGCGCGAGACAACGATGTTGCCGCGACGACGGTCCATTTTCAGAATCTGGAACGGCTGCTTCATGCCCATCAGCGGGCCAGCATCCCGCACGGGACGCACATCGACCTGTGAGCCGGGCAGGAACGCCACCGCGCCGCCAAGATCGACCGTGAAGCCGCCTTTGACACGACCAAAGATCGCGCCGTCGACGCGGGTTTCGGAGGCGTAGGCTTTTTCCAGACGATCCCAGGCTTCTTCGCGGCGGGCCTTCTCGCGGCTGATCTGGGCTTCGCCACGGCTGTTCTCGACGCGGTCAAGGTAAACCTCGACTTCATCACCGATCTTGATGTCGGGCGTCGCTTCGCCGGGGTTGGCAAATTCTTTAAGGTCGATGCGGCCTTCCATCTTGTAGCCGACATCGATGATGGCCTGACCTGCCTCGATGGCGATCACGCGGCCTTTGACGACAGTGCCCTCTTCGGGCGTATCAATTTCAAAGCTTTCCTTCAGCAGGGCTTCGAAGTCTTCCATGGTTGCTTTAACGGACATATAGATCAGTTTCCTTTTCTCTTGTTTTCACTGGCCATGCGGTTGGCTCCGCCGGTCTTTGGGTTGGCCCTTTCAGAAAAATCTCTGACGCCCCAGTAAACCGGGCCGGTCGAGACTCCTGTCAGGATGCGCGGCCTATAGCGGGAACGAACCTTCAGGGCAAGCAAAACGCCACGCGCGCTGCGAAAACGCACCGCACCGGGAGAGCGGGCGTTGTCAGCGCGTCAGCCGATCTTTTGCGCCACGATGGCCACTGCCTGCGCCAGCGCCTCTTCCGGCGACAGCGCGCTGGTATCAAGCAGCACGGCATCATCCGCCGCGATCAGCGGCGCCACCTTGCGCCCCATGTCGCGGGCATCGCGTTCGATCACCTCGGACAGCACCTGCGCCTCATCACCGCCGACCTCCAGCCAGCGCCGATGCGCCCGCACTTCGGGGCTGGCGGTGATGTAGAACTTCACCTCGGCCTCGGGGCAGATGACAGTGCCGATGTCGCGCCCGTCCAGCACCGCGCCACCTTCGGCCCGCGCGAAGCTGTGCTGAAAATCGTTCAGTGCCGCGCGCACTGCAGGAAGGGCCGCGATCTTGGAGGCGGCCTGCCCGATCTTGGCCGTGCGCAGGCCGGGCCGCTCAAAATCAAGGGGCGTCAGCGCCTTGGCGGCGGTCACCGGGTCCATCCCGTCCATCGCCTTGCGCGCGGCTGCGCGATACAGAAGGCCGGTGTCCAGATAGGCAAAACCGAAATGCGCCGCAAGCGCACGGGCAAGGGTTCCCTTGCCCGCCGCCGCGGGGCCGTCGATGGCCACGGTAAACTTCATGCGCCTTGCTCCTTGGCATTGATTGCCCTGTCCCTTAGCCTGCAAGTGCCCCCCTGTCATCGGTGATTGATGCGCGTCGTCCTGATCAACCCGCCCCATACCGCCATCGGCAGCCGCGTTCCGGGCGAGCTGTTGCGCCCCTTGGGCCTTCTGGCGATCGGCGGTCCGCTGATAGATGCGGGATATCAGGTGTCCTTGATCAATGCCGATATTGCACCAATGGCGCTGCCGGACATCGTGCGCCAGCTTGTGCCCCTGCGCCCCGACGCGGTGCTGATCGGGCACAGCGGGTCAACCTCCGCGCACCCGACTGTCTGCGACCTTGCCGGCCTGATCCGGCGCGCCGTTCCTGCGGCAAAGATCATCTATGGTGGTGTGTTCCCAACCTATCATTGGCAAGACATACTGACCGACGTTCCTGAAATCGACATCATCGTGCGCGGTGAAGGCGAGGTCACTGCCCCGGCCCTGATCCATGCGCTTGCCGCCGGAACGGCGCTGCAAACAGTGCCCGGCATTGCCTTTCGCCTGCTTGGCCAGCCCCACGCCACCCGGCCGGCTTCCATGTTGCAAGACCTCGATTCCGCCCGTATCGGGTGGGAGCTGATCGATTTCGCCGCCCACAGCTATTGGGGTGGCAAGCGCGCTGTGGTTCTGCAGTTTTCGCGCGGCTGTCCGCATCTGTGCACCTACTGCGGACAGCGCGGGTTCTGGACCCAGTGGCGCCACCGCGACCCGGTAAAGTTCGCCGCTGAAATCGCCTGGCTGGTACGTGAACATGGCGTCGAACTGATCAACCTTGCGGATGAGAACCCAACCTCCTCGCGCCGTGCATGGAAAGCATTTCTTGAGGCGCTGATTGCCGAGCGCGTCAAAGTCACCCTCGTCGGCTCCACCCGCGCCGATGATATCGTGCGCGATGCCGCCATCCTGCCCCTGTATAAACAGGCCGGTTGCCTGCGCTTCCTCATGGGGCTGGAAGGCACGGATGAGGCGACGCTGACCACCATAAAGAAAGGCGGCT
>NZ_JANMET010000257.1:0-9195 GCF_031377265.1 Tabrizicola sp. | reverse complement strand
AGGCCCTGCGCCTTCAGCTCCTGGATCAGTTCGGCCACCATCTGGGTTTCCTGCGGGCCAAGTGCGGCTGTCGGTTCATCCATGATCAGGATCTTGGCGTTGAAATACACCGCGCGGGCGATGGCCACCGACTGGCGTTGGCCACCCGAAAGGGCACTGACCGGCACGTTGAACTTGCGGAAATTGGGGTTGAGACGCTTCATGATCTTGCGCGTCTCGGCCTCCATCGCGGAATCGTTCAGCATTCCGCCCGCGCCTACAAGTTCGCGCCCGAGAAACAGGTTCGAGGCGGCATCGAGGTTGTCGGCCAGCGCGAGGGTCTGGTAGATCGTCTCGATGTTTTGCGCCCGGGCGTCGCGGGGATTGTTGATATCCACCTCTTGCCCGTTGATCAGGATCTGCCCGGCATCGGCCTTGTAGGCCCCCGACAGGCATTTGATCAGCGTCGATTTGCCAGCACCATTGTGGCCCAGAAGGCCCACAACTTCGCCCGGGAAAAGATCGACCGTCACATGATCGACGGCCTTGATCCCGCCAAACGAGATCGACATGTCGCGCAGTTCGACAAGCGGGGTTCCGGTTCTGACTACCATGATCTTTGCCCTTTCACTTGATGCGTTTGCGGTAAACAATGTCGAGCCAGACAGCGAGAACCAGTGCCACGCCGATCACGATCCGCTGGTAAGAACCGTCGCCAAAGCCGATCAGCACCATGCCGGTTTGTAGCGCGGTCAGGATCAGCGCGCCGATGATGGCGCCGTAGATCGTGCCCACGCCACCGGCGAGAGAGGTGCCGCCGACAACGGCTGCGGCAATGACGTAAAGTTCGTCAAGCTGGCCCATCGCGTTGGTGGCAGAGTTCTGGCGGGCCGCGCCGATCACAGCAGCGATCCCGGCCAGCGCGCCCATCAGCGTGAAGATCTTCACCGTCATCGCGCGGGTGTTGATGCCGGACAGGGCCGCAGCCTCGGGGTTGCCACCGATGGCAAAGACATAGCGGCCAAAACGGGTGCGGGTCATCAGGATCGTCATGAAGATGGCCACCGCGATCAGGATCAGCACGGGGTAGGCATAGCCGTGGCCGAACTCTGCGCCGTCAGGCACCGGGACGCCCAACCTTTCATAGTATTTCTTGATGTTGCCCGGAGGCCAGACATAGGAATTCACGATTGCGGTGGCCCCGATGATGATCGTGCAGATCAGGCCGATCACGAAGGTTTCAGCCCAGACCGGGCGCTGGGCAAAGCCGTGCGTCTGCCGCGACTTGCGGCCGTTCAGAAAGGCCCAGACCACAAAGACGCAAGCAATGACCGCGAATATCCAGCTGCCGGTCCGGCCCAGCGCGCCGAACGACCCGCCGCCGATCAGCGAAAACGATTCGTCCAGTGGCGCGATGGTCTTGCCACCGGCAACCAGAAACGCGGCACCCCGCCACACCAGCAGGCCGCCAAGCGTGACGATAAAGGACGGGATGCCCAGAAACGCGATCAGCACCCCCTGAAACGCCCCGATCAGCGCACCCATCGCGATGCCGAAGGCAACGGTGGTGATCCAGATGGCGGGATGTCCAAGGCCCAGGGCCGGGGTCAGGTACTCGACCTGCAAAAGGCCCATGTACATGCCGACCATGCCCATGATCGAGCCGACCGAAAGGTCGATGTTGCGGGTGATGATGACCAGCACCATCCCCGTCGCCATGATTCCGATATAGGCGGTCTGGACCGACAGGTTCCACAGGTTGCGCGGCGTGAGGAAGCCGTTCGCTTCGGCCTGTCCCGCGCCCAGCAGCATGCTCGGTCGCCCAAGCACGAAAGTCGAATAGGCCTCGAACGCCAGACAGATCAGGACCAGCGCACCGACCATGCCGAGCAGGCGGGGGTCAATCTCGGTGGCGCGCAAGAAGCGGCCAAAGGCGCTTTCGGGTGCGGTTTGGGTCGCGGGGGAATGCGGTGTGTTGCTCATGTCCTCGTCCAGCCAGAGAGAGGGGGATGCGGTTGGACCGAGACGGACGGGTCTTACCGCAGTCCGAGTGCGCGAACGCAGCGCGCATGGCCACCCGCCATCATTGAATAGAGTACCGGCGCCACCCTTGCAGGGCAGCGCCGGACAATCAGCCTAGATTACTGGCAAGCAGCGACGCCTTCCATGGCGCCCTCGCAAGCAGCTTCCTTGGTGATGTGGCCTGCGTCGATCGCCAGGTTCAGCGTGTCCTTGGTGATCGGGGTCGGGTTGAGCAGGATCGCGTTCATTTCAACGCCCTTTTCGCCGCCCGAGAACTTGGTCGCGCCCGGGATGGCGTCAAGTGCCGCGCCGTCTGCCATCGCCGAGGCGATCTCACCAGCGGCCTTGCCAAGGTCAACGGCGTTCTTCCAGACCGAAACGGTCTGCGTGCCGCGGGCCACACGGTTGATGGCCGCAAGGTCGCCGTCCTGGCCACCCAGCGGAATGTTCAGGCCCTGCGACGCCAGTGCGGCAGCCGCACCACCGGCCATGCCGTCGTTCTGCGAGAGAACGGCGTCAACGGCGTTGTTGTTGGCGGTCAGGATCTGCTCCATGTTCTTCTGAGCATTCTCTGGCTTCCAACCGTCCGAGTTGGCTTCGCCGACGATTACGATGTCGCCCGAAGCGACAGCAGCGCCGATGACTTCTTCCATGCCCTGACGCAGGAAGCCGACGTTCGGGTCACCCGGGTCGCCCTTGATGATCGCGTAGTTGCCCTTCGGCGCGACGGCAAAGACCGACTCTGCGATGATCCGGCCAACGCCGACGTTGTCGAACGTCAGATAGAACGTGCGGTTGTCCTCGATCAGACGGTCATAACCGACGACCGGGATACCTTCGGCAGCGGCTTTCTCGATGGCCGGCCCGATAGCGTCTTTGTCCCAAGCGTTGATGATCAGGGCGTCAACGCCCTGTGCGATCAGCGCGTCGATGTCGCTCAGCTGCTTTTCAGCCGAAGCCTGCGCGTCAGCCGAGACGTATTCGTTGCCGGCAGCTTCGATCGCAGCTTTCATCGCAGCTTCGTCGATCTTCCAGCGCTCTTCCTGGAACTGCGCCCAAGAGACGCCGATCTTTTTGCCTTCTGCCAGAGCAGCCGACGAGAAGCCAGTCACCGCCACGATGGCAGCGAGAATTGCATTACGCATCAGTATCCTCCCTATGGATATCGGCCAGCGCATGGCCGGCCCGGCAGATTCGCCGGAACGGGCGGAAAAATGCCGCGAATAAATTCAGTTGTCAAAATAAAAATACTGATCAAAGTTAAACTCGCCCACGGATTGTGCAAAATCTTGCTGCCATGCAGCATTCTGCGGGCGCAAAATGGTTAGACATGGTGATTTTTTCTTCGGAGATCAAAGTAATGCAGCCGCGCATGGTGCGTGAGGACGGGTCTGAGGGGCGCAAGGGCGTCGGGCCTTTGATTCCGCCACTGCAGGATTCGCTGCGACCCCTGCGCCAGCAGGTGTTTGAACGCGTGCGTGCAGCGGGGCTGATTCCCCGGGTGCAGGTGGCCAAGGATCTGGGCGTAAGCCCGGCGTCGGTGACCACACTGACCTCGGAACTGATCGACGCCGGTTTGATCGAAGAAGTGGCATCCCCGCGCGACGGCGACGCGGGTCGCGGTCGGCCTGCGGTGGCGCTGGGCGTGCGCGCGGCGGCGCATCGGGTTGCAGGAATGAAGCTGTCGGACCGCGAACATACCGCGGTGATCGTCGATTTCGCGGGTAACCTGATTGCCGATGACGTGATCCCGCGCCGACCGGGACCGATGCCCCTTGCCGAGATTCTGGACGCGATCGAGACGCTTCTGAACCGGGTTTGCGCCAAAGCCGGGATTGCCCGGTCTGATCTGTCGGGCGTGGGCATTGGTGTGCCGGGCTTTGTCGATGTGGCCGAAGGCATGGTGTTGTGGTCTTCGGTGCTGTTGGACCGGGCGGTGCCATTGGCCGCGGCGGCTGAGGGCCGGCTGGGCCTGCCTGTCAGCGTCGACAACGATGCCAACCTTGTCGCGCTGGCGGAGCTTTGGTTCGGGGCCGGGCGGGCGTTGGCGGATTTTGCGGTGGTGACCATCGAACATGGCGTTGGCATGGGGTTCGTGATGAACCACCGGATCTATCGCGGGTCACAGCGGCTGGGGATGGAGCTGGGTCACACCAAGGTGCAGCTTGACGGCGCGCTGTGCCGCTGTGGCCAGCGCGGCTGTCTGGAGGCCTATGTCGCCGATTACGCCCTGGCGCGGGAGGCCACCACCGCGCTGAACTGGAGCCACAAGGAAGGCCAGAGCATCACCGTGCTGCTGGAAAGCCTGTATGACCATGCCAAGGCCGGAAACGCCACCGCGCGGTCGATCTTTCGTCGGGCGGGGCGCTATCTGGCGGTGGGGCTGTCGAACGTGATCAACCTGTTTGATCCGGCACTGATCATCCTGTCGGGCGAGCGGATGCGCTATGACTACCTCTATGCCGCAGAAACGTTGGCCGAGATGGACAATCTTGCCATCAATTCGGGTCGTCCCCGCCCGCCGATCGAGATTCACGCCTGGGGCGATTTGCTGTGGGCGCATGGTGCTGCGGCACTGGCGCTTTCGGCGGTGTCCGAAGGGCTGCTGGCGCCGGCGCGCGAGATCGCAGCGCAATAGCGCCGACGGTTGCGCCCTGCCTGAGACCCCGGAGGGTTTCACACCCTCCGGACCTCCCGTGGGATATTTGGGGACAGATGAATGGCGAGGGGTGGCGCTGTTTGAGGGTTTAGCGCGCGTCTGCGGCGAGAAGGGCTGTCAGCCCGTCCTTGTAGGTTGGGTAGAGCAGGCGAACCCCAAGCGCGGTTTTGATCCGGTCATTGCGCACACGCTTTGACTCGCCATAAAAGCTGCGCGCCATTGGCGTCATGTCGGCCTGATCAAACGGGATCGCAGCGGGTTCGGGCAGGCCAAGAAGTTGGGCCGCGTAGGCCAGCACGTCTTCGGGCGGGGCGGGGTCGTCGTCGCAGATGTTGTAGGCGGAACCCGGGGCGGGGTGGCGGATCGAGGCCTCAAGCACTTGCGCGATGTCTTCGACATGGCAGCGGCTGAACACCTGCCCCGGCTTGATGATCCGCCGCGCGGTGCCATCGCGCACCTTTTCAAACGGGCCGCGACCGGGCCCATAGATCCCCGCCAACCGAAAGATGTGCATCGGCAGACCGGTTGCGCGCCACTGTGCCTCGGCAAGCACCCGCCAGCGGCCGCGTTCCGATGACGGGGTGAGGGGCGTGGTCTCATCGACCCAGCCACCCTGATGATCGCCGTAAACCCCGGTGGTCGAAAGATAGCCGACCCACGCGGCCTTGCTGTCTGCCAGCGCGGGGCAGGCCTGCAGGAACGGATCGCCCGTGGCATCGGGCGCTGCTGACACAAGGATATGGGTTGCCCGCGCCAATGCCGGGGCAAGGTCTGTGGGCCAAAGCAGCGGTTCCACCCCTGCAGTGGCGAAGGCTGCGGCCTTGGCGGGGTTGCGGGTGGTGCCGATCACCGTCCAGCCTTGCGGGATCAACCGCCGGGCAAGGGCGGATGCGGAATAGCCGTGGCCAAGGGACAGCAGTGTCGACATGGCCGCAGTTATCGGGGGGGAAGAGCAGGGGCGCAAGGGACAAGCACGCACGTTTTGCCGCAAGAGGGTTGGAGGGGCTTGGCCTTCGCGCCGCGGTTCCCCGCTTGCTGCAGCCGGCCGGAGCATCGTCATGCACTGGCCAGGGTGGCGGTGAGTTGCGCCGCCTGCCACGCCTTCCAAAGGCAAGTTCCGCGCGGTCAGAATTGGCCTGTCATCACGGCGTCACTTGCGAAGGTGCAGCTGTTTCGGCTTATATGCCGGATCAAATTGCAGGACCAAAGCATGCACGACGACGCCCAGACCGCCACTCTTTGCCCCGAACTGCGGTTGCCGGAAAGCTTTGCCGACGCGCATGCTGCTGTTGCCCGGCTGGAGGAGCTGTATGCCGAAGCCACCGCGTTTCTGGTGCATCATTTCAGCGAGACGGTGCTGAAAGGCCGTCCGCATACCCGTATCCGCGCCTTCTACCCCGAGATCCGGCTGACCGTCACAAGCTTTGACAAGGTGGATTCGCGGCTGTCGTTTGGCCATGTGGCTGGCCCCGGCACCTATGCCACCACGATCACCCGGCCAGACCTGTTTCGCAATTATCTGGTGCAACAGATCGAGCTTCTGGTCGAAAACCACGGCGTGACGGTGGAAGTCGGGCCATCGGATACCCCGATTCCCGTGCATTTCGCGGTTGCGGGCAATCCGGACGTGTCGGTGCCGCAGGAAGGCGTGATGGAGTTCTCGCTGCGCGATGTGTTTGACGTGCCCGATCTGGCCACCACCAACGATGACATCGTGAATGGCGTGCGGACGCGATATGCCGATGGATCGGCCCCGTTGGCCCCGTTCACCGCCCAGCGGGTGGATTACAGCCTTGCCCGCCTGACGCATTACACCGCCACTGACCCGAGGCATTTTCAGAACCACGTTCTGTTCACCAACTACCAGTTTTACGTTGAAGAGTTCGAGGCCTATGCCCGTGCCGCGCTGGCGGATCGCGACAGCGGCTATACAGCCTTTGTTGCCACCGGAAATCAGGAGATCACCACGGCAGACGGCGAGATTGTTCCGGCATCCAAGCTGCCGCAGATGCCGACCTACCACCTGAAGCGCGCCGATGGGCAGGGGATCACCCTGGTCAACATCGGGGTTGGCCCGTCGAACGCCAAGACCGCAACCGACCACATCGCCGTGCTGCGCCCGCATGCCTGGCTGATGGTTGGTCACTGTGCGGGCCTGCGCAACAGCCAGAGCCTTGGGGATTTCGTACTGGCGCATGCCTATCTGCGCGACGACCATGTGCTTGATGACGATCTGCCGGTCTGGGTGCCGATCCCGGCGCTGGCGGAGATTCAGATCGCTTTGGAACGGGCGGTGGCCGATGTGACCCAGTTGGAAGGCTATGAGCTGAAGCGCATCATGCGCACCGGCACGGTGGCGACCATCGACAACCGCAACTGGGAACTGCGCGACCAATCAGGCCCGGTGCGGCGGTTGTCGCAATCGCGGGCTGTGGCGCTGGATATGGAAAGCGCCACGATTGCGGCCAACGGGTTCCGGTTCCGGGTGCCCTACGGCACGCTGTTGTGCGTGTCTGACAAGCCGCTGCATGGCGAGTTGAAGCTGCCCGGCATGGCGTCCGAGTTCTACAAGACGCAAGTCAGCCGCCATCTGCAGATCGGCATTCGGGCGATGGAGCTGCTGCGCGCCACGCCGATCGAGCGGATTCACAGCCGCAAGCTGCGCAGTTTCGAGGAAACCGCGTTTCTCTGACTCGCGCGAAAAACGCGTTAAATCCGCCTGAACTTTTCGTTCTGGGGTTGATTTCGCCGTGGAAACTGTGTGTTTGGACCGTGGCCTCGTTTCCGGGGGACGGATGCTTGCGACGTGCAGGCCAGTTTAAATCAAGAACAACCTGAAGGATGATCCAATGTCCAAACCGATGACCAAGACTCAACTGGTGGCCGCTGTGGCCGATGCGATGGGTGGCGACAAGAAAACTGCTTCGGCTGCGATGGATGCAATTGCCGCAGTCGTTGCGCGTGAAGTCGCTGATGGCGGTGCCGTGACGCTGCCGGGTCTGGGCAAGGTTGCCTGCCGCGCCCGCCCCGAGCGGCAAGTGCGCAACCCGGCAACCGGCGAGACGATGACCAAAGCCGCTGACAAGCAGGTGAAATTCACCATCGCAAAGGCGCTGAAAGACATCGTTAACGGCTGATCCTTGATTCAGGTCTATCAAGGTGAGAGGGTCGCCCCTGGGCGGCCCTTTTGCATGGGAGGACGTGGATGGCACGCGTAACCGGTATCGGCGGCATCTTCTTTCGCGCAACTGATCCCAAGGCGCTGGCGGTCTGGTACGCCACGCACCTTGGCATCACCGAAGGCCTGTGGTCGCAGGACGCCGGGGCGACGGTGTTTTCACCCTTTCCTGCCGCGACCGACTATTTCCCCACCGACAGGCAATGGATGCTGAACCTGCGGGTCGAAGGCCTGACCGGCCTTATCGCCATGCTGCAGGCCGCTGGCATTGCGGTCGAAACCCGGCCCGACTGGGATGGCGACGGCAGTTATGGCCGTTTCGCCCGCATCTACGACCCCGAAGGTACGCCGATCGAGCTATGGGAACCGCCCGCCGCTTGACCCTGCCTTGGGCGACCTGTAGGCCCGCCCAAGCCCCGGCAAGGATGTGGATGTGGACTTTCGCGCGATCCTGATGGGGGTGACCTTCGCTCTGATGTGGTCTTCGGCCTTTGCCACCGCGCGGATCATCGTGGCGCATGCCCCTCCCCTGGCCGCCCTGTCGCTGCGCTTTGCGATCTCGGGCCTCATCGCGGTTGTCGTGGCGCGCTGGCTTGGCCAAAGCTGGCGTTTGTCGGGGCCACAGGCGCGGTCGGTGCTGGTCTTCGGGCTGTGCCAGAATGCGCTGTATCTGGGGCTGAACTTCGTGGCGATGCAGTGGGTCGAGGCATCGCTTGCCGCAATCATCGCGGCCTCGATGCCGCTGATCGTGGCGCTGCTGGGCTGGGCGTTTCTGGGCCAGCGGGTGCCGGCGCTGGGCGTGACCGGCCTGATCACCGGCATGGCAGGGGTGGCGTTGATCATGGGCACACGGTTGTCTGGCGGAGCCGATGCCACCGGCATCGTGCTGTGCATCGGCGGCGCCATTGCCCTGTCGGTGGCCACGCTTACCGTGCGCGCGGCCACGGCTGGCGGCAATCTCTTGATGATCGTCGGGTTGCAGATGTTGGTCGGCGCGGTGGTGCTTGGTGTTGTTTCCGCCTTTACAGAGACGCTTTTGGTCAGCTGGAGCGCGGCGCTGATCGCGGCCTTTGCTTATCAGTTGTTGATCCCGGGATTGGCGGCCACGTTGCTTTGGTTTTCGTTGGTGGGCCGGATCGGGGCGGTGCGCGCCTCGACGTTCCACTTCCTGAACCCGTTCTTTGGTGTGGCGATTGCCGCGCTGCTGTTGGGCGAACGCATTGGTGCGCTGGACGTGCTGGGCGTCGTGGTGGTGATGGCGGGCATTCTGGCGGTACAGGTGTCGCGCCGCGCGCAAGCATGGCGCGGCGCGACTTGACGTCAGGCGGCCATCTGCGCGGCATCGGCGGCCAGCGTG
>NZ_JANMET010000256.1:0-5976 GCF_031377265.1 Tabrizicola sp. | reverse complement strand
CTTCGCCGCGCGGGGCACGCGTCATTCTAACGCCATCGCGACGGGTTTGACTCTGGCTGGCCGTTTCTGGCCCGTTGGCGTCCTGTTCGAAACCAGTCCGGTCATGCGGATACCTCGGCAAAGCTTCCTGTCCGCATTCGCCCGGCGGGCCTGTAGGTGCCAATAGTCACACCTGATTGTGTTGCCTTGCTGTCGACCAGCACCAGCTCGGTTGGGTCAACAGCTTCGGAAAAGAACCGTTTGCCGTGTCCGATAAAAACTGGAAAGACCAATAGCACGACCTCGTCTGCCAGTCCCGCCGCCACCAGAAGCGGCGTGATGGTAGAACTGCCCCAGACGATCAAGTCGGCGCCGTTGCCAGCCTTTACGGTGCGGATGCCTGCGGCAAGATCGGCGTCCAGCGCCTCAACCGGACCCCAGTCCAGGGTTTCCGGTCGGTGGGTCACCACGTATTTCCGTGCAGCATTCAGGCTGTCCGCCATGGGGCCGGACTGATGCGGCCAATGCCCGGCGAAGATATCATAGGTCTTGCGCCCGAGCAGAAGGTCAAAGCCCGCGCCTTGGGCATTGTCGATGGCCTCGCCGCCCGGAACGTCGTGGTGCAAGAACGCCCAGCCGCCGTGAGCAAAGCCGTTGGTTGGGTCTTCCTCCGGCCCGCCCGGCCCTTGAATCACACCGTCGAGAGAGATGTGCTCGATGATCCTGATCGTCCGCATGTCCTGCATCCACAAGCCGGACGTCCGGCCAGATGTTCAATGTCTTGGGTTCGCGCGCAAGAAAGCATCACTCGGTTCAGATCACTCTGACGGCGGCTTCGATCGCAGCAATGTCGATCTTGCGCATCTTCATCATCGCGGCCATCGCCCGATCCGATACCTCCTTGTCAGTGCTGAGGGTCAGGTCAGTCAGCCGCTTGGGAAAAATCTGCCATGAGACTCCAAAGCGGTCCTTCAACCAACCACAAACGCTTTCCTGCCCGCCGTCGGCGGTTAGCGCAGTCCAAAGGCGGTCTGTTTCAGCCTGGTCAGGGGTCTCGACGGAGATCGACACAGCTTCGGTCAACATAAAATGGGGCCCGGCGTCGAGGATTTGGTACGGAACGCCGCCCAGCCTGAAGTCGATCACCGAAAAGGTGCCCTGCCCGGCATCACCCGAAAAGATCCGCCCAACCTGGCTGCCTGGGATAAGACTGCAGTAGAATTCAGCAGCTTCACGGCCACGGCCATTACGGAACCAGAGGCATGTGCGAATGGAATTGGTCATTGGTTCAGTCCTCGTTTTGACTTGGAACTAGCGACGCGGCCTGCAACGCGACCGGCAATCAAAAGGGCAGAGTTACCCCTGCGGCCCAGGTTGCATGATCGCCCAACGAATGCCGAACGGGTCCAGCAGCAGGCCCCAGTTGTCACCCCAGAACTGACGTTCATAGGGGGCGATGACGGTGCAGCCCGCAGCCACGGCGCGATCCCACCAGGCCTGACCATCCGCCAGCACCAGTTGCAGATGGCCGCGTGGCATCGGGCCTTCACCTTGGTTATTCACGCCAACATCGGCGTAGTCGGTCAGCATCAAAGCCCCGCCGTTGATTTCGACCTGAATGTGCATGAATTGATCATCGGTGTCTTCCATGGGCATCCGGCCAAGGTCGCTGGCCGCGAAGGCCTTGATGTAGAAATCGGTCGCTGCACCGGCTTTTCCGGGGATCACCAGATAGGGGATGACGCCCTTCATCACGCGGTCATCAGGGTTGGTCTGGACTTCCATCTCAGTGGGCATCGAAACCTCCTGAAGCGAGTCGGGTGTGGTTTGCTGTCCAAAGTAACACATCAACTGGTTGGTATGCTGTCATGCCCTGATCACGCCCTAGATCGCGCCGTCAGGCCATGCCGCCTGCAACCAGCCGTGCAGCCAGCTTGGCGTAGGCGTCGGCGTGCGGGCCCCGCCCTGCGGCGATGGGCGTGCCACTGTCACCGGCCACGCGAACCTCCAGCGCCAACGGAAGCTCGCCCAAGAACGGCAGGCCCAGCTTGGCAGCCTCAAGCGCTACACCGCCATGGCCGAAGATATGCGCCTCGTGCCCGCAGTTGGGGCAGATGTAGGTCGACATGTTTTCGATCAGGCCAAGCACCGGAGTCTTCAGCTTGTCGAACATATCAACCGCCTTGCGCGCATCCAAAAGCGCCACGTCCTGCGGAGTGGACACGACAATCGCCCCGGTCAGATGCGTGCGCTGACACAGTGTCAACTGAATGTCACCGGTACCGGGCGGCAGGTCGATGATCAGGATATCAAGCTGGCCCCAGGCAACTTGACCAAGAAGTTGCTGCAGCGCGCCCATGATCATCGGGCCGCGCCAGACCACGGCCTCGTTTTCCTTCAGCATCAGGCCGATCGACATCATGGTGACACCATGGGCGACCAGTGGTTCGATGATCTTGCCGTCGGGCGAAGCGGGGCGTTTGGAAACGCCCATCATCTTGGGCTGGCTGGGGCCGTAGATATCGGCGTCGAGCAGCCCTACGCGGCGGCCCTGGCGCGCCAGAGCAACAGCAAGGTTAGAGGCGACGGTGGACTTGCCGACCCCACCCTTGCCAGAGGCGATGGCAATGATCCGGTCGATGCCCGAAATGCGCTGCGGGCCACCCTGCTGCGGGGTGGGATGTTGGCCGATCTTTATGCTGGGCGGTTTCGGCGCTGGCCCATGTGCAGTCATGACCACCTGCACCGACACGACGCCGGGCAGGCGGCGCAAGGCGGCCTCAGCCTCGGCCTGCGCGGAGCCGAGCGCACGGGCATCCTCAGGGGTAGGTGCTTCGATGATGAAGTGAATCTTGCCCCCCTCCACCGTAAGCGCACGAATCAGGTCGCGGCTGACCAGATTGCCTCCACCGGGCACCGCCACCTGTGCCAGAAGCCCAAGCACCTCTTGTCGTTCGACCACGTTCCGTTCCTCCAGCGCACAATCTTTGGACCAACGTCGTGATGTTTCAGCACAAGGGCAAGAGCGTCTTGACCAAATGCTCAAAATTCCAGCGAAGCGGCGGAAATTTCATAACAATTCCGTGACAGAAGCCATGCGGACGCTGCATGGCAGCATTGCACACCCCAACTATTGTGCAGCCGCAGCAATTGTCCCATGTTACCCCTAACAGCGCGACAGAACGTTGCCCGCAAATTCAAATGAGGCTTGAGAAAATGACTTATGTGAACAGCACCCGCGTCGCCCGTAATGGTCTGATCGATCGTTTGATGGCGGCAAGAACGACCTTCCTCGGCGCACTTGCCCAGCGTCGCCTTTATGCGACCACAGTGCGTGAACTTGCCGCGTTGAGCGACCGCGAACTGGCGGACCTTGGCATCAGCCGCCTTAGCATCAGCGATGTGGCCCGTGAGGCCGCTTACGGCAAATAAGTTTTCGTGAAGCCCCTTACCCTCCTCCCGAGGGGTTCTTGCGACAAGCGGCGGTGCCAATCCTCCTCCCTGGCATCGCCGCCCTTTTATTCCGGAGTTTCGGCTCCATATAGTTAGTGAACAGATTTAGGCGGCCCACTCCTCCTCCCTCGGGTCACCTGAACCAGCGGCGATGCCTCCCTCCTCCTTGGCATCGCCGCGCCCTTATCGGTTTCGGCGCCCTTCCTCCTCCCTTGGGGGCCGATGACTGGAGCGGCGGCTCTTAACCTCCTCCCGAAGAGCCGCCGCGACTGCTTTCTTCCCTTGAACCGCCTGCGTTCGGTCCCGATAGTCCGCTCTGGATGATCGGAGGCCGCATGCGCTTGTCAGTGATTTCGGCTGCCTTGGTGGCGGCGCTGGTCGGTTACGCCGCGTCTGTGGCCATTGTCTTGGCTGCGGCTGCAGCAGTCGGGGCCACGGTGGACCAAACGGCCAGCTGGCTGCTGGCGATATCGCTCGGCAAGGCGCTGGGATCGGCGCTGTTGTCATGGCGCACCCGTGTGCCGGTGGTGCTGGCATGGTCAACGCCGGGGGCGGCGCTGATTGCCGCGACTGGCGGAATCAACATGGCAGAGGCGGTGGGTGCCTTTGTGGCAGTGGGCGCAATGATCTTGCTGACCGGGACATGGCGCGCCCTAGGCCAGTTGGTTGCCAGAATCCCGGACGGGATCGCTGCGGGAATGTTGGCGGGGGTACTGCTGCCATTTTGCCTTAAAGGGGCGCTTGCGGCCCAAGCGCTGCCGCTGATCGTGCTGCCGATGGTGGCGCTGTTTGTGGTGGTGCGGATGTTCAGCCCGGCCTTTGCGGTGCTGGCAGCACTTGGCGGCGGGGTTGGCCTGGCGTTGATCACCGGAACCACGCTGCCCGAACTTGGCCTGCCCGTGCCGATTCTGACCCTGATCGTGCCGGAGTTCCGGCTGTCAGTCATCATTGGGCTTGGAGTACCGTTGTATCTGGTGACAATGGCGTCGCAGAATCTGCCCGGCTTTGCAGTCCTGCGCGCCGCTGGTTACGAGCCGCCGGTAGGCCCGGCACTGCGGGCGACAGGCGTAATCTCGGCGATAACCGCCTTTTTCGGGGCGCACACGGTGAATATGGCGGCGATCACTGCTGCGATTTGTCTGGGCCCAGAGGTGCATCCGGACCGTAATCAGCGCTGGAAGGTAGGGCTGGCCTACGGCGGTGCCTGGGTGGCCCTGGGGTTGCTAAGCCCGCTGATCATTACTGTGCTAGCCGCATTGCCGGGCGAAGTGGTGACAGCCTTGGTCGCGCTTGCGCTGCTCGGGCCCCTGATGGGGGCGCTGAGTGGGGCATTCGCAGCGCCGCCACAGCGGTTTGCCGCCATAATGACCCTTGCGGTGACCGGGTCCGGGGTTGCCGCGTTCGGCGTCGGCGCGGCATTCTGGGGGCTGACGGCGGGGCTGGCCGTTTACGGGTTGGAGCGGTTGCGCCACGACGCCATGCCCCCCAAACAAGGTAGCTGACGCCCGTTTGCCTGATTTGGCGGATGCGCCGTTGCGAGAGCGGCGCGTCGCAGTATCGCGTCAGCGTCTTTTGTCGAACGCTCCGTTAACCAGGTTCAGACAGAATTCAACCCAAACCCGAATGTGGGCGGTTCGTGCAAGAGCATTTCTGCGGAAATCAGAAGTCGACTAAGCGCGTGCAATATCTGCATGCGCACTGCTTACAGACCAGCGCGATACAGCACGGATCGTGTCGCGCTCTTCCATGACGGCGGGCCCTAAGTGCAGGTCGACAACTCAATAGTGATCTCGACCAAGGTTGCGACTGCTTCGGTGATCAACGCGGACGTGGGCGCCGTAGTAGGCGACCCGGCAAGGACCTGCGACCTACGCCAGAGGGTCAGTGTCTGACAACGCGCAGGTTCAACATAAACTCGAACTTCACCGCCTCGAACGTGGCAATGATCGCCAATGGTGACAGCAAAGTGGCCACCAACAGCAGCTCCAGCCAAGTTGAGCACAAAGGTACCAGCTTTCACGCAGAAGGCCCGAACCAGATCCCCGTGTGACTTAGGTTCAGCAGCTGTCGGAAGACGACAGCAGCGTCCTGCCAAGCATCAAGACTTCAGGTACGTAATGCCCGCCTGAAACTGACGAACCGCAGAACCATTCGGGTGTGTGGCCGTTCGCATTTGCCGCGTCCTCGATGCGTCGTCCGGGGTCGTGCGGCTTAGAACGGGACGTCGTCTACCTGATCCGCCGGAACCACCCAGCGCGCGACGATTTTCTTCAACCCGGCCTGATCAAAATCGACGTCCAGCTTGTCGCCTTCGATTCCGGTGATCTCGCCGTAGCCGAATTTCTGGTGGAACACCCGTTCGCCCCGGACATAGGCCGACAGCGCCTCAGCGTCGATCACTACGTTGCGGGCCTCGCGGGGCTGGCTGACGGGTCGGGTGGCCTGACGTTCCTGCATCCGTTTCCAGCCCGGCGAATTGTAGGCATCGGCCTTGGAAACGCGCTCCTCCAGGCTGGAGCCGAAACCAACCTGCGCCGCCGCCCC
>NZ_JANMET010000254.1:0-1558 GCF_031377265.1 Tabrizicola sp. | reverse complement strand
ACCGCGATGGTTGCGGGCAAACGATTGAACGAGCCGTCGCTTTCGTCCGCCTCCACCACCATCCACTCGCCCTCGCCCGCTCGCGCGTTCGAGCCGTAGGCGTGGATCACACCGCCGTTGATCACAGTCGGATCAAAACCGCCCTTGTCCAGCAGCGTCGCGACCATCGTGGTGGTGGTTGTCTTGCCATGCGTGCCCGCAATCGCGATATTGGACCGCAGCCGCATCAGTTCGGCCAGCATTTCGGCCCGGCGCACCACCGGCAGCTTGCGGCGGCGGGCTTCTTCCAGTTCCGGATTGCCCTTCTTGATGGCGCTTGAAACAACGACAACCGCCGCTTCACCGATGTTTTCGGCGCGCTGGCCTTCAAACACCGTCGCCCCCAATGTCACCAGCCGGTCCGTGGTCTTCGACGCCTTTGCATCCGACCCCTGCACCCGATACCCAAGAGTCATCAGCACCTCGGCAATCCCCGACATGCCAATGCCGCCGATGCCGACAAAGTGGATCGGGCCAAGTTCCATCGGAAGTTTGGTGGCATTCATCAGTCACTCTTTCCTGGCAAGGGACTCGACAAGCGAGACCAGTCGTTGCGTGGCATCGGGCAGGCCCTGCCCTTTCGCCTTGCGCGACATTGCGGCGGCGGCTTCGGGGTGGCTCAGAACCGATGCGATCTGCGCCGCCAGACTGCCCGCGTCAAGCAGGGATTCCGGTATCAGGATGGCGGCCCCGGCGTCAACCAACCCGCGCGCGTTCGCGGTCTGATGATCCCCGGTTGCGGCGGCATAGGGGATCAGGATCGAGGGCCGGCCGATCACCGAGATATCTGCAACCGACGACGCCCCCGCCCGCGAGATCACCAGTTGCGCCTCTGACAGGCGGCGCGCAATATCGGAAAAGAATGGGGCCACCTCGGCCGCAATCCCCGCCGCGCCGTAAGCCGCCACGACTCGCGCCAGATCTTCCTCACGCGCCTGTTGCGCCACCCGCAATCGCCCCCGCACCGCTTCAGGCAAGGACGCAACCGCAGCCGGAACCACGTCCGACAGAATCCGCGCGCCCTGACTGCCGCCGATCACCAGGATGCTGATCGGGTAGTCGCCGGGCGGGATATAGGGGGCCGCGGCGCGGTCTAGCACGATCTGGCGCACCGGGTTGCCGGTGTGGATGCCAGCGACGCCCTCGGGCAAGACGGTGGGCCAGGTGCCGCAGGCGACGGTGTTGACGCGGCGCGCGAAGATCTGGTTCACGCGGCCCAGGACACCGTTCTGTTCGTGGATCATCCGGGGTTTGCGCAGGATCCAGGCGGCGGACAGGGCGGGGATCGAGGGATAGCCGCCAAAGCCGACGATGACGGCGGGCGGATCGAACAGCACGCGCCAGGTGGCGGCAATCACGCCGCCCGCGATGCGGAAGGGGACAGCGATCTTTTCCAGCGCGCCACCCCGCGCGAAGGTGGCCGAGGACAGCTCCACCACCTCAACCGCCGGGGGAAAGCCGCCCGCATAGCGCGCACCACGCGCATCGGTGCTGAGCTTGACGCGCCAGCCGCGCGACA
>NZ_JANMET010000253.1:0-1739 GCF_031377265.1 Tabrizicola sp. | reverse complement strand
CCTTCTTCAAAGACCGAACCGCATCGTCCCGCAGAGCCGGATCGGCAGACTGAGTCTGCCGCACTCCCGCAGCGAACGCCCCCGCCAAACACAACGCCAATCCAACAGTCCGCGCGATCGTCATGGGTTGACCTCAATTCGGGAAAACAACTTCAGTGAATCGTAACCTTGCCATGCTCTCCGCCATTCGTGTTGATTTCACCATCCAGCGACCGCTGCGCCGGATTGGATGCAATATACGAGGGCTGACGTGCGAATCAGCAGCCGATCACCGGCGATGGCCGGCGATGGCCGGAGTCGCCATGCACATGTCGTCTTCCGCCAGCGAGTTCTCGTGCAGCACCTTGAATTGGTCACCCGCTTTGAGCACGACTGTCACGTCGTCAGACACGGCCAGCAGCCATCCCCCAACGCTCAGGCTGCACAATAATGTGGCGATGACGAACGTGGTCCTCAATCTCTGCATCACGGTGTCTTCCTTATCAACGAAATGAGATGTGCAATGTGTTGGTCTCGCCGACTCAGAATGGCGACGTGTGCGAGGCTGTGTTTCATGGTCTGCCGTTCGTTTCCGAGTAGCTCAACCTACGTGGCCGTCCGCAGTTTGCGGATCATTCGCGGCGGTCTCGCAAGTGCTGATCAAACCAATCGGCGAAGGCGGTGACATCTTCGGTCGACTTCCAGAAGTCTCCCCAGCCGTGTCCCTTGCCGGGACGGACAATCAACTTGACTGGTGAGGCTCCGGCGTCAGCGGCACGTTGGGCGAATCGCTCCGACTGCTGCAAAGGAACGACTTCGTCTCGGTCGCCGTGAATGATCAGAGTCGGCGGCAGTTTCGCGGTGACAAAGTAGATGGGAGATATTTCGCGCCCCAGTTGGGCGCGTTCTGCCGCTGAAAATCCTTGCGAACCGAACGCGACCTCCAGCGGGGCCAGTGGGCCTTCACCGACGCCGCTCTTTCCCGGACCGCCATAGTTCAGAAAGTCGGTGGGTGGAAAGAAGCAGGCGGCGGCTTGGACTTCACTGCTCTCGCGATCGACGGGATCGGGAGCATCCGGCTTTCCTGGCCCACCGCGCGCGGCGATCGACAGCGTGAGATGTCCTCCCGAACTGGCCCCTAAGACACCGAGTCGCTGCGGATTCACGTCAAAGCGTTTCGCGTTTGCACGCACGAAACGCACCGCGCGATCCACATCCTGCATCAGTTCGGAAATCTTGAACTTCGGCTGCGAACTGGTCACGACGGCGAACACCGTATAACCCCGATCGAGAAAGATCTGATAGTCGCTCGGCCGGATCGTCACCATCAGCGGTGTCGCTTTGCTGGAAAGCCAGCCGCCATTCACCAGGAACAGCAGGCCGCAGCCGTTTGGCTTCGCCGGCTGAAAGACATCCATGGTGAGGGCCATGCCGAACTTGCGACTGTAGATCACATCTTCTATCCGCCGGATGCCCAATGTCTGTCCCTCGGCGGCAACACAGGCCAACGGCGCGACTGCGACGACCAGCAGCGTAAAGATGGACTTCAAATTCCTGCTCATGGCGGACCTTTCGTGGATTTCAAAGTTCTCACCAGTGAGTCAGGGCGAGCTTTCGTCTCTGGCATTGCTGTCAGATTGCGAGAGAGTCTATCAGCGCAGAACGTGCGATCTTCCGCGGTGAACCGTGGCTAGCGCCACGCGGCTAATAATCCAACGGCGCTGACTTGACCCGTCTTGTGAGCCGCAAGGCGCTAGCCG
>NZ_JANMET010000089.1:0-1679 GCF_031377265.1 Tabrizicola sp. | reverse complement strand
CCCGAAGTGCTGAAAACCGCCGTCATCCGTTCGGACGCTGGTCTGGTCGCCTTTTTCACTTTCCTGAAGGACGTCGAGTTGCCGATGCATTCCCACGGCGCGCAATGGGGCTCGATTGTCGCGGGCGAGATCGAGCTGACCATCGGCACGGTCACCGGCATTTATCGTCCGGGTGACAGCTACTTCATTCCGGCGGGTGCCCTGCACGGCGCGCGGGTCAAGGCCGGCACGCAGGCGATCGACGTCTTCGCCGAAGCTGACCGCTACAGGATCAAACCGTGACGGCGTCGACCTTGCGGAACGGCGGGTGACCCCTCGCGCCGACCGGCCAACTCCAGGCCTCAGGACCCTTGCGAAGCTGGCCTTCGGGTGCGACACAGTCCGCACCCAACCCGGACCCTTCGATGTCGTCTTCCATCCATTTCACCCACGCCATCACCCGCCGCCCCGCGCCGTCGATCACCGCGGGCCTGCGCGCCGTGGATACCGGCACACCCGACCTTGCGCTGATGCAGGCGCATCACGACGCCTATGTCGCCACCCTGCGCGAGACCGGGGCCACCGTGGTCGAGCTTTCCGCGCTGGACGCCTACCCCGATAGCGTCTTTGTCGAGGATACCGCCCTTTGCCTGCCCGAAGGCGCCGTCATCATGCGCCCCGGCGCGCCCTCCCGTCTGGGTGAGGCCGCCGAAATGGCCCCCCATCTGCGCGCGCTTTACGGCCAGGTCGTCGGCATCACCGGCCAGGAAAGCTTCATCGAAGGCGGCGACATCCTGGTGACCGAGCGTGAGATCCTCGTCGGCCGCTCGGCCCGCACCAATGCAGCCGGGATCGCCGAACTGACCGCCCTCGTCGCCCCCTGGGGCCACACGGTCCGCGAGGTGCACACGCCCCCCGGAGTCCTGCATTTCAAGACCGATTGCTCGCTGCTGGACGTGGACACGATCCTGTCGACGAAACGCCTCTCGGCCTCCGGCTGCTTCGCGGGCTACACGGTCATCGACGTCGCCGATGGCGAAGAAGCCGCCGCCAACACGATCCGTTTCAACGATCTGGTCCTGTTGCCCGAAGGTTTCCCACGCACCCGCGATGCCATCGCGGCTGCCGGCTTCTCGGTGCGCGAGATCGGCAATTCGGAATGCGCCAAGCTGGACGGCGGCATGTCCTGCCTGTCGCTCCGTTTCACCCCAAGGGCATGAGCCCGAACCTCCTCGCCATCGGCCAATCCGGCCGTCTGGAGTTCGAGGCGATCCTCCTTGCCGCCTCGCTGCGCCAAGCTGACCCCGCTTTCCACGGCACCCTTTTCATCGCCGAACCCCAGCCCGGCGGCAAATGGCCCGGCGATCCCCGGATGTCCGACCGCGCGCGCGGCCTTCTGACCGACCTCGGGGCGACGATCCTGCCCTTCAGGGCGCGGGTCTTCGGCGCGGACTATCCGCAAGGCAACAAGATCGAGGCGCTGGCCGCCCTGCCCGACGAACCCTTTCTGTTTCTCGACACCGACACGCTGGTCACCGGCCCGATTTCGGCGATCCCCTTCGATTTCACCCGCCCTTCCGCCTCGATGAAGCGCGAAAACACCTGGCCAGCGGTCGAGCTTTACGGGCCCACTCCCGCCCAGACCTGGGCCGCGCTCTACGACCGCTTCGGCCTTGATTTTCCAAGTTCGCTCGACCTGT
>NZ_JANMET010000206.1:0-41048 GCF_031377265.1 Tabrizicola sp. | reverse complement strand
GAGCTTTGACAGCGGCAGATCGGCTTTCACCGCATTGCCGTGCAGGATCAGGAACCGGTCCTCCGGGATGGTCTCGCCGACAATCGCAAAATCCAGATCCCATTTCACGAAAATCGCCCGCGCCACCGCCTCAAGCTCAGGTTTCAGCACCATCAGCATCCGTTCCTGGGATTCCGACAGCATCATCTCATAGGCGGTCATGCCCGTTTCGCGCTGTGGCACGTCATCCAGTTGCAACCGGATGCCGAGGCCTCCCTTATCGCCCATCTCCACCGCTGAACAGGTCAGCCCCGCAGCCCCCATATCCTGAATGGAAATGACCGCGCCACTGGCCATCAGCTCCAGACACGCCTCCAGCAGGCGTTTTTCGGTGAACGGGTCGCCGACTTGCACCGTCGGGCGCTTGTCCTCGATCGTGTCATCGAATTCGGCTGATGCCATGGTAGCCCCGCCCACCCCGTCGCGCCCGGTCTTGGCACCCAGATAGACCACGGGCATCCCGACACCGCTGGCCACCGAATAGAAAATCTTGTCCGCATCCGCGAGGCCCGCAGCAAAGGCGTTGACCAGACAGTTGCCGTTGTAGCTGCGGTGAAAGCGCACTTCGCCGCCCACCGTCGGCACCCCGAACGCGTTGCCGTAAGATCCCACACCCTCAACCACACCCTTCACCAGATGGCGGGTCTTGGGGTGGCTGGGCAGCCCGAAAGACAACGAATTCATCGCCGCAATCGGCCGCGCGCCCATGGTGAACACATCGCGCAGAATGCCGCCCACGCCGGTCGCGGCGCCCTGATGCGGCTCGATATAGCTTGGGTGGTTATGGCTCTCCATCTTGAAGATCACCGCCTGACCATCGCCAATATCCACCACACCGGCATTCTCGCCCGGCCCGCAAATCACCTGCGGCCCGGTGGTGGGCAGGGTGCGCAGCCATTTCTTCGACGACTTGTAGGAACAATGCTCGTTCCACATCGCCGAGAAGATGCCCAGTTCGGTAAACGACGGCACCCGCCCGATGATGCTCAACAACCGCTGGTATTCATCCGGCTTCAGCCCGTGACTGGCAACAAGGTCCGGGGTGATCTTCGGGTCCTGCATGGGGTCTCTCCGCTCGACTGCTGGTTCCTTATGCGATCAACCCAGAACATGAAAGACCAACAAATAGCCTGACGGGTGGAACCGATCCGCGATCCAGCCGTTGTTCACGCATGCCGGGTGACCGGCGACAAACAGGAGTAAACAGAATGTTGAAATCCAAATTTTTCTTGGCTGTTGCCACAGCCGCTTCGCTGATCGCTGCCCCGGCGCTAGCGGTGGATCTGTCCGCCGACGCGATGCTTGGCTCGTCGCCCGAAGACATGACCACAGTCAAGATGCTGGAGGACAGCGCTTTCATCGGCAATGAAGTCCGGACCAAAGACCAGATCGTCATCGGTCAGGTCGAAGGCGTCTACGAAGATGCCGATGGCGCACTGATCGTCATCGTCACGATCAACGGTGACATCGCGTCAAAGTCGAGCGTCAAGTCGTTCACCGTGCCAATGCCGAAGGACATGGTTGCCGACGGCTCGCTGACGCTGGGCTGGACCGAAGCGGAACTCTTCGTCGCGCTGAGCAGCCAGTTGGAGCCTGCAACCAAAGGCTAAGCGGCCCGCATTCATCGACCAAAGGCCCGGCAGGAAACTGCCGGGCTTTTTTCATTTGGCCCGGCCCGGCACGGCAGCAGTGACCGCAACTTCCGATGCTCGGCGAAAATATTTGTGCGGCGTGTCGAAATCGGCAAAGTGCCAGCGTCCTTGGGTTATCGAAACCTGAACCCAAGAAAGTGAAATCATGGCCTTTGAAGTAACCCCGATCTACGCCCTGCCGCTTGCAGTCATCTTCCTGATCCTGTGGTTCCGCACCACCAGCATGCGTGGCGGCCTCAAGCTGTCGATTGGTGACGGCGGCAATCCCGAAATGCTGTTGCGCATTCGCCAGCATGGCAACTTTGTCGAATGGACCCCCTTCGTGCTGATCCTGATGATCCTTGCAGAAGGCATGGGCGCACCGGCACTTTATCTGCACATCTCCGGCGCGCTGTTGCTGATCGGCAGAATCGCACATCCCTCCGGGCTGAAGATCGACAATTCGGCCCATCCGCTGCGCTATGTCGGCAACGGCACCAACATCCTGGCCACCCTGAACATGATGGTCTGCCTCGGTGTGAACATCCTCGGCCTCTGACCCACGACCACAACCGGAAATCTCGTAACCCAAGGACAAAGGAATCTTGCTATGAAATACATGATCTTGCTTTATGGAAATCCCGCAGCAGAACCTGCCTATGGCACAGCAGAGTTCGAAAAAATGATGGCTGAATTTGCTGCCGTAAGTGCAAAGCTGGTCGCCGACGGCGTGCTTGACTCGGGTGAAGGCTTGCAAGGTGTTGAAACCGCCACGTCGCTGCGTATCCGCGGCGGAAAGGTGGAAACGATGGATGGCCCCTTTGCCGAAACCAAAGAACACCTCGGTGGATACTATGTGGTCGATGTGCCTGATCTTGATGCGGCCCTTCGCTATGCCAAAATCATGCCACCCGCCCATTGGGGCACGGTCGAAGTGCGCCCCCTGATGGATTACAACCCGGCAGGCAAATGATCCGATGACCACCCAAGCCGCCTCGCAGGCCATTGCCATCACCCGTGCCCTTGATCAGGTGATGCGCAATGACCGGGGGCGGCTTATTGCCGCGCTGATTGCCCGGTTGCGCGACTTCCAGCTGGCCGAAGAGGCGCTGCAGGAGGCCGCGATCTCGGCGCTGTCGCACTGGGGCCGCGCGGGCCTACCCAACTCGCCGCAGGGCTGGCTGCTGAAAGTCGCGCTGCGCAAGGCCATCGACCGGTTGCGCAGCGGTGCCCGCGAGGCCCGCAAAGCTGCCGATCTCGCCCGCCTGTCCAAGGACGAAGCCGATGATACCGAGCCTGAGATGATCGCCGATGACCGCCTGCGCCTGATCTTTACCTGCTGCCACCCGGCACTTGATCAGAAATCCCGCGTGGCGCTGACCCTGCGCACCCTTGGCGGGTTGTCCACGCCCGAAATCGCCCGCGCTTTCCTTGATACCGAACCAACGCTGGGCCAGCGCCTCAGCCGCGCCAAGGCCAAGATCGCCGCCGCCGGCATTCCCTTCCGTGTCCCCGATCCCGAAGATTGGGCCGACCGGCTGAATTCGGTGCTGACAGTGGTCTACCTGATCTTCAACGCAGGCTACACCATTGGCCCCCACGCCGGCCGCGATCTGTGCGACGAGGCTATTTTCCTTGCCCGTATGCTGAACGATCTGCGCCCCGCCGAGGCCGAGGTCGAAGGTGCGCTTGCCCTTCTGCTTCTGACCCATGCCCGCCGCGCCGCCCGCATCGCCGATGGCGTGACCGTGGCGCTGACCGATCAGGACCGCAGCCTCTGGGATCACGCGATGGTTGCCGATGGGCTGGCCCACCTTGACGCGGCGATCACCCGCCGCACTCCCGGCCCGTTCCAGATCAAGGCCGCGATTGCCGCCTGCCAGACCAGCGATCCGCCCGACTGGCCGCAGATCGCCGCCCTTTACGCGGGCCTGCACGCCCATGAACCGACCCCGGTGGTGCGCCTCAATCAGGCCGTGGCCGTGGCCGAAGCGGGCGATCTTGGCTGCGCCCTTGCCGCCCTTGACCAGCTTCAATCAGACCTTGCCGCCTACCAGCCGTTCCACGCCGCCCGGGCCGAGCTTCTGGCGCGAAGCGGTCAGATCACCGCTGCCAACGAAGCCTATGCCCGTGCAATCGATCTGGCCGCCTCACCTTCGGACGCGGCCTTCCTCAGCCGCCGCCGCGCCCGGCTTTTGTCCTGAGGGTCAGTCCAGCAGCCGCCCAAGCGCGGCAGCCAGCGTTTCAGCCTCACCCGGTTGCAGCTTGCCGCCGACATGCCTCTGGATCAGGTCACGGTAGGTCGGCCACATCTTCGCCAACAGGTCGTGCCCGGCCAGAGTGAGGTTCAACTCGAACCCGCGCCGGTCATCAGCGCAGGGCTGGCGCGACAGATATCCTGCCGCAACCATCCGGTCCAGCAGCCGCGACACGTTCGACTGCGGGATCAAAAGCTGTTCTTCGATCTCCACCGGGCGCATGGCCCTGCCTGCGCGCCGTACCTCCAGCGCCACATCATACCAGCCGAGCGGCGGAAATCCGGCGGCCTTCAGGTCCGCCTCAACAGCGCCCAGTACCGAACGCGCGGCCAGTACCAACCGTGCCCAAGCCAGAATCGTCGTCTCATCGGGAAGATCATTCATCGCCAGACCTTAACAGTTCATGCATATGGATCAAGGTTGACATCCATGCGAGTGCATGAAAAAAGATGCATGTGCATTTAAAACTACAAGGATGATTCCCGTGACCGACACCCTGACCACCGACAGCATGACCCTCGTCTCCTTCGACCTTTGCCCCTACGTCCAGCGCGCCGCTATCGTGCTGGCTGAAAAGGGTATTCCCTTCGCCCGCCGCGATGTGGACCTCGCAAACAAGCCCGACTGGTTCACCCGCATTTCGCCGCAGGGCAAGGTGCCGCTTCTGCTTGTCGGCGATGAGGTGCTCTTTGAAAGCAGCGTGATCGTCGAATACATCGAAGACACCACACCGTCGCCGTTGCACCCAACCGCCCCGCTGGCCCGCGCCAGACATCGCGCCTGGATGGAGTTCGGCTCTTCGATGCTCGGTGATATCTGGGTGCTGGAAACGACCAAGGATAGCACTGTCCTTGATCAAAAGGTCGCGACCCTGCGGGACAAATTCGCCCGCGTCGAGGCGGCGCTGGCTGGCGGTCCGTGGTTTGCGGGTGCGGCATTCTCTGTCGTCGATGCTGTCTTCGCGCCGATGTTCCGCTACTTCGATGTGTTCGACCAGATCACCGATCTCTGCATCCTCACCGGCCTGCCCAAGGTCACGGCATGGCGCAAGGCGCTTGCTGCCCGGCCTTCGGTGATCACGGCGGTAGTGCCCAACTACAACGACCTGCTGCACGCATTCCTGCGCGCTCATGAAGGTGCACTTTTGGCACGGGCGTAAAAAAAAAGGCCGAGCTTGCGCTCGGCCAAGTCCAACAGGGAGGTATGAGGCGGTGAGAGAAATCTCAATCATCGCCTCAATCACCGAGGTAGTTTGAAGACCGCCCGGAAACAAGGCGAACAGGTCCACTTTTGCGGCATTGCCGCCATGCGTTGTTTGCATACCGACAAATGCGATCAGCCGGCAACCGCCGACGCCGTGACCGCCTCATCGTTCTGCCGCCGCCGATAGGTCATGATCTCGTCCACCACGAAATCGCGGAACGCCGCCACCCGTTTGGAATGCCGCAGTTCTTCCGGGTAGGCAAGAAACACTGGCACTTCGGCGCTTTGCACATCGTCCAGCACCCGCACCAGATGCGGGAAATCCTCGGTGATATAGTCGGGCATCACCCCGATACCCAAATGGTTCAACACCGCCTGCAACACGCCAAAATAGTTGTTTACCGTCAGGGTCGAGGGGATGTCGTGGCTCATCAACTCCTGCACCAGCAGCGCACCTGCTGCCACTTGCGGCGTGCCTGCGTGCTGGCTGATCAGTCGGTGCTGGCTGAAATCGTCCATCGTGACCGGCGTGCCGTGCGTTTCCAGATACTCCGGCGTCGCATAAAGCCGCATCTTGATGTTCATCAGCCGTTTACGGATCAGGTCGGCCTGGCTTGGCTCCTTCATCCGGATCGCCACATCTGCCTCGCGCATCGGCAGATCCAGCACCCGCTCTTCCAGCATCAGATCGATCTTCAGCGCCGGGTACTTCTCATACAGCCGCGCAAGCCTTGGGGCCAGCCACAGGGTCCCAAAGCCGGTGGTCGTAGTCACCCGCAACTCGCCGAACACCTCATCCTCGCTGTCCCGTATCCGTGCCGCCGTCGCATCCAGCCGCTTGGCCATGGCTTGCGTCGCGTCATACAGCAACTCGCCCTGCTCGGTCAGGATAAGCCCTCGCGCATGCCGGTGAAACAGCGTTACCGCCAGACTTTCCTCCAACGCACGGATCTGGCGGCTGACAGCGGATTGGCTAAGGTGCAGCACCTCACCGGCATGGGTCAAACTGCCCTTTTCGGCCACTGCATGAAAAATCCTCAGCTTGTCCCAATCCATCACCAACTCCTGCGAAATCCGCGCGACCCTAACACAATAGTGCCCTGTTCACGCAAAATCCTTCGACTGTAAACACCGGAAATCCGCACCCTGAATTCCGCACTGTCATGCTGCCGTCATCTGTCTGTGGCATCGCCGTCAACAGCAAAAACCGGACCCAATAATGACCGCCAGAGACCTGACCCGCGACATCACCTACGCCACTTCGGCCCGCTCTCGCAGTGGCCGCGCCTTGATCCGGATGCTGGAAAACACCACCGGTCGGCTGTCCCTGATCCGCCGCGCCAAGGGCTACGAACAAGACATCGCCCGCGGCATTCCGTTCTGGGATGTGATGGTGGAACGCTACGGCCTGTCGCTCGACATCATCGGCGGCTCGCTCGACAACATTCCCCGCACTGGCCCGCTGATCATGATTGCCAACCACCCCTACGGCATCCTTGACGGGCTGATCCTTGGCCACATCCTGCAACGGACCCGCGGTGATTTCCGCATCCTTGCCAACTCGGTGTTCCGCCGGGCCGAGACGTTGAACAAGGTTCTGCTGCCGATCTCGTTCGATGCCACCAAAGAGGCGGTGCAGCTCAATATCGACACCCGCGCAACCGCCCTTCGCTACCTCGGTGACGGCGGGGCAATCGGCATTTTCCCCGGCGGCACCGTATCCACCGCCGCCAAACCCTTCGGCCCGCCGATGGATCCGTCCTGGCGCAACTTCACCGCCAAGATGATCGCCAAGTCCGATGCCACCATTGTGCCGCTGTACTTCGAGGGGCAGAATTCGCGCCTGTTCCAGATTGCCTCGCACCTGCATTACACCTTGCGCCTTGGCCTGTTGATCAAGGAATTCCGCTCGCGCACCGATGCGCCGGTCCGTCTGGTGATCGGCGACCCGATCCCGCGCCACAGCCTCGGCTCTGATCCGACCGCGATGATGGAAAGCCTGCGCCGCGCAACCTATGCCCTTTCGCCCACGCCCCTTCGCACCTATGATCCGGGGTACGAGTTCGAAGAGCGGTACAAGACCCGGTAACTCCGGCCTGCCGCGAAAAGGGGGCAGGCATGGCAGTTGGTGTGTTCGATTCCGGTCTGGGCGGCCTTACCGTGCTTGACGCCGTAACAAAGCGCCTGCCGGATGTGCCCTTCGTCTACTTCGGCGACAACGCCCATGCGCCCTACGGCGTGCGCACCCCTGATGATATCTTCAAGCTGACCACCGCCGGCGTCGAACGGCTTTGGGCCGAGGGCTGCGATCTGGTGGTTCTCGCCTGCAACACCGCCGCCGCCGCCGCCTTGAAACGGATGCAGGAAACCTGGCTGCCGCGCGACAAGCGGGTGCTGGGTGTGCTGGTCCCGATGATCGAGGCGGTGACAGAACGCAACTGGGGCGACAACTCGCCGCCGCGCGAAGTTGCGGTAAAGCACGTCGCCTTCTTCGCCACCCCTGCCACCGTCGCCTCCCGCGCCTTCCAGCGCGAGCTTGCGTTCCGCGCCATCGGCGTGGACGTCGAGGCGCAGCCCTGCGGCGGCGTGGTCGACGCGATTGAGCAAGGCGACGAGATCCTTGCCGAAGCTTTGGTGCGCGGCCATGTCGACGCCCTGAAACGCCGCATGCCCCACCCCGAAGCCGCCGTTCTCGGCTGCACTCATTACCCCTTGATGGAGCGGGTGTTCGCCGAAGCGTTGGGGCCGGGGGTCAAGGTCTATTCTCAAGCCAACCTGGTGGCCGAAAGCTTGGCCGACTATCTGACCCGTCGGCCCGAAATGCTGGGGCAGGGCAAGAAGGCGAAGTTCCTGACCACCGGCGACCCCCGCTCCGTCAGCGACCGCGCGACGCAGTTCTTGCGGAAAAAAGTGGTGTTCGAGGCGGCGTGAGGAGGGGCCTATCCAAAGCCAGGCTCCAAGGGTCAGCCTTGCTTGGCATTGGCCGGTGCCGCTGCCGCTTTGGCGAAAGAAATTGTCACTGAAACGCCTTTCTTCGGCGCGGACCGAACCGACACTGCGGCAGCGGCATTCTGTTTCAGGGACTGCACGATAACCGCACTGAGTTTGCCGGGAAGCGGCCAGACCGCCCCCTCCAGCAGGCCGATGCCGTCATCGGAAATGGTGATGTGGCAGCCTTGGTCATCAATCAGACTGTATAGTTTGATGATGCCGCCCTCGCCGGCCTTGAAGGCATGCTTCAGGGCATTCGTCAGCACCTCGTTCACCACAAGGCCCGCCGGCAGCGCAACATTGATCGAGACCGGCCAGCTGTCGATCTTGGTGTCAAGCCGTATCCCCGTCGTGGCATGCGCCTGCATCACGGCGGATGCAATCTGACCGAGATAGGACCCCAAGTCGACCTGATCATCGGTTTTGTCGTGAGAGAGTGCATCATACAAGACCGCAAGCGCATTCACCCGGCCCGCAAGTCGGCCAAAGCTTTCGCTGGTGTCGGGGTGCTGCAGGCTGCGCGCCTCTGCGCGTATCAGGGACGTGATCATTTGCAGGTTATTTTTAACCCGGTGTTGAAGTTCCTTGAGCTGAACATCTTTCTGGTAAAGCGCCGTCGCCTCGGCGTTTCGGATATCGGTGGCGTCGGCGGCGCGACCCATGGCCACCAGACGGTAGATCGGCTCTCCGGTGTCGCCTTCGATGGTGTTCGACCAGACGTCCACATTGATGGTGCCAACCTCGCAGTCGATCGCGAAGACACCGATATACTCCGAATCGTCTTTGACAGCGTCCCGCAGCAACCTCTCATCGCCATCGGCCGAAGCAATTCCGGGTAACGCTCGCCAACTTTTCCCCTCGATCTCTATCGCTGTTCGCCCTGTCAGTCGCTGAAATTCCAGGTTGGCGTATCGGACGACTTCTGATGGTTGCAGTTCCGAAACCGCAATGGCAACCGGTACATGGTCCAGAAAGTCCTTGAATCGATTGCTTTCCAGAGCATCGACAACAGCCGCCGGGTCGATCAAAGTATCAGCGTGGACAGTTTGATCCGACATGTGATTTCCAATAATTCATAAGGACGAGGTTAACACCAGCTTTCCAGCTGTCTATTCATTAATCAGCGAACACTCTGGTTGGATCGAAAGCTCAGCGCGATCATCTTAGCTACCAGCACAGATCTTTACCTGTATTTTCGTCGGGTCAGCATGCTGGCGATAGACCGCATTGCTCCAGCATCCACGTTGCGACCATGTACGCCATCCGTTAAGATATCCAGATCTTAACAACTGGATAACAACGCCGACTAACCCGTTGATATGCTTACAACTGCCACCGTGTCCACGCGTGGACAATCGTCTTTGAGGCCCAAGGGCCATCACTCCTTCGCTCGCCCAACATAAGAATTATCCTCAGTATTGATCTCGATCCGCGTCCCCGCCCCGATATGCGGCGGCACCATGACCCGCAGCCCGTTCGAACAGATCGCGGGCTTATAGGAAGACGACGCCGTCTGCCCCTTCACCACCGGCTCCGTCTCGGTGATTTCCACGATCACCCGCTGCGGAAACTCGATGGCAATCGCCGCACCCTCGAAGGTCTTGAGGTAGACCTTCATCCCGTCCGTCAGGAACACCTTGCCGTCGCCGACCACGTCCGGATGAACCGCGATCTGCTCATAGCTTTCCGGCTCCATGAAGTGGAACCCCTCGCCGTCCTCATAGAGAAAGTCGTACTCCCGCTCGTCCACGGTGGCCTTCTCGACCATCTCGGTCGTGCGCCAACGCTCGGCCACCTTCACCCCGTCCGAGATCCGCCGCATGTCGACGCTGGTGGTCGGCGTGCCCTTGCCGGGGTGGAAATTCTCCGACTTGAGGACGACGTAAAGACGGCCGTCCAGTTCGACGACGTTGCCCTTGCGGAGCGAGGAGGCGATGACTTTCAAAGCGCGGTCCTTGTGATTGGCTGGCATGGCCCGTAAACGGGCGTCGCCGCGCACTAACCCATCCTGACCGGAAATTCCAGATGAAACCAAACACGCCTTGGTGGAGCCCTGACCGTCACGCCGACCGCCGCCCGCTTTTGTTGGCGCGGGGCCGGATCCAGGCCGCGATCCGCGGCTGGTTGGCGGTGGAGGGATTCACCGAGGTGGACCCGGTCGCCCTGCAAATCTCGCCGGGAAATGAAGCGCATCTGCACGGCTTTGCCACGTCTGCCATCGGCAATGACGGGGTCGGGCGGGACATGTATCTCCATACCTCTCCCGAGTTCGCGATGAAGAAGCTGCTCGCGGCGGGGGAGACAAAGATCCATGCCTTTGCCCATGTCTGGCGCAACCGCGAACGGGGGGCGCTGCACTCACCGGAATTCACGATGCTGGAATGGTACCGGGTCGGTGAAGGGTACGAGCAACTGATGGAAGACACGGTCGGCTTTCTGCGGCTGGCGGTATCGGCGGCGGGAAGCCGGGAGCTGCGCTTTCGGGAGCACAGCTGCGATCCCTATGCGCAACCGGAACGGCTGTCGGTGGCGGAGGCCTTCGAGAGATACGCGGGGGTGGACCTGCTGGCCTCGATCACGGCGGATGGCACGGTTTCCGCAGCGCGGCTGGCGCGTGAGTTGGACGCGATCGGCCTGCGCAGGGCTGAGGATGACACCTGGTCGGACCTGCTGAGCCGGGTGTTGTCGGAAAAGGTGGAGCCGCATCTTGGGATGGGGCGGATCACGATCCTGGACCGCTATCCGGCGGCGGAGGCGGCGCTGGCGCGGCGGGTCGCGGGGGACCAGCGGGTGGCGGAGCGGTTCGAGGTTTATGCCTGCGGGGTGGAGCTGGCCAACGGGTTCGGCGAACTGACCGACCCGGAGGAGCAGCGGCAACGGTTCGGGCTGGAGATGGATGAAAAGGAGAGGGTCTATGGAGAGCGGTATCCGCTGGATGAGGATTTCCTTGAGGCGTTGAAAATCATGCCTGCCGCGTCGGGGATCGCGATGGGGTTCGACCGGGTGGTGATGCTGGCCACGGGGGCACCGAGGATCGAAGATGTGATGTGGGTGCCGGTAGCTTGAATTGGCCTTGTCCACGCGTGGACAGAAATTCGATCACATGATATCAATGGGTTACGATTCCAGATTAGGGATTTGGTAACGATTGGCTGATCTCGCCCCGGCAATAGGGGTTCTTGCAAATGACCGTACTTCGGCGCAAGTAAGGCGCCGAGTTTGACGAGCGCGCTGCCAGGACGGGAGGCAAGACGATGACCCATAAAATAGCCATTCTCGGAGCCTCGGGCTACACCGGCGCGGAACTGGTACGCTTGATCGCCACGCATCCGGAGATGCAGATCGTCGCACTATCGGCCGACCGCAAGGCCGGGATGGCGATGGCGGAAGTATTTCCGTTTCTGCGGCATCTTGACCTGCCGATGCTCAGCAAGATCGACGAGATCGATTTTTCTAATGTTGACTTGTGCTTCTGCGCCCTTCCTCATGCAACGACGCAAGAGGTGATTGCCAGATTGCCGCGTGATCTGAAGATCGTGGACCTGAGCGCCGATTTCCGGCTGCGCGACCCGGCGGGTTATGAAAAGTGGTATGGCCAGCCGCACAGCCAGCCGGAGCTGCAGAAAGAAGCGGTCTATGGTCTGACCGAGTTTTACCGCGATGACATCCGCGCTGCGCGGCTGGTGGCGGGCACCGGCTGCAACGCGGCCACCGGGCAGTTTGCGCTGCTGCCGTTGATTGCGGCCAAAGTGATCGACCTTGACGATATTCTGATCGACCTGAAAGCAGGGGTCAGCGGGGCTGGGCGAAGCCTGAAGGAGAACCTGCTGCACGCCGAGTTGTCAGGCGGCACGCATGCCTATTCGGCGGGCGGCAAGCACCGGCATCTGGGCGAGTTTGATCAGGAGTTTTCGAAACTTGCCGGTCGCCCGGTGCTGGTGCAGTTCACCCCGCATCTGTTGCCGATGAACCGGGGTGTCCTCGCGACAGTCTATGTAAAGGGCGACCCGGCGGTGGTACATGCGACGCTGGCGGCGGCCTATGCGACGGAACCGTTCCTGCGGGTGCTACCCTTTGGCACACTCCCCTCGACACGCGACATTGCGGGATCCAATTTCTGCCATCTGGGGGTGATTGGCGACCGCAAGCCCGGGCTTGCGGTGGTGGTGGCGGTTCTGGACAATCTGACCAAAGGGTCATCGGGGCAGGCGATCCAGAATGCGAACCTGATGCTGGGGATCGAAGAAACAACCGGGCTGATGCTGGCGCCGGTCTTCCCGTGAGGAGCTGATGGCGGGACTGAAAGGGCTTAAGAAACAACGGCGTATCCAGATTATCGCGTTAGCGGTGGTGGCGTTGGCGGTGGCTACGGCGCTGATCGGCTATGCGATGCAGGATGGCATCAACTTTTTCCGCAGCCCGACGCAGGTGCTGGAAGACCCGCCGTCGCCAAACGAGGTGTTTCGGGTGGGCGGGCTGGTGGTCGAGGGGTCGGTGGTGCGCGACGATGGGGCGGCGGTGCGGTTTTCAGTGACCGATACCAATGCGACAGTGCCGGTGAGCTATACCGGGGTGCTGCCGGACCTGTTCGCGGAAGGCGAGGGGATCGTGGCGCTGGGGCGGATGGAGGGGCAGACTTTTGTCGCCACCGAAGTGCTGGCCAAGCATGACGAGACCTACATGCCGAAGGAAGTGGTGGAGGCGCTGAAGGAACAAGGCGTCTACAAGGACCCGAACGCCAAACCGGAAAGCTGAGCGTACGCTGCGGTGAAGGTGGGTTAACAAGAACTTCCGATGGTTGGGGCGCAACGCCGCCAACCGGAGAAGCAGATGGTGTCCGTCCAACAGATTGCCGAAGAGATTGTCGCCCGCGAGGGTGGGTTCGTGAACGACCCCGATGATCCGGGCGGCGCCACCAACCACGGGGTCACGATCGGCACGCTGCGCCGCCTTGGGATCGATGTGAACCGCGACACGCGCATCGACGTGGCCGACGTGCGCGCCCTGAGCCGGGCGCAAGCGGTGGAAATCTATCTGGAGCATTACTACAAGCGCCCCGGCATCGCGGCACTGCCCGAGGCGCTGCAGGCCAGCGTGTTTGACATGTATGTGAATGCGGGCGGCAATGCGGTGAAGATATTGCAGCGATTGCTGGGGGATATGGGATTTCCCTGCGATGCGGACGGCGAGATCGGGCCGCAGACCATTCGCGCGGCGCAGATGGCCTCTGAGGCGGCGCCATCGCATCTGGCGGACGCTTACGGGATTGCGCGGCGGAACTACTATTACACGCTTGCCGACAAACGCCCGGCCAGCCGCAAGTTCGCGCGCCGCAAGGATGGCGGCAAGGGTGGCTGGATCACCCGGGCGGAGGAGTTCATTTCGCCGAAGTATCACCTGACGGCGGCACAGCATGCCGCACGGGTGGCAGCATGGGCGTGATCGGCAAGCTGGTGGGCGGGCCTGCGGCGGTGACGGCCCTGGGCGAGGCCGCAAAGGGGATGGCGGAGGTGTTCGTGCCCTCGGCCACCAAGCGGATGGAGCTGTCTGCGGAGGCGCAGATGGCGGCCTTGCGGCAGTTGGGGGATGAGTTCGGCAACCCCTCGGCCGGCTGGTTCGACCGGCTGGTAAACGGGCTGAACCGGTTGCCGCGGCCGCTGCTGGCGTTCGGGACGATCGGGCTGTTCGTCTATGCGATGGTGGACCCGTTCAGGTTTGCCGAGCGGATGGTGGGGTTGAATGCGGTGCCAGAGCCGCTCTGGTGGCTGCTGGGTGCGGTGGTGGCGTTCTACTTTGGCGCGCGCGAGACGCATTACTTTCGCAACCGCGAGGTGCGGATGCCGGCGGGGCTTGGCACGCAGGCCGAAGACAACCCGGCATTGGCCGACTGGCGGTCTGAAACCTGAGCGATCCTTGACCTCTATCGCGCCCTCTGGCATGGCCTTGGGCAAGAATGAGGATGTGACCAGATGAACCTTTTCGCCGATATTCGTGAGCTGGTGGTGGGCGAACTTGCCGCGCTTGCTGCCGATGGCAAGCTGCCCATGGGGCTGGACCTTGCCGCTGTCGCGGTAGAGCCGCCGCGCGATGCGGGGCATGGGCATCTGGCGACGAATGCAGCGATGGTGCTGGCCAAACCGGCAGGGCTGGCGCCGCGCGCGATTGCCGACATGCTGGCGTTGCGGCTGATGGAAGACCCGCGCGTGGCGGGGGCGGATGTGGCGGGACCGGGGTTTCTGAACCTGCGGCTGGTGGATCAGGCCTGGCAGGGGCTGGTGCGCGCGGTGCTGGAGACGGGGATGGGCTTTGGGCGCTCCGACATGGGCGCGGGGCGGCGGGTGAACGTAGAGTTCGTCAGCGCCAATCCGACCGGGCCGATGCATGTGGGCCATGTGCGGGGCGCGGTGGTCGGCGACGCGCTGGCGCGGCTCTTGGCCTTTGCGGGCTGGGATGTGACGCGGGAGTATTATATCAACGACGGCGGCGCGCAGGTCGATGTGCTGGCGCGGTCAGCCTATGAACGCTACCGCGAGGCGCATGGGCTGGAGCCGGAAATACGTGAAGGGCTGTATCCGGGGGATTACCTGATCCCGGTGGGCGAGGCGTTGAAGGCCAAGTATGGCGACCGCCTGTTGGACAAGGGCGAGCAGTATTGGCTGGCCGATGTGCGCGAGTTTGCGACCGGCATGATGATGGCGATGATCCGGGGCGATCTGGCGGCCCTGGGCGTCGAGATGGACGTCTATTCGAGCGAGAAGGCCCTGTACGGCACCGGCAAGATCGAAGCGGCGATCGAGGCACTGCGCGGCATGGGGCTGATCTATGAAGGCGTGCTGGAAGCCCCGAAAGGCAAGGAGCCGGACGATTGGGAGCCGCGCGTCCAGACCCTGTTCCGCAGCACGGCGCATGGTGACGATGTCGACCGCCCGGTGCAGAAATCGGATGGGTCATGGACCTATTTCGCCCCCGACATCGCCTATCACTATGACAAGGTTCAGCGCGGCTTTGACGAATTGATCGACATTCTGGGCGCCGATCACGGCGGCTATGTGAAGCGGATGAAGGCGGCGGTATCGGCGCTGTCGGGGGGCCGTGTGCCGCTGGACATCAAGCTGATCCAGCTGGTCAAACTGTGGAAGGGCGGCCAGCCGTTCAAAATGTCCAAACGCGCCGGCACCTTCGTCACCCTGCGCGACGTGGTCGAGCAGGCGGGCGCAGACGTGACCCGGTTCATCATGCTGACCCGCAAGAACGACGTGGCGCTGGATTTCGATTTCGACAAGGTGCTGGAACAGTCGAAAGACAACCCGGTGTTCTATGTGCAATACGCCAATGCCCGGATCAATTCGATCCTGCGCAAGGCGCGCGACGCGGGGATCGACGTGACGGATGCAGCCCTGGCGCGGGCCGATCTTTCGGTTCTGGACCACGAGGCCGAGATTCAGATGGCACGCAAACTGGCCGAATGGCCGCGCTTGGTGGAGATTGCCGCCAAGGGCAATGAGCCGCACCGGGTGGCGTTTTACCTGTACGAGGTCGCGTCAGATTTCCACGGGTTGTGGAACAAGGGCAATGACGAGGCCGGTTTGCGGTTCCTGCAGGACGATTTGAACGTTTCGCAGGCAAAAATCGCCCTTGTCCGGGCCGTGGGCGTTGTTATTTGCGCTGGTCTTGGTATCTTGGGTGTCACTCCGGTCGAGGAAATGCGCTGAACTTTTGCGTGCGACCGGCCCAACAGGCGTGAAAGCAGGGGGGGACAAACCACCCCGCGAGCAGAGGCGACACATGGCGGACGCGGATTTCGACGGTTTCGGCGGCGGTGTTTCCACAACCGGTGGCGGCGCAGCCAACCTGCAACGATACATCAACATTGCAGGGGCGCTGTGTTCAGTGGCCCTGGTGTTCGGTCTGGGGTTCTGGGGTTACAAGCTGGCGGTGCGCGACGTGCGCGGCGTGCCGGTGGTTCTGGCGCTGGATGGGCCGATGCGGGTTGCGCCGGAAAACCCCGGTGGCGAGGTGACGGACCATCAAGGTCTGGCAGTGAACGAGGTTGCAGCCGTAGGCAGTGCTGCACCGATGCCTGACCGGCTTATCCTTGCGCCGCGCCCGGTGGAACTGACGCTGGAGGATGCGGCGGGTCTGGCTGGCCAACCGGTGCCTGACGTGCTGCCAGCATCGTCGGTGGGCGCGGACCCGAACCTTCCCCTTGCGCTGGACCCGGTGACCGAAAGCGCCGACCCCACCGAGCTTGCCGTGGCCGCAGCACTGGCCGAAGCGTTGAGCGAAGGTGAACCGGTGATCGAAGGCGAGCCGGTCATCGAAGCGGGACTGGAGCCCGCACCGCCCGGTGCGATCACCCGATCGCCGCGCCCGGTGGCGCGCCCAGAAACGGTGGCGCTGAGTGCGGCCACCCCAGAGGCAGAACCGGCCATCCAAGAAGCGCCGGTCGAGATTGACGCGAGCACGCTGGAGCCGGGAACGCGGCTGGTGCAGTTTGGCGCGTTTGACACGGTGGATGAGGCGAAAGCCGAATGGGGCAAGCTGCAAATCAGGTTCGCTGATCTTATGGCGGGCAAGGCAATGGTGATTCAGGCGGCCGAAAGCGGCGGGCACACGTTCTACCGGCTGCGCGGCCACGGCTTTGAAGACGAGGCCGATGCGCGGCGGTTCTGTTCTGCCTTTGTGGCCGAAGATGCCCCCTGCATTCCTGTTGCGCAAAGATGAACGCTGGTTCCGGAGCGGCGATTTTCGGGTGCGCCGGAACGACGCTTTCCTCAAACGAGGCGGCATTTTTTCGGGACTGTGACCCGTTCGGGTTTATTGTGTTTGCCCGCAACATCGAGACGCCGGATCAGGTGGCGCGGCTGACGGATGCGCTGCGCGAGGCGGTTGGTCGTGATGCGCCGGTGCTGATTGATCAGGAGGGCGGGCGGGTGCAGCGGATGCGCGCGCCGCATTGGCGCGAGTGGGCGCCGCCGCTGGAGACGGTGCTGACGGCGCCGGATCTGGCCTCGGCGGCGCGGCAGATGCGGCTGCGCGCGCAACTGATCGCGGCGGAACTGCGCGCGGTGGGGGTGGATGCCAATTGCGCGCCGGTTGCCGATGTGGCGAGCGCATCGACGCATCCGTTCCTGCGCAACCGGTGTTATGGGACCGATCCTGCGGTGGTGACGGCGGTGGCGCGGGCGGTGGCGGATGGGTTGCTGGCCGGGGGGGTGCTGCCGGTGATCAAGCACATGCCGGGGCACGGGCGATCAATGATGGACACGCATCACGATCTGCCGCGGGTGACTGCTTCGGCCGAAGCGCTGGAGGCGGTGGATTTCGCGCCGTTCCGGGCGCTGGCCGATCTACCGATGGCGATGACGGCGCATCTGGTGTTCGAGGCATTCGATCAGGACTTGCCCGCAACCCAATCGCCCCGGATGATCAGGGTGATCCGCGAAGATATCGGCTTTGGCGGGCTGTTGATGACGGATGATCTGAACATGAATGCGCTGTCGGGGACGCTGGCCGAACGGACCGCGCGGTCGATTGCGGCGGGCGTGGATATTGCGCTGCATTGCAGTGGCGAGATGGCCGAGATGCAGGCGGTGGCGGGGGCTGCGGGGCGGATGGGGCCTGCGACCCTGCGCCGGGCGGGGGCCGCACTGGCGCAGCGCCGCGATGTCGGGGTACCGGATGTGGCCGGCCTGATGGCAGAGCTGGCGCATGGCTGAGGAAGCGGACGCCTGGGATCAGCCGGAACGATTGCTGACCGTTGACCGGCTGGCGGCTGAGGCGCTGATCGTCGATGTCGATGGGTTCGAGGGGCCTCTGGACCTGTTGCTGATGCTCAGTCGGACGCAGAAGGTGGATCTGCGCAAGATATCGGTGTTGAAGCTGGCCGAGCAGTATCTGGGATTTGTGGCGCAGGCACAAAGCTTGCGGATCGAACTTGCGGCCGATTATCTGGTGATGGCGGCGTGGCTGGCGTTTCTGAAATCGCGGCTGCTGCTGCCACCCGACCCGACGGATGAGGGACCTTCGGCCGAGGATCTGGCGGCGCATCTGGCGTTTCAGCTGGAGCGGTTGGCGGCAATGCGCGAGGCGGCAGCGCGGCTGATGGGGCGTGACCAGCTGGGGCGCGACCGGTTTGCCCGCGGCGTGCCGGAGGATGTGCTGCATCACCGCACGATCCGTTACACCGCAAGCTTGCTGGACCTGATGCGGGCCTACGCACGCATTCGCACCAAGGATGAGTTCCGGCCCTTTGTGATGGACCGCGAACATGTCTACACGATGGAACAAGCGCTGGACCGGATGCGCGGACTGATCGGGTTTGCGGGGGAATGGGCGGATTTGACCACATTCCTGCCCGACGGCTGGACCGCGACGCCGATGGCACGGCGGTCGACCACGGCGGCACATTTCGCGGCGGTGCTGGAGCTGGCCAAGCGCGGACAGGTGGTGTTGCGCCAGTCCGACACCTTTGCACCGGTGCAGGTGCGCAGGAGGGATCCGTGATCGAAGACGAACAAAGCCTGTTCGAGGCGCCGCCGATCGGCGAGCAGGAGCGTATGGTCGAGGCGATCCTGTTTGCGATGGCCGATCCGGTGACGCTGGCCGAACTGACCGCGCGGCTGCCGCATGGCGCGGATGCGGGCGAGGCGCTGGCGCATCTGAAGCGGCGGTATGAGGGGCGGGGGGTCAATCTGGTGCGGGTCGGCGATGCCTATGCGTTTCGCACCGCGCCCGACCTTGGCCACCTGATGCAGCGCGAATCGGTGGAAACGCGCAAGCTGTCGCGCGCGGCGATTGAGACGCTGGCGATCGTGGCCTATCATCAGCCGGTGACGCGCGCCGAGATCGAGGAAATCCGCGGCGTTGCGGTCAGCCGGGGTACGGTGGACCAACTGCTGGAACTGGACTGGATCCGTCTGGGTCGCCGCCGGATGACGCCGGGGCGGCCGGTGACCTTTGTGGTGACCGAGCATTTCCTGGACCACTTTGGCCTGGAATCGGCGCGCGATCTGCCGGGGCTGAAGGAGTTGCGGGCGGCAGGGCTGCTGGACAATCGCGCCGCACCGGGCCTTGGCCTGCCCGGAGACGACGAAGACGAGGCGGTGACTGGCCAAAGCGAACTTTTCGAGGATTGAAGGGGGCCTACGATGGACCTGAACCGACTGTTCCAGATGCTGATGCGCATGTTCATCAAGACGGCGGTGGACAGCGGCATAAAATATGCTGCCAGTCGTGGCAAACCCGAGGCCGAAATGACCCCGGAGGAGCGCGAACAGGCGGAGAAGGGCAAGGCCCTTGCCAAGAAGGCGCAGGACATCGCCAAGATCACCCGGCGGTTCGGGCGTTAGCCGGCGGCGGAGCGGTCCGCGTGGGTTTTTTGCAAAGAGCAAATGGCCGAGGGGGCGACCCTGATCAGGCCTTGAACTGTTTGGCCAGTTTCAGGCCCTGGCCCTGATAGTTTGACGAAAGGCCCGCGCCATAAAGCGTGTCCGGGCGGGCCAGCATGCGTTCATAGACCAGCCGTCCGACGACTTGTCCGTGTTCCAGCACGAAGGGGGCCTCGTGGCAGCGCACTTCCAGCACGCCGCGCGAGCCCTCGCCCCCGGCGGCGGCATGGCCGAAACCGGGATCGAAGAAGCCCGCGTAATGCACCCGAAACTCGCCGACCATCGCCAGGTAGGGCGCCATTTCGGCGGCATAATCCGGCGGAATCGTCACCGCTTCGCGCGAGACCAGAATGTAGAAGGCGCCGGGATCAAGGATGATGCGGCCTTCGGTGGTGTGCAGCGCCTCCCAAAACTCGGTCGTGGGGTAGTGGCCGATGCGGTCAAGGTCGATCACCCCGGCATGCGGTTTGGCGCGGTAGCCGACCAGATCGCCGATGGCGGGGCGCAGATCGACAGAAAAGCCCAAGCCTTCGGAAATCACTGCTTCGCCGGAGACGAGGGGCTCTTGTGCATGCAGGGCAAGCAGATCTGCGTCTGTCAATACGGCGTGACCCTGCCGGAAGCGGATCTGGTTCAGCCGCTGACCGGCGCGAACGAGGACGGAAAAGCTGCGCGGGCAAACCTCGGCATAGAGCGGGCCGTCGTAGCCTTCGGGGATGCGGTCAAACTCGATCCCGCCATTGGTGATGGTGCGGGTCAACAGATCCAGCCGCCCGGTGGAGCTTTTGGCATTGGCGACGGCGGTGATGCCGGGCGGCAGGCGCAAGCGTTCGGCCAGCGGGATCACATAGACGCAGTTCTTTTCCAGCACGGCGCCATCGCTGAGGTTGACGCGGTGCATGGTGAAATCGGCAAGTCGGTCTTCGACGCTTTGGTCCTTGCCGGTCAGGAACGAGGCGCGCACCCGGTAGGCGACCGTTCCAAGCCGCAGATCGAGGCTGGCGGGTTGCAGCTGGTCAGGACGGACCGGCGGATCGGCGGCAATTGCCCCGGATGCGATCAGGTCGCGGAGGGTCTGGCTGGGCAGCACACCGGATGTCATCTATCGCCCCTGATCGCTAGATACGAAGCCGCCCGCACTGCCAGATGGCAGGCGGGCGGCTTTGCAATGGTCGGGCCGGAGAGATTCGAACTCTCGACCTCCCGCCCCCCAGACGGACGCGCTAACCAGGCTGCGCTACGGCCCGACACGGGGCGATACATAGCGAGTTTCCAAGGCAGAGCAAGCGGGAAAGCACATGCGCGGGATCAGCCCTGGCCACGATCTGCACGGTCAGCCATCTGGCCGCGCAGCGTGGTCAGGCGGCGGGCGAAAGTGGCCACCTGAGTGCGGCTGGAAGACAGGGTGCCAGGCGGCAAGGCCCTGATTCGGCTGGCAAAGCTGCGGGTGTCATCAATCAGGCGCGGGGCCGGGGCCGGGATCGTGGATGCTGGCGCAGCCGCCGCCTGCGGTGCGGTTGGAAAGCTGAGCACGGTCTGCGCGGGCGCTTCGGGCTGCGCGGGGGCGGCGCTGTCGGCATCGCCGAAGTAGCGGGCAATCACGGCCTCGTCGATGGCCTCGTCAGCGGCGATGGCTTCGTCGGTCAGGCCAGCGACATGGCGCACGCCCTGTTCGCGGAGGATCTTTTGCACGCCGCGTATGGTGAGGCCTTCGTCATGCAACAGGCGCTTGATGCCGGTCAGCAGGGCGATGTCGGAGGGGCGGTAATAGCGCCGCCCGCCAGCGCGTTTCACCGGGCGGATCTGCGGAAACCGGCTTTCCCAGAACCGCAGCACATGCGCCGGCGTTTCCAGGAATTCCGAAACTTCGCTGATCGTGCGGAACGCGTCCGGCGACTTGTCCATCCGCGACTATCCCCTTACCGCTTCTTGCCGGCAGCCACACGATCCTTCATCAGATGCGACGGGCGGAAGGTCAGAACCCGGCGCGGGCTGATCGGAACCTCGTCACCGGTTTTCGGATTGCGCCCGACGCGGGCCGATTTGGCGCGGACCGAAAAGGTGCCGAAGGACGAGATCTTGACCGTCTCACCGGAGGCCAGACTGTCGGACATGTGGGTGAGCACGGATTCCACCAATGTGGCGGATTCGTTGCGGCTGAGGCCGACTTCGCGGAATACCGCCTCGCTCAGATCCATCCGTGTCAAAGTCTTGTCGCTCATCACATCCCCCCGATGCTGTTTTGCGTAGGATGCTGCGGATGGATTTACGAGTCAATATCAACCACTTGTCGGCTGGGGTTAAGAGCGATTTACCAGCGTAATACGACCGACCCCCAGGCCAGGCCACCGCCGATGGCCTCGGTTACCAAGAGATCGCCGGGTTTGATCTGGCCACGATCGCGCCCGACCGACAGGGCGAGGGGGATCGAGGCGGCAGAGGTGTTGCCGTGGTCCTGCACGGTGACGACGACGCGGTCCATCGGCACCTGCATGCGTTTTGCGGTGCCCTCGATGATGCGGATATTGGCCTGATGCGGCACGATCCAATCGACTTGATCGGGCGTCAGGCCAGCTTTGTCCAGCGCGCGATGGGCGGTTTCGGCAAGCTTTTCAATGGCATGGCGGAAGACCTCTTTCCCTTCCATCACCAGATAGCCGGTGCTGCCGGTGGACACCCCGCCATTCACATAGAGCAGGTCCCGGTAGCGCCCGTCGGAGTTGAGATCGGTGGAAAGGATGCCACGATCCGCCGAGGTGCCGGCGCTTGTTGCGGCCTCAAGGACCAGCGCGCCGGCACCGTCGCCGAACAGGACGCAGGTGCTGCGGTCTTTCCAGTTCATCAGGCGGCTGAAGGTTTCGGCGCCGATCACCAGAACCCGCTGCGCCTGACCCGAGACGATCAAAGCGTTGGCGTTGGACAGGGCAAAAACGAATCCTGCGCAGACGGCCTGCACATCATAGGCAAAGCCGCGAGTCATGCCGAGGGCGGCCTGTACCATGGTGGCAGCGGCGGGAAAGGTCAGATCGGGGGTCGAGGTGGCGAGGATGATGGCATCGATGTCATCGGCCACAAGGCCCGCATCGGCGAGGGCGGCCTGGGCCGCGCGGGTGGCGAGATCGGAGGTGTTCTGGCCTTCGGCGGCGAAATGGCGGCGTTCGATTCCCGAGCGGGCGCGAATCCATTCATCCGATGTGTCGACGATAGCCTCAAATTCAGAATTCGGGACGACACGGTCAGGCAGATAATGCCCGACGCCCTTGACGACTGCGCGGATGGTCATGGGGATGGTGTGCTCCCTGACCCGGTCTCGACGGGGTCTTCGTGTTTGGCATCTTGCGCCGCGCGTTCTGCGGATGCAACCCGTTCGGCCAGACCTTCGATGAAGTTCGAATGAGCCAGCTGGTGGGCCAGACGGATGGCTGCGGACACACCGGTGCTGTCAGCCGAGCCGTGGGATTTCACCACTGTGCCGTTAAGCCCCAGAAACACACCGCCATTCACCCGCCGTGGATCGATGCGCTTTTGCAGGCGTTTTAGTGGCTTGATAGCCATCATTGCAGCGAATTTGGACAAGAGCCCGCCGCCAAACGCCTCACGCAGCAGGTCGGAGATCAGTTTGGCGGTGCCTTCGCCGGTCTTGAGTGCCACGTTGCCGGTAAAGCCGTCCGTCACGATCACATCTACCCGGTCGGACGGCAGATCGCCGCCTTCGACAAAGCCGACATAGTCGAAATTGCCCGCTTCGGCGGCATGGGCCATGCGGTCATGCGCCTCTTTCAGTTCGGCCCGGCCCTTGTGGTCTTCGGTACCGACGTTCAACAGGCCAATCCGGGGACGGGCGACGTTCAGTCCGTTGCGCGCATAGGCGGCACCCATCGTGGCATATTGCAACAGATCGTCCGCCTCGGCCTTGATGTCGGCACCGACGTCCAGCATCACGTTGAAGCCGCCAGGATTGCGCGAGGGCCAGAGGCAGGCGATGGCCGGACGGTTGATACCGGGCAGCTTGCGCAGCTGGATCATCGAGACAGCCATCAGTGCCCCGGTATTGCCGCAAGACACCGCCACGGTGGCTTCGCCCTGCTTGACACTGTCGATGCAGGACCACATCGAGGTGCCGATGCCATGGCGCATCACCTGGGCAGGCTTGTCCTGCATGGTGACGACGCGGGGTGCGTGGCGCAGCGTGACAGTGTCGGCAAGGCTGGGGTACCGTGCAAGCAGGGGTGCCAGCACCGCTTCGTCACCATGCAGGATGAACGCAATATTGGGAATCTTGGCGACAGAATCAGCAAGACCGGCAACAACCACTGCCGGTCCGCGATCACCACCCATCGCATCAATTGAAATGACGATGCGCGCAGCACCATGGATTACCGGAGTATGAAGTCCGTTTGCCATCGGAGCGGCGGCGCGTCTGGGCGGCTTACGCCGCGTCCTCGTCGAGATCCACGTCCTTGGCAACGGCGACAACCTGGCGCGCGTCATAGTGACCGCAGGCGCCACACACGTGGTGTGGGCGCTTCAGTTCGCCACAGTTGGAGCATTCGTTCGGGTTTGCAGCCACGAGAGCGTCATGCGAACGACGCATGTTGCGCTTAGATTTCGTGGTGCGGTTCTGCGGGACAGCCATGTCACAACCTCGGGCAGTGGGGACAGGCCCCTGATTTCCTTTGCAAAGCAGGCCGTTCGGATGCCTTTCGGCAACAGATCACGGTTGCTGCTTTACAGCTTGAATGAGGCGCGGAACATACTCGGATTCCGGGTCAGCGCAAGCCCCTTTTCGACGCCGCGAACGCGACGCGTCAACTGTCGCCGGAGCCGTCCTTTTCAGCCTTGGCTGTCAGTTGCGCCGCAAGCCCCGCAAGACCTGCAAAAGGCTTGAGATCCCTTTCCGCCAAAGGGGTTACGCCGTCGGCGGCAAACACCGCCTCGCCAAGTTCTGCGCCCGGCGCGCGCGGGTAAAGCGGCAACGCCAAGGCCAGTGCTTCGGTTACGACCTCGGCCAGATCGATGACTTCGGGCATCGGATCGGTACCGTCATCTTCGGGCATTTCGACCTCGTCGCCTTCGGGTTGCGGCAGGTCTGCCACATAGCGGCGGCGCACGGTTTCATTCAGGCGGGTCTCGACCGGGGCCAGGGTGACGACGCAGGCCTGCACCACGATTGCCTTCAGGGTTCCGGTCAGCGTCATCTCTTCACGGCCAGAAGGGGTGATGGCACCCGAAAAGATCAGCGCCTTCACCTCGAGGATATCGAGGCTGCGGGCAAGGTCGACGCGCCCGGCGGCATCGGGGGCATAGGAGAAATGCGTGGGCTTGCGTGGGCTGAGGCCGCCAGTGCGAAAGCGGGTCGGCTTGGCGGGGGCTGGGTCGGACATCAGGGGAACCTTTATGGGTGGAACGCAGCACCGGCAGCAAGGTGCGACGTTCCATTCTTGAACAATGGGCTATGCTTCTGTTATCCCGAACCGCAAGGGTTTTGAAGAACCCACATCTCGGCTCCGGACTGGAAGACTTTGCGCTTTTGTGCGAGGAGGGGGGATACAGGGCTTGGGAATGGTCAAGAGGGCAGGAATGGCAGTTTTCCGGATGACACGGACGCTTTTGGCAGCCTGCCACGCGGCCCGGTTGCGTGGGCTTGCGATGATCGTGGTGGCGGGCGTTGCGGCCTGCACGCCAATTTATCGCAATCACGGCTATGTGCCCGCTGACGACGAACTGGCGCAGGTCGAGGTCGGCGTTGATACCCGTGAGACGGTTGGAACCAAGATCGGGCGGCCGTCCACGTCCGGCCTGTTGAACGACGAAGGCTGGTTCTATGTACAAAGCCGATACAAACTGATCGGCCCGCGCGAGCCGAAAGAGATCGACCGGCAGGTGCTGGTGATCAATTTCAACGAAGCCGGGGTGGTCGAGAACATCGGCCGCTTCGGGCTTGAAGACGGCCGTGTTGTCGAAATCTCGCGCCGGGTGACGGAAAGCAACATCAAGGGCGTGAGCTTTATCGGCCAGCTTTTGGGCAGCTTTGGCCGGCTGCGGGCCGAGGATGTCGCGGGCTAAGCGTCCTGCGGATCGAACTTCAAGGCAACGCCGTTGATGCAATAGCGCAGGCCGGTGGGGGCCGGGCCGTCAGGAAAGACGTGCCCCAGATGCGCCTCGCAGCGGTTGCAATGCACTTCGGTGCGGCGCATGAACCAGCCGTTGTCTTCCTGTTCGCCGACCATTTCGGCGTCTAGTGGCGCGTAGAACGAGGGCCAGCCGGTGCCGCTGTCGAACTTTGTGGTCTGATCGAACAACGGCGCATTGCAGCACACGCAGCGAAAGGTGCCGTTGGCCTTGGGGAAGTCGTCATGGGTGAAGGCGCGTTCGGTGCCGTGCTTGCGGGTGACCTTATAGGCCAGATCCGACAGTTGCGCCTGCCATTCGGCATCCGGTTTCACGATTTTGTCCATCTGTCTCTCCATGATCCTCGCGGCTTGCGCAGCCTTCCGGCTTGGCACAGATTTAGGCGGTTGCGGCGGGTTGGCCAAGCCCGTGTTACAAGAAGAGGCGCAGTTGTGACCAAAGGTGAAGGCGGGCGTCTGCGAGCGCGGATGGTGACGGGCGCTGCGGATCTGGCGCGGGCGCTGGCGTTGCGGTCGCTGGTGTTCCGGGGGGGCGCGGCCGAGGATCGGGACAGCTTTGACGCGCGCTGCGGGCAGGTGGTGATCGAGAATGGCGAAGGGCAGCTGCTGGCGACGTTCCGGATGCTGAGCCTGCCAGAGGGAGAGATCGAGAGCAGCTATTCGGCGCAGTTCTATGATCTGGCAGCGTTGCGGCACTATCCGGGGCCGGTGCTGGAGCTGGGGCGGTTTTGCGTGGCGCCGGGGGTTGGTGACCCGGATGTGCTGCGTCTGGCCTTTGGGGTGATCACGCGCGCGGTGGATGCCGACGGGGTGACGCTGCTGTGCGGGTGTTCGTCGTTTGCCGGGGCCGATCCGGCCCGCCACGCGGGCGGGCTGGCCGCGTTGCGGGACCGGACAGGGCCGGTGCAGTGGCGGCCACGGGCGCGGCGTGAAGCGGTGGCATTCGGGACAGGTGCGGGCGACCCGGCGGCGCTGCCACCGATGCTGCGCAGCTATCTGGCGCTGGGGGCCTGGGTCAGCGACCATGCGGTGCAAGACACCGAACTGGACACGCTGCATGTGTTTACGGCGATTGAGACCAATCGGATCGCACCCGCGCGGGCGCGGGCGCTGAGGGCGTTGGCGCAGGCGGTCTAGCCGCGCGCGCGCCGACCGCCACGCCGCCCCGAAGTGGCCTGATTGGCGGCGGCAGAGGCTTCGGCAAAGCTTGCCCCCGATTCAACTGCCTCGATCACCTTGGCAAAGCGGATCCATTCGCCGCCATTCGCATCGTGGTTCATCAGGAAGTTGGCGGCGCGGATCGCCTCCATTTCCACCTGACGGACGGGGTTCATGATGGCGGAGGTCATGCCAGCGCCCATTGCCATCGGCAGGAAGGCTGCGTTGATGCCGTGCCGGTGTGGCAGACCGAAAGAGATGTTCGAGGCGCCACAAGTGGTGTTCACGCCCAATTCCTCGCGCAGGCGGCGCACCAGGGTGAAGACCTGCTGACCGGCGCTGCCCATCGCGCCGACCGGCATCACCAGCGGGTCAACCACGATGTCATGTGCTGGAATGCCGAAATCGGCAGCGCGTTCGACGATTTTCTTGGCCACGGCAAAGCGCACATTGGGGTCTTCCGAAATGCCGGTGTCGTCGTTCGAAATTGCCACGACGGGCACATTGTATTTCTTGACCAGCGGCAGGACGAGTTCCAGGCGATGCTCCTCCCCGGTGACCGAGTTCAGCAGCGGTCTGCCTTCGCAGGCCATCAACCCCGATTCCAGCGCGCCGGGAACCGAACTGTCGATGCACAGCGGCACGTCCACCACCGCCTGAATGCGCAGGATCAGTTCCTTCATCAACGGCGGCTCGACAAAGTTGTTGTCGGCGTAGCGCGGGTCTTTGGCCATCATGTTGGTAAACACGGCACCAGAGTTCACATCAAGCACCGTGGCCCCGCAGGCCACCTGTTCCAGCGCGTCGCGCAGAACCGTTTCGAAGTTGCCTGCCTCAAGTTCGGCGGCCAGCTTCTTGCGCCCGGTGGGGTTGATCCGCTCGCCGATCACGCAGAATGGCTCGTCGAAACCGATGATGACGGTTTTCGTTTTGGATTCAATAACAGTACGGGTCATTCTTAAACCTTTGCCTTAGGCGTTTGCGGGCACGCCGGAGGCGCCGCCGTTTTCGGTGACCCAAGCGGCGTTGGTCTTGATGCTGCCGAGGGGGAAGAAATGGACCTGCTCGATCCCGAAACCGGGGTTTTTGGCCTTGTGGGCCGCCAATGCTGCCAGAACCTCGGTCGGCTCATACGGCAAGAGCAGTTTGGTCACATCCATCGCGCGCTTTTGCAGCACCCGCAAGGACGGGCCGACGCCGCAAGCGATGGCGAATTTGATCAGGGTCTGCAGTTTTGCCGGGCCTGCAACGCCGATGTGGACCGGCAGTTTGATGCCTTCGGCAGCCAGCCGGTCAACCCAGGCAATCACCGGGGCGGCCTCAAAGCAGATCGTGGCCATTGCCATCTGCGCATCGGTGCGTTCCATGAACGCCGATTTCCAGCGCGCGGCCGCCATCACCATCTTGTCGGAGCCGTCGGGATCGATGTCCTTGTTGCCTTCGGGGTGACCTGCAACATGCAGCCGGTCAAACCCGTCAAATGCCCCGGATTCAAGCAGTTGCATCGAGGTCTGGTAGTGACCGACCGGCTGCGCCACGCCACCGGCCAGCAAGAGCGCCTGATGCACGCCCGCGTCTTTGTAGCGCGCGACCCAGTTTTGCAGCGTGGCCTTGTCCTTGATGATGCGGGCCGGGAAGTGCGGCATCACGGTGTAGCCGTCAGTGGACAAGCGCGCGGCGGTGGCCACCATCTCTTCGATCGGGGTGCCTTCGATGTGCGCCACGTAGACACGCGTGCGCGCCGGCAGGATGTCGCGGAAGCTTTCCACCTTTTCGGCGGTGCGCGGCATCACCTCGATGGAATAGCCGTTCAGAAAGGCTTCCAGCGCAGCGGGAGCAGGGGCAGCCTCTTGGCGGCGAAAGTTGAACAAGGCCATCACGGTCTCCCTCAGGGTCATTGTCGGGTCAGGCTTTCGCCCAGCCTTCCGAATCAATCAGTGTCTTCAGGCGCGAGGCATCATATTCCGCCTCAAGGCGCGCTGCCTCGGAGGCGACAATGGCGTCGGGGTCGCCGTCGAGGTCATGGACCACCACCTTGCGCCATTCGGCGAGGTAACTGTCACTGTCACGCGCGCCGATCTTCATGGCGCAACGGTCGATGGCTTGTTCAAAGCGTTCGGAAAGCTGCACTTTGGAGCCGCGCCGACCCTTGCCGACAATGACCTGAGCCGGAATGTCGCGCCAAAAAACCACTGTGACTTCGGCCATGATACGATGATTCCCTTGCGCTGTTGCTGCTGTTGATAGTCGCCAATCCCCGACAACCGATGTCGGATTTCGACATGGCGCAGCGAGGATGCGACCCCTTGGGGGGTGCCGCCCCCACATATACCCAACGCACCAGAATTGCGACGCCGGCGGAGCGGAAAAATCTTCATTCAGATCATGCGTTAGACAGATGCCATGCGAGGTGGCCCGGATCGCGGCTTGCAGGACTGTGACAACCGGATTACGCTTTGCGACAACCACATATGGAGGGCGATCATGACGCCCGAGCGTCCCCAAGGGGCGGACGCTGCTGATGCGATGATCGAGCTGCCCGAGGGCGGTTCCGTCGCAAAAGAGCCATCTGCCCCTGCAGCCCCGGGGTCATTGCCGCTGTACGCAGCACTTGACCTTGGCACAAACAGTTGCCGGATGCTGATTGCCCAACCGAAGGGCAGTCAGTTCACCGTCATCGACAGCTTTTCCAAGACCGTGCAGCTTGGCGCGGGCCTTGAGGCATCCGGACGGCTGAGCCGGTCATCGATGGCACGCACCATTCAGGCGCTGCGGATTTGCGAAAAAAAGCTGGAAAAGCATAACGTTCGGCGGATGCGACTGATCGCGACCGAGGCGTGTCGACGGGCGCGCAACGCCAAGGATTTCATCAACCAAGTGCGGCGCGAGACGGGCCTCCAGCTGGAGATCATCGGACCTGAGGAGGAGGCGCGGCTGGCGGTCATCTCGTGTGCGCCTTTGGTCAACACGACGACGGAGCAGTTGCTGGTGGTCGATATCGGCGGCGGATCGACCGAACTCGTGTGGATCGACCTGTCCGCCGTGCCGCAGGAAGAGCGGCCACGCGCTATCATGCGGCTGCACATGGGCTTTGACGCACAGGGCGAAGGCAAGGTGGCCCGGGTGGTTGACTGGATTTCGGTGCCGCTTGGGGTGGCGACGCTGAAGGATCAGTTTGCCGATGTCGATGACGACGCGGCGCGGTTCGCACTGATGAGTTGGTTCTTCGAAGAGAACCTTGCCAGCTTCAGCCCCTATAACGCCGAAAACCTGCGGGCCGGCTTTCAGATTATTGGCACCAGCGGCACGGTCACGACAGTGGCGGCCAGCTTTCTTGGCTTGCGCCGCTATGACCGGGCGAAGGTGGATGGCCTGCAGATGACCAGCGACCAGATCGGTTATGTGATCCGCGAATACCTGACACTCGGGCCTGAGGGGCGGCGCACGGATCCGCGGATCGGGCGCGATCGGCATGCGCTGATCATGTCCGGCGCAGCGATTTTGCAGGCGTTGATGCGGATCTGGCCTACTGACCGGTTGTCGGTGGCGGATCGGGGGCTTAGGGAGGGCCTCTTGTATGCGCAGATGAGCGCGGACGGAATTCTGGAAGACGGGCCATATACATGAGCGAGATCAAGGGAACATCCGGCCGCGGCCAACGCGATTTGCGGGTCAGGGTTAAGACGGCAAAGGGGCGCAAGCTGTCCTCGACGCTGTGGCTGGAACGGCAGCTGAACGATCCGTATGTGATCCGCGCCAGAACCGAAGGCTACCGGGGCAGGGCGGCTTACAAGATTCTGGAGCTGGACGACAAGTACGGCTTTCTCGTGCCGGGCGCGCGGGTGGTTGATCTTGGCTGCGCGCCGGGCGGCTGGTGTCAGGTGTCGGTGGGACGGGTGAATGCGCTGGGTGACCGCAAGGGCAAACCGGTGGGCAGGGTGCTTGGCGTCGATTTGCAGGAAGTGGAGCCGATTCCGGGCGCAGAGCTGCATCAGCTCGACTTTCTGGCCGACGGTGCGGAGGAGCAGGTGAAGACCTGGCTCGGAGGCGCTGCCGATGTGGTGTTGAGCGACATGGCAGCGGCATCTTCCGGGCACAAGGGCACCGACCATCTGCGCATCATCGCGCTGTGCGAAGCGGCGGCCTATTTTGCGTTTGACGTGCTGGAAGTCGGCGGGTCGTTCGTGGCCAAGGTTCTGGCGGGCGGGGCGGAGCATGAATTGCAGGCGCTGTTGAAGCGGAACTTCAAGAAAGTGGCGAATGTGAAGCCGCCGGCAAGCCGCTCGGACAGTTCGGAGAAGTTTGTGGTGGCGATGGGCTATCGCGGCAAGGCCGAGGACGGCGAAGCAGGCGAGTGAGTGCACCGGGCGGCCATGAAAAAGGCGCCCGAAGGCGCCTGTTCATTAGCCGAAAGTGGCGGTCAGCCGCCCCAGCTGCGCACCGGACCGCAATCCATGTGCACGAAGTTCGAGCGAGAGTATTTGCCGACACCGCCCGAAGCGCAGGCTGCGGCCGCCTTGGCCATCTGCCCGACCGACCGGGATTTCAGCCGAAGGTCAGCTGCCTGACCCTTCATGTGGAGAGAATTCTTCGCCACGCCACGCGATTTGGACCGCAGCATCGCGTTGGTAGCCGCGCAGCGATAGCCTGACAGCAGCATGAACGGCTCGCTTACATCCATCAGACGGTGCGAGGCGGCCATGATATCGACGGTGCGAGCGTCCATCTTCACGGATTCGCCGGAACGCCAGTCGCGCATGAAGTAGTTGATTTCCTTGAGAACCTCGGGGATGTACTCACCCTCGATCCAATAGATCGTGTCTATGCTTTCGCCGGTTCGGCCGGAATACATCCGGATGCGGCGAATGTCGCCAGCGCCCTTCAGCAATCCGAAAGCATTGGTGTATGTTGGCGCAGCGATTACTGCCGTCGCTGCGAAAACGCCAAGCAGCCCACGCCGCGTGACACCGAAAGATCCAGTTTCCGTCATTCTAACGCCTGTCCCCGTAGCTGTCTTTGACTGCCAGTTTTGCAGTTCTGTGCCACTTCTTCCCCAAGTGCTTCCGCCTTATCGCACAAGTGGAATCGAAGCCCAAGCGCAGAATCCCCGTTGGTTCCCCACACAACCACCGATAGGCAAAAAATTGCTGAACGTGTCAAATTTTTACCATTTGTTGCGGGGATGCATCGCCGTGCACCAAGACTGTCTCCAATTCTGCGACAATTGAGACGGATTTCCTGACGTCGACACCTTTGTGAATGGACTCATGCGTTGTTTTCCTTGCAACATCAGGTCGATACGGGACGATTACATTTGAGGATCTGATGGGTATTCTGGATATGCGTTTGCGGCCCGGCCATCTGGCTTTTGCTCGCATTGCGGTGGTCTTGGCGGTGGGCGTTGCCTCGCCGCTGCAGGCACAGACAACGGCCTTTACGCAATCGCTGGCAACGGCTGCTGCGACCGAAGATGCAGTGGCGGAATGGTATCGCAAGACCGGCTATGAAACGCTGTGGACCGGACAGGATGACGCGGCGCGCAGGCTTGCATTCCTGGGTGCCATTGCGACGGCACACGACCATGCCTTGCCGGTGCAACGCTATGACGCCGCTGCATTGATCGCGGCGTATCATGTGGCGGAAACCGAAGGCGACCGTGGCCGCTTGGAAGTAGCGATGACGAAGGCCTACCTTGCTTGGGCGCATGACCTGACCTCGGGTGTGCTGAAACCAGCGAAGATCGACGCAGGCATTGTGCGCGACATTGTGAGAGAAGACCCGCAAGTGCTGCTGGCGCGTATCGCCGCCGGGGATCCGGAGGCGGTGCTGGCGCGGTTGCTGCCGAAGTCGTCAGTCTATGTGCAACTGATGAAAGCCAAGATCCGGCTGGAGCGGCAAATTGGCAGCGGCGGTTGGGGCGAAGCGCTTGATGTGGCGGCAATGGAACCCGGCGCGATAGGCGCCGATGTGGTGGCGCTGCGCGACCGGCTGGTGCGGATGGGGTATCTGGCAGCTTCGGCCAGCCAGACCTTTGATCGGGCAATGCAAAAGGCTGTTCAGGAATTTCAGCTGAACCATAGCCTTACCCCCAACGGCAACGCGTCGGAAAGCACGCTGGCCGAGATCAACGTCGGCCCCGAGGAGCGGCTGAAATCGGTGATCGTGGCGATGGAGCGCGAACGCTGGCTGGATATTGACCGCAGCGTGCGTCACATCTGGGTCAACCAGCCGGAGTTCACCGCCAAGATCATCGACCACGGCAAGACCGTGTTCCAGACGCGGGTGGTGATCGGCAAGAACGTCCCCGATCAGCGCAGCCCCGAGTTTTCGGACCAGATGGAGCATATGGTGATCAACCCGTCCTGGGGGGTGCCGCGATCTATCATCGTGAAGGAATATCTGCCGCTGCTGCAACAGAACCCGAATGCCGTTGGCCATCTGCAGGTGGTGGACGGGCGCGGGCGCGTCGTGCCGCGCGGGTCAGTGAATTTCGCAGCCTATTCGGCGCGCAATTTTCCCTATGCGTTGCGCCAGCCACCGTCAGACGGCAATGCCTTGGGGCTGGTGAAATTCATGTTCCCAAACCAATACAACATCTATCTGCATGATACCCCGTCGAAGCCGTTGTTCGAAAAGGAAGTTCGCGCCTTTAGCCATGGCTGCATCCGGGTCGCGGATCCGTTCGATCTGGCCTATGCACTGCTATCGCTGCAATCGACGACGCCAGAGGCGGATTTCAAGGCGGTTCTGGATACCGGGCGCGAGACCACAGTGGAATTGGAGACGCCGGTGCCCGTGCATCTGGTGTATTTCACCGCCTATCCGACGGCGAAGGGCAAGATCAGCTATGCGCGCGACATCTATGGTCGCGATGCAGAGCTGTATCAGGCGCTGGTCGAGGCCGGGGTGGCTTTGGGCGGCGTATAGCGCTAAATCCGCGTCGGGGCAGGTGTCCCGGAGGGAATCCCATGGCCCACACCATTCGCGATATCGCCGCTGCAATTGGGGCCGAGGCCGAGGGGGCGCTGGATCTGACCATCGACCGGGTGGCCGAGCCGCAGTTGGCTGGGCCGGATGATCTGGCGCTGGCGATGGACCCGCGCTATGGCGACGGGATTGCCAAGGGCAGGGCGCGGGCGGCACTGCTGTGGCCTGGCGCGGATTGGCGGGCAATGGGCTTGGTGGCGGTGATCTTTGCGCCGCGCGGGCGGTTTGCGATGTCGGGACTGACGCGGTTGCTGGACCGGGGGCCGGATATCGCTGCGGGCGTGCATCCGATGAGCCTGGTTGACCCTACGGCGCAGATTGGCGCGGGTGCCGCCATCGGGCCATTCGTGACCATCGGTGCGGGTGCGCAGATTGGCGCCGGTGCGCGGATTGCATCGCACGTATCAATTGGGCCGGGGGCGCGGATCGGGGCAGATGCGCTGATCCTGGAAGGCGCGCGGATCGGCGCGCGGGTCAGCATAGGCGCGCGGTTCATCTGCCACCCCAATGCTGTAATCGGCTCGGACGGGTTCTCATTTGTCACGCCCGAGAAATCCGGGGTTGAGCAGATCCGCGAGACGCTGGGCCAGCGTGAGGCGATCACCGCCCAAAGCTGGACGCGAATCCATTCGCTGGGGGCGGTGACAATTGGGGATGACGTCGAGATCGGCGCAAACTCCTGCGTTGATCGCGGCACCATCCGTGACACGGTGATCGGGGCAGGCTGCAAGCTCGACAACCAGGTGCACGTTGGTCATAACGTGACCCTCGGGCGCGATTGCCTGTTGTGCGGGCAGGTCGGCATTGCCGGATCAACCAAGATCGGCGACCGGGTGGTGTTGGGCGGGCAATGCGGGGTCGGCGACAACCTGTTCGTGGGTGATGATGTGATCGCGGGCGGTGGCACCAAGATCATGACCAATGCACCGGCGGGCAGGGTGCTTTTGGGCTATCCCGCCGTTCGGATGGAGACGCATGTCGAGATGCAGAAGGCACTGCGGCGTTTGCCAAAGCTGGCAGCCCGGGTGGCCGAGATCGAGAAGCTTGTTCCCAAGCTGCCGGAGACAGATTAAACCCGCTGCATCAGGCAGGGGCCAGGGATGCGACTACAGATAGAGCAGGCGGTGATCGAGATTCTGGCGGCGCAAGCACTGCTTTCGCCTGACGATATTGCGGCTGATTCACGGCTGGAAGATCTGGGGCTGGACAGTCTGGGCAAGGTCGAGGCGATCTTTGCGCTGGAGGAACGCTTTGACATCTCGATCCCGTTCAACGCGAATGTACCAGAAGCCCCTGATTTCGATACCTCTTCGGTGCAAAGCATTGTCGCGGCTGTGGAAAGTCTGATCGCTCAGCAAGCCGCATGAAGCGGGTCGTGATCACCGGGGCGGGAACGGTGAATGCGTTGGCGCGTGATGTGGCGGGGACGTTTGTGGCATTTCGCGACGGGCGCTGTGGGATCGGGCCACTGAGGTTCCGCGACGCGGACCGGTTGAGCATCAAGATCGGCGCGCAGGTTCAAGACTGGCAGCCAGAGGCGGAGTTCACTGCGGCTGAGTTGTCGTTGTATGACCGTTTCACCCAGTTTGCCGTCTTTGCCGCGCGTGAAGCGATGGCTGCGGCGGGTTTGGGCGGCGGTCTGGGCGTGCGTGCGGGGGCGATTCTGGGCAGCGCTGCGGGCGGCATCGCCACTTGGGAAGACAGCTATCGCGCGGTCTTTGCCGAAGGGCGCAACCGGGTGTCGCCGCTGGTCGTGCCGCGTCTGATGCACAATGCGGCGGCTTCGCATCTGTCGATGACCTACGGATTGCAGGGGCCGGTTTTCACCGTGGCCTCGGCCTGCGCCAGCGCCAATCACGCGATGGGGCTGGCACTGCAGATGATCCGCTCGGGCGCTGCGGATGTGATGCTGACCGGCGGGTCGGAGGCGATGCTGTGCTTTGGCGGGATCAAGGCTTGGGAGGGTCTGCGGGTGATGGCGCCGGACGCCTGCCGACCTTTTTCAGCTGGAAGACGCGGCATGGTGATGGGTGAGGGCGCAGCGGTGCTGGTGTTCGAGGAAGAAAGCCATGCGCGGATGCGGGGGGCGCGCATTCTGGCTGAAGTGGCGGGATTCGGGATGACGGCGGACGCGTCTGATATTGTGGCGCCGTCTGCCGAAGGGGCGGCGCGCGCGATGACGTTGGCGCTGGCGGATGCCGATATGGGGCCGCGCGACGTTGGCTACATCAACGCGCATGGTACCGGGACGCTGGCCAACGACCGGGCGGAATGTGCGGCGGTGCGGCAGGTTTTTGGCATAGGCGCGCCGCTGATGTCGTCAACCAAGGCGATGCACGGCCATGTCATCGGGGCCACCGGGGCGATCGAGAGTCTGGCTTGCCTGATGGCGCTGATCGAAGGCGTGGTGCCGCCGACAATCGGGTTTCAGGGCCCTGATCCGGATTGCGCGCTGGATGTGGTGGCAAATGTCGCACGAGCCGTGCGGGTTGACGCGACGCTGAGCAATGCCTTTGCCTTTGGCGGGCTTAACGCCGTTCTGGCACTGCGCCGGGCCTAACGCACAAGGCCGACCCGGATGGGTCGGCCTTGTGTTCAGCGTTGGTCAGGCGCTATTCGCTGGCCTTTGGGGCTTCTTCGGCAGGGGCCGCAGCTTTGGCAGCCGCTGCTGCCGCATCAGCCGCCTTGTTGGCAACATTCACCGCCTCGAACCCTGCGGTGAAGCCTTTCAGCGACGCGGTCAGGGTGACCTTCTGATCCGGGGCAACGAAAGGCACGATGGTGATAACGGTGTTGGCGCCTTTCTTCAGCTGTTCCACTTCCTCGGCAGTAAAACCAAGGCGGACCACGCAACCGATCTGGGCGCAGAAGGTGAACGGGTAGGCTTTGGGTTTGCCGGTGTCGATCTGCAGCATCATGCCGGCGGTGAGCAGCGTCTCCAGCGGGGCGATGAAGGTGGCGCCGGCAACGGCGGGGCCTTCGCCGCCTTCGGGCAGGCCAAACAGGGTGAATTCGGCAACCGAATTGCCCTGATCGTCTTTCAGCAGCATGTACAGCTGGCATGGATCGATGCCGGATTCGGTGCGCACGCAGCGCTGTTCCCAGGCTTCGAAGTTGGCTGCGACATAGGTTGACCCAACCCCGTCAGCTGCGCCGACGTCGGCCCCCATCGAAAGGCCGTCTGCCGCGGGGGCATCGCCCTCGACGGGCGCGGGTTCTTCGGTGGTGGTGGTTTGGGCGAAAAGCGGCATCGCCGCCAGCGTGAACGCCAGCGCGAGCGTGGAAAGCATGGTCTTGGCCATCTTTGGCAATTCCTTTGGTCGGGATCAGTCGGTTCGTCGGCGTCTTTACCATGGGCAAAGCGGCAAGTCAGGTGCGAAAAAGACGGGTGGCGCGGTTCTGCCGCGGCCAGCGGGGCGCAAGAAAAAAGGGCCGGGAAACCGGCCCTTTTCACGATAATGTTTTTTGCTCCCTGTCGGACTGGCCGACTTATGTGACAGACCGTAAGGCGGTTTTTTACATGCGTCAACGGGTTTTTGGCAGCCCGAATGGCCGATTTTTCCCGAAAAAAAGCCGCGCCGATTTAAGGGCGCGGCCAGTCGACAGGGAGGAAAACATCATCAACCCGCATGGGAGATGCGGCCCGACAAGACAAGTCTGGCACAATGGAGTTAACAATGTATTTTGGCAGCGAGTGCAGGGTGCGCGGGACCGATTTCGCGCAACGAGTGGGAGTGTGGCGTGGCAGAAGCAGCAGTTGTGGCAGACAGCATTTTTTTGGGTGGCGGCGGTGAGGGCTACGGGGTGCCGCAGTCGCTGTTGCTGAAATACGGCAACCGGCATGGGCTGATCGCGGGGGCGACCGGCACGGGCAAGACGGTGACGCTGCAGGTGCTGGCCGAAGGATTTTCGGCGGCCGGGGTGCCGGTGTTCCTGTCGGATGTGAAGGGCGATCTGTCGGGCATCGGCGCGTCTGGATCGGCGGCGCACAAGCTGCACGAGCCATTCATGAAACGCGCGGCGACCATCGGGATGGAGCTGACCTACCGCGCATTCCCGGTGATTTTCTGGGATCTTTTCGGGCAAAAGGGCCACCCGATCCGCGCCACCGTGGCTGAGATGGGACCCCTGCTGCTGAGCCGGCTTCTGGAACTGTCGGAGCCGCAGGAGGGGGTGCTGAACGTGGCGTTCCGCCTGTCGGATGAGGAGGAACTGCCGCTGCTGGATCTGAAGGACCTGCAGGCGCTGCTAGTCTTTGTGGCGGAAAATGCTGAAGCGATTTCAGCGCGTTATGGGCTAGTGTCTAAGGAATCAGTGGGGGCTATCCAGCGCCGGTTGCTGGTATTGGAAAACCAGGGCGGGGCGGATCTGTTTGGCGAGCCGGCGCTGGAACTTTCCGACCTGATGCTGACCGATGCCGCCGGTGCGGGGCGGATCAGCATTCTGGCGGCGGACCGGTTGATGAATTCGCCACGGCTGTATGCGACCTTCCTGTTGTGGCTGCTGTCGGAGTTGTTCGAGACGCTGCCCGAAGTGGGTGATCCGGACAAACCGAAGCTGGTGTTCTTTTTTGACGAGGCGCATTTGTTGTTCACCGACGCGCCAAAAGCGCTGGTGGCCAAGGTGGAACAGGTGGCGCGGCTGATCCGGTCCAAGGGTGTTGGGGTGTATTTCATCACCCAGAACCCGGCCGATGTGCCAGAGAACATCCTGGGGCAATTGGGCAACCGGGTGCAGCATGCGCTGCGGGCGTTTACCGCGAAAGACCAGAAAGATCTGAGGCTTGCGTCGGAAACCTATCGTCCGAACCCGCGCTTTGCCATCGAGGATGCGATCCGCGATGTGGGCACCGGCGAGGCGGTGACCTCGATGCTGGAGGCCAAAGGCATTCCCGGTATCGCCGAGCGGACGCTGATCCGGCCGCCGTCAAGCCAGCTTGGGCCAATTGACGAAGCCGTGCGGGCGGCGTTGGTGGCGGGCTCTCCGGTCAAGGGGAAGTATGACATCACCGTTGACCGCGACAGCGCCTATGAGCGGCTGCGTGCCAAGGCGGAACGGGCGGCGCAGGACGCCGCTGCTGCGGCGGAGGACGAGGCGAAGAAAGCTGACGTGGACCGCGAGTTCGAACGCGCCCGGCGCTATGACGGCAAGGGGTATGAGGCGCCGAAGAAATCCACCGGTCGGTCGGATTCGGTCGGCACGGCCTTTGCCAAAAGCTTTGCCCGGCAGTTGGGCACGAAGTCGGGGCAGGCGATCATCCGGGGAGTGCTGGGGTCGTTGTTCGGGTCGCGGAGATAGCACGGAGTCCTGCCGTTCTGCGGGTTAACGCCGCGAAATGGCAGGGTTTTCGACGTCTTCATTGCGTCTTCTTTCCGTCTTCCCTGCGTCTACACGCGCGCAAGACAAAAGTGGCGTTAACCGTGCGCTGCGAATCGGCTCTGGACTAAGGCAGGGTCAGCCCGTCAAACAGGGCGGACAGCGCCGAATGGGCGCGGGAGCGGCGATCCTCGGCTGGTTGGCCTTCGGCGGCCCAGAAGGCCACGGCGAAGATCGCGCCGTTCACCAGATGCGCCAGCGCCTCGGCATCCGGGCCACGGACGCGGCCTTGGGCTATGAAGCCCTGCAGGTCTGACATCGTTTCGCCAAAGCCCGATTCCATCAGGATGTCGACCGATTTCATCCCCAGAACCGCCGGGGCGTCCTGAAACAGGATGCGGCGGCGGTCAGGCCGCAGCACGGCATCAAGGTAGACATGGAAGCAATCGCGAAAACCTTGCCAGTGGTCGGGCGTCGCCTCCCATGCCGGGACCATCTCGGCGGCGACCTCAGCGTCGATCCGGCGCAGGACCGCCTCGAACAGGCCGGCCTTGTTGGTGAAGTGGTGGTGCAGCGCGCCGCGTGTGACACCAGCCCGTTCGGCCAGCGTATCAAGCGACACGGCGGCGAAGCCTTCGTCGGCAAAGGCGCGATGTGCGACGGCAAGCAGCCGGTCGGTGGTGGCTTGCGCCATGGCGGCGCGGCTTTGGCGTGTGGTTGACATACGGACCGTATGTGAGATATTGACATACGAAGCGTATGTGAAACGATGGAGGCTGGCAAGTGCGGGCGCGGGATATCTGGGCGGAGGTACCGGGAATTGTCGGGCTGGCGGTGCCGATCGTGGTCGGTCTGGCGGCGTCGAGCCTTGTCGGCATCACCGATTCGCTGATGGTGGCGCCGCTTGGCCCGGTGGCATTGGCCGCAGTGGGCCTGACATCGGCGGTGGCGATGATCCTGTATGCGTCGATCTATGGCATCCTGTCGGCGCTGTCGGTGCGGATCGGGCATGCACATGGCGCGGGCGCGGGGCGGGCCATTCCGGGGATATTGCGCAACGGGCTGGCGCTGGGGGTGGTGATCGGGGGGATGGGCACGCTGATCATGGCCGCCGTTTGGTTCGCGTTGCCGCATCTTGGCCAACCGCCAGAGGTGTTGGCGGCGATGCCGGCCTACTATGGGCTGATGGCACTGTTCATGATTCCCTTTGCCCTTTTGTTCGTGTTTACCGCAACATTTGAAGCAGTCGGGAGGCCGTGGCTGGGCACCGGCTTCGCTTTCATCGGGGTGATCGTGAACGTGCCGTTGAACTATGCGCTGATCTGGGGGATTGGCCCGCTTCCGGCGTTTGGGCTGACCGGGGCAGGACTTGCCAGCCTTTCGGCGCAATGTCTGGCGTTGGGTGTGGCCTGGGGGATGTGGATTTGGGCACCGTCGTTGCGCCGGTTGCGGCTGCGCCGGGCGCTGTCATGGACGGATATGGCGATGACGGCGCGCGAAGGGCTGCCGATGGGGGTGATGTATCTGGTGGAAACCGGGGCCATCGCGGTGGGCACGATGATGATCGGCACCTTTGGGGCGCTGGCGCTGGCAGCAAATCAGGTGGCCATGTCGGTCGGCGGTCTGTTGTACATGGTGCCGTTGGGGGCAGCGGGGGCGGTGGCGATCAGGGTGGCGCAGGTGAGCGGTGCGGGAAACCGGGATGCCGTGCGGCCAGTGGCCTTTGCAGCCCTTGCGGTGGCCACGGTTTGGTTGGCAGGATCGGCACTGCTGCTCGGGTTTGGCGGGAATTGGATGGCCAGTCTGATCGTGCGCGACCCTGAGGTCGTCACGCTGGCCGCGACCGTGATGGCGGTGTTTGCGGTGATGCAGCTGTTTGACGGGGTGCAATCGACGATGCTGGGTGCGCTGCGCGGGCTGTCGGATGCGGGCTGGGCGGCGGGG